>CAZGFR010000219.1:0-1531 GCA_964524485.1 uncultured Anaerolineaceae bacterium | reverse complement strand
CTGTCGTCATCGTCCCAGGTGCTGGAACGGCCAAAGGTATCCAGGTCGGCGGGCGAGAAAGTGGCAGCAGCAATCGGCAGCGCCACGGGCATCTCCAATCCCTGCTGACAGGCCAGGCACACGCGACCATCCTTGGTCGGGTTGGTATGCTCATCGCAAAATCCGCGCCCGCATTTGACGCAGGTCCCCAGCGCGGGATTCTCGCAGCGGTGCGGGACCAGGTAACCAATAATCATTTCACACTGATTCGCCATGTTCACCTTTGATAAACGTCTATGAAAATTGCCTTGCTCTCGGAAAAGTATACACCAGACCTCGGCGGCCTTGCAATCTCGGTAGGACGATTGGGGCACCTGCTGGCCGCTGCGGGACATGAGGTGCGCGCCTTCTCGCCGACCTTGAGCCTGCTCCCCTCCGAGCGGCGGACCTACGCCGATGGCGGGGTACGCGTCACCCGCTTCGGCGCACACAAGCGTGTGGACGATACGCTGATCGACTGGTTCGAACTGATCGTCGAGGAGCATCGCCGCGAGCCATTCGACCTATTGCAGGGATATTTCCTTCCGCAGGCAGGCTTCGTCACCGTTTATGCAGGCAAATACCTGAACCTGCCCAGCGTGGTCTCCATCCGCGGCAATGACGTCGAGCGCGCCGCCTTCGACCCCTCGCGCTTCTCGCACGTGATGTACGCCCTACAACATGCGGACGTGGTCACGACCAATGCGACGGAACTGGCGCGCAAGGCAAAGGCATTCGTGGAGCGGGACATTGTTTTAATTCCCAATGGAGTCAACACAGAGTGTTTCAAGCCGATGGAGAGGAATGAGGCGTTGGCAGAGGCGTTGGGATTATCTCCCCGTATCGTCCTGAGCGAAGCGACACTTGCACCTGGCGCAAGTGCGGGTGAGGACCTCGGGCATAATCTACCAGGCTCTCACCTGCACTGCACCGAACACAGTGCGGTGCAAGTGTCGGTCGCGATGAACTCGCTCCCTCAGAGCGACACAACCATTATAGGTTTTGTCGGTGAACTGCGCGAAAAAAAGGGACTGCACACTCTCCTTGATGCCTATGCGCAAATCAATAAAACCCGCCCCACTACCCTGCTCATCGTAGGCGAGATCCGCGCGGGAGAAGACCGCCAAACCTTCGACGAATTCCAAAGTACCCATCCCGATTCCTGTATCATCGTCACGGGATATGTCGCCCACGAAGACCTGCCCGCTTACTACGCGCTGATGGATGTTTTTGTCCACCCGTCGCTGCGGGACGGGATGCCGAATGCGGTGCTGGAGGCGATGGCCTGCGGCAAGACGGTTATCGCCACGGCGGTCGGCGGGGTGACGGACGTGATTCAGGACGGGGTCAACGGGATGCTGGTGCCTGTCCACGAGGCGGGGCGCCTCGAAGCGGCCATTGCTGAGGCGTTGGATCAGCCCAAAAAACGGGACCAACTCGGTCGGGCGGCGCGGGAAACGGTCCTGCATCAATTCACCCTGGAAAAAGAATTACAAGCCAATCTGGCTATCTA
>CAZGFR010000218.1:0-1651 GCA_964524485.1 uncultured Anaerolineaceae bacterium | reverse complement strand
CGATTTCCGCGCGGACCTCGAAAAGCAGGCCAAAGAATTGCACTGGATTTAATTAGAGAAAAGTGTGGTACAACCAGAGCCGCGGCGCAACTTCTGCCGCGGCTCGCTGTTATCCCTGTGGAGGTATTATTCCATGACTCGTCGAACCAAGATCGTTGCCACCATCGGCCCCGCCAGCCAGAGCGAGGAAGTCCTCGAAAAACTCATCCGCGCGGGGATGAACGTGGCGCGTATGAATTTTTCGCACGGCACGCATGCCCAGCATGCGGAACGCATCGCCACCATCCGCAAAATCTCCGCGAAACTGGGAAAGTGCGTCGGCATCCTGCAGGATCTGCAGGGGCCCAAGATCCGCGTCGGGAATCTACCCGTGCCGCTTCAACTGACCGAGGGAGAGGTGGTCTGCCTGTATGCCGCCGACGACTCCGCGCCTGAATGCGTCAACCAGACCATCCCCGTGGACTTTCCCGAGTTGTTCGAGTCGGTCCGTGTGGGCGACCGCCTCCTGCTCGACGACGGCCGCCTGGCCTTTCAAGTGGTCACCGCCCAGCCCCGCACGTTGACGGCCAAGGTGGTCGTGGGCGGGACGCTTTCCTCGCACAAGGGCATCAACCTGCCTGGCGTGCGCATCCGCGTGGCGGGTTTCACCCCCAAGGACGAGGAGGACCTGGTCTTTGGCATGCAGCAGGACGTGGATGCTGTGGCCATCTCGTTCGTACGCTCCGCCGATGACGTGCTCAAGGTTCGCACGGCGATGAAGAAGATCCGCAAATCGGGACGCATGCCGCTCTTGATCGCCAAGATCGAGAAGCCTGAGGTGCTCACCGAACTGGACCGCGTGCTGGAGATCGTGGACGGTGTGATGGTGGCGCGCGGCGACCTGGGCGTGGAGATGCCGCCCGAGACCGTGCCCGTCATGCAGAAGCGCATCATCCAGGCGGCCAATGCGCGCGCCAAGCTGGTCATCACGGCCACGCAGATGCTCGAGTCGATGATCCATAATCCGCTGCCCACGCGCGCCGAGGCCTCGGACGTGGCCAATGCCATCTTCGACGGCACGGACGCGGTCATGCTTTCGGCGGAGTCCGCCTCGGGTGAGTATCCCATCGAGGCGGTCACCATGATGGGACGCATCGCCCTGGAGGCCGAGTCGCATATCAGCGAGTGGGGCAAACAGCCGCCGCGTTCGTCGCTGGGAGAGAATGACGCCGCCTCGATGGTGCGCGCCGCCTACGAGATCGCCCGCGACCGAGACGTGGCCGCCATCGCGGTCTTCACCATGCAGGGCCGCACCGCCGAACTGGCTTCCAAGACCCACCCGCGGGTCAACATTCTGGCCTTCACCCCCGATGAGCTGACCTATCGTCGTCTGGCCTTCATGTGGGGCGTGGAACCGCACCTGGTGCCCTTTGCCAACACGGTCGAAGACATGCTTAAACAGGTGGATAATGCCATGCTCAAAAGCGACAAGATCAAGCCCGGGCAGCAGGTGGCGTTGTTATGTGGCTTCCCCCTCGGCGCGATGCGAACCCCCAACATGGCGCTCCTGCACACGGTGGGCAGCGACGTGCCTGGCGTCAACGGCGTGGATTAGGATAAATAAGATAACAGGGCAGATCGATGATCTGCCCTGTTCGATAGCGCGAGGCAT
>CAZGFR010000217.1:0-1666 GCA_964524485.1 uncultured Anaerolineaceae bacterium | reverse complement strand
GTGATTCCCAGCGCGACGACGTAGGTCACCACCAACGAGATGGCAAAATTGATGTTCGACGGCACGCTCTTGGCGCTAAAGTGATACAGCGCGCTCGAACAGATGGCGAGGGTAATGGAGAAGTAGAAGAGGAACATGTTCTTTTTCATTTTTACCACGAAGGGCACAAAGGAACACAAAGTTTTACACCGCTGAGGCGCAGAGGTCACAGAGTTTCTTTTGGTTCTTCTCCGCGTTCTTTGCGGCTCTGCGGTGAGTTAAGCACTTTCAAAATAAACTCCGCCGTCCGCTTTCCAGAACTGGCGTCGGTGAAGGTGACCTCATCCTCCACGAATTTGCGGCGTTCCCTGGCGTCGACGGTGCGGTCTTTGAGGTAGAGATTGAGCGCATCGCGCAGTTCGGTTTCATCTTTGGCAACACGTCCCGCCTTGGCGCGGCGGAAGCGCTGATGGGTGGGCCAGTCACCGATCTCTTTGAGGGACAGGGAAAACTTGTTCGGTTTGTTCCAGCCACCAGGGACGTCGAGGGTGGCGGCGATCATCGGCGTGTCGTGGACGGCGGTCTCGACCAGCATGGTCGAGTAGACCGTGACGACCACATCCGAGTAGGCCATCATCGACGACTTCTCGTCCATGTCCTCGCCGCCGTAGTAGCCGAGCGATCCGCCCAGCGCCACAGGCTGGACAACGTGCACGTGCGGATATTTCTTCTCCAGTTCGAAGACCTGCGCGCGTTCGTCGGCGAAGATCTTGGGCTTGTCCTGAAAGTGACTGGGATGCAGGCGGATCAACAACTGCGACGGCTCGGCCAGCGCGTCGGACGAGACCAGCTTCGCCAGCGCTTCGATGTTCGGGTAGTTCGGCGCAAAGTGGACGAAGCTGCTGGCGTACGAGATCAGCTTGCGGTGCGGGTCGAGGCCGTGCAGCTTGAAATACTCCTCGCGCGGCATGAGCCATTGCTTGCGGAAATATCCATCGTAGGACGGGATGCCGCCGATGTTGACCTGCTCGGGCTTCCAATCCGAGCCGTGGACCAGCTCATCCTTTTGGAGCTGCGACCAGCAGGTGGCCCACTGGACATCCGCGCCCGAGACGTTATAGCTGGACGAATTGTCCCAGCCGACGATGACGGTCATGTTCGGGATTCCCCGTTGGGCGGATTCGCGCAGCAGGTAGCGGTCCATGCGCCAGCCCGGGGTGGAGGCAATGACCAGGTCGGGCTGGTATCGGTCGAAGAGGTCGGCATACAGATTGGGCGTGAAGCGCTTCTGTATCTGTACCAGCCATTTGCGGGCGAAGGAAAAATTCCGCAGCAAGAGGATCATCAGCGCGGAGGGAATCCACACCCCCAGACGGAACTTCCAGCCGTTCTCGGACCACACCTCCCAGATGTGACTGTCCATCGCCTCGGTGTTGATACGGCGCGAGCCGCCGACGCGGCGCAGATAGATGAGCAATGATTGCAGGCGCGGACTGACCTTTTTGGCGTAGTCGCCCGCCTGCTTGAGGCGCAGACCCTCGAAGGTGAGACCGGGTTGGGCGAAGCGCGCCGCAATCTTGTCTTTGGTTTCGTCGTCGGTGAGGACGACGACTTCAACGCCCGCTTTCAGCAGCGTCGGGACGACGTCGCTTTGCAGGAAGTAGATGATTGCCATGCCGTGGTCGGC
>CAZGFR010000216.1:0-1748 GCA_964524485.1 uncultured Anaerolineaceae bacterium | reverse complement strand
ACCTGGCTCAATTTAGAGAATTCGATCCGCATAGTCAAGGCTTAATATTAATTTACTTGGATATACCCCCAAGGACCATCTCAGCTACGTTACAGACAAAAGATTCGTCAAATCCATGAATCACCAAAAAAGAGACCCCGTACGGGGTCTCTTTTTTATTTATCCTCTTCCTTCTTCTCTTCGTCCTTTTTCTCATCGTCCTTGCCGATTCCTTCGCGGAAGGAGCGGATGCCCTTGCCGAGTTCACCAGCGATCTTGCCGATGCGGCCTGGGCCGAACAGGAGGACGACGATCACCAGGATGATCAGTAATTCGGGAATGCCAAAATCACGGAACAACATGTTTTCTCCTTTGCTTATGGCCTGCGTTCAGCCAGCCGCAACTTTACCACAAAGGGACTGAATTGGGTATGCTTACAACTCGCGCGGCGAGAGCAGGCCGTCGATAAAGCGCAGCACACGGCGCAGGAACGAACGCGTGCGGCGCAGGGACGATCCCTTCTGCGGCTTCACCTTGCGTTCCGAGGGCAGCGGACCCGTCCACTCGGCGGTCAGGGCGCCCCAGGTCAGACCGCCGCCGAACCCCACCATCACCAGCTTGTCGCCTGGCTTGATCCGTCCGCTCACCGCCGCCTCCACCGTCGCAATGGGGATCGAGGCCGTGGACGTGTTGCCATAGCGCTCTAGGTTGACGACGAACTTATCCATCGGGAGCTTGAGTCCCCGCGCGGCCGCCTCGATGATACGGATGTTGGCCTGGTGCGGGACAATATGCTGAATCTGGTCGACGGTCCAGCCCGCTACATCGAGCGCCTCCTTCGTCGAGGAGGCCATCACACGCGTGGCAAAACGGAAGACCTCCCGCCCGTCCATGTGGATGTACTGGCTGCCCGCGTGGATGGCGGCCTCGGTGGCGGGATGACGGCTCCCACCTGCTGGGATCGAGAGTAGGTCCCCGCCCGAGCCATCCGAACGCATCACAGCCGAGAAGACGCCCCCGGGCTGTTCACTGGCCTGCAGCACAAAAGCTCCCGCACCGTCTCCGAACAGGATGCAGGTATTGCGGTCCTTCCAGTTGACGAAGCGCGAAAGCGTCTCCGTACCGATCACCAGCGCAGTCTTGATCGACCCGCTGCGGATGGACTGCGCCGCCATATTGAGAGCGTAAATGAAGCCCGAACAGGCCGCCGAGAGATCGAAGGCGCCTGCCTTGTCCGCGCCGATCAGGTCCTGGATCAGGCAGGCCGTGGCGGGGAAGATGTGTTCGGGCGAGGACGTGGCGCAGATGATCAGGTCCACATCCGTCGGCTGGACGTTGGCCACCTCCAGCGCCTTGAGCGCCGCCTCGGCCCCCAGCGTGGACGGGAACTGGTTCTCGCGGGCGATGTGACGCTCGCGGATGCCCGTCCGTTCGCGGATCCACTGGTCGTTGGTATCCACCATTTTCGCTATGTCATCGTTGGTCAGCACTGGCTCGGGGACCGACATGCCCCAACCCGTGATATGTGCAAAAGGCATAAATACCTCGAAATTCTCAGCAAGCTGTTGCGGGCCGCACTAGCGGCGAAGCAACCTTATCCTATTCAGCTTAACCATAATTGCCTAGCAACGTAGTGGCGACTTCAGTCGCGTTTTTGCCTGAAAATGAACGACTGAAGTCATTACTACTGTTAGCCAATTTATGTTACTTGGAATAATTCAGGAACATGCCTGAGACAGGGGGTTGCTTTGTTGGGTCTTGACGCTGCG
>CAZGFR010000215.1:0-1803 GCA_964524485.1 uncultured Anaerolineaceae bacterium | reverse complement strand
CCTGGAAGAGCGGCGCGTGATGCGGGTAGCCAAAGGTGAGGTCGTGGGTGTGGATCATGACAAGAAAATGTGGGACAAGTCCATAGACTTGTCCCACGCATTATAACGGGAACAGCTTTCGGCTAAGGAAGAAGGGAGCCGTTGACCGAATCCGCGTAAGAGACATCGGCGCTCAACATGCCTTTTTCTTTGGCCCAGGCCAGGGCGTCGGCCCACTCCGCTTCGGTGGGGATGCCTGCGGCGGGGAAGGGCGGGACGGCAAACTTGCCGATCAGCGGCTCGGGCACGAGCTTCTGCTCGCTAAGTACCGAGTTGTACTGGGTCGGATCGGCGTTGATCAGGTCCGTGGCTTCTTCGATGGCCGCCAGGAAAGCCTTGACCGCGTCCGCATGCTCGTCGATGACCTGCTTGCGGAAGGAGATCACGCTGAAGCCGTATTGCGGATACTTCGAATCGTCCACGACCTTGACCGCGCCCTGAGCGGCGGCCAGCGAGGCCAGCGGGTCGGGCAATACGCCCGCCTTGAGTTCGCCCGAAGCCAGCAGCGACATTCGGTCGGGGATCTTCGGCACGGCGATGGTCTTGATCTCGTCGGCGCTCAGGCCTTCGGCTTGCAGGATGCGCTCGGTGGCGTACTCGATGACCGTACCTTGCGAGACGCCGATCTCGACGCCCTTCAGGTCAGCGGGAGCGGCGATTCCACTTTGAGCGGAGGCCAGGATGAAGAAGTGGCCGTAGCCTTCGGTGGGACGCAGCGCGTAGCGCACGACCTGCATCTGGACCGCGTCCTTGTTGAAAAGCATCACGGCCAGCGTCTCGTTGACCGTCCCGTCAGCCTGACCTGCCGCCAGCAGCTGGTCCCGCTCTGGAGCGGAGGCCACGGGCACGAACTCGACGTCCACGCCGTGTTTGGCGAACAGACCCTCCTGCTGGGCCACGTACATCGGCAGGGTGTCGATGATGGGCAGGACGGCGATCTTGAGCGTAACCGTCTCGGCAGGCTTGGCAGTCGAGCAGGCCGAGAGCACAAGGCTCAAGATGAAAATGACGACGAACAGGGGACGTGCAATGCGCATGTAGTGATTCTCCTTTGGTGTTTACCTGCCAGCAGTTCAACTGCTGGCAGAACATTTCATGATTCTGTATTGGGCAATTTTTCCTCGGGCACGCCAATCGAGCGGGCCAGGACTTGACGCAAATAGGGCAGCGACTCTTCGAGGGGCGGCTCACCCGTGTAGATCCAGTGGACGACGATCTCGTTCAACGCGCCGACCCAGGCACGGGCGGAAATGTCTGCCCGCTGGGGCGGGATGCTGCCATCGTCGACGGCGCGCTCCAGACGGGTCTGAATGATGCGCGTCAGACGGTCGTTCAACGCGCGGCGGCGCTCCTCGAAGACGGCTCCCAGCCCGACCGCCTGCACAAGCGCGATCTTGGCCAGCCCGCGATACTGGCTGAACAGCCCGAGGCTGGTGCGCAGGGCAGCATCCATCTGGCCGAGGCCGTGGGACTCTTTTTCCATGGCCTGTGTCAGGCGGCTTTCGAGCAGGTCGGCGAAGGTGTCGCTCAACGCGAGGAAGATGTCTTGCTTGCTGGGGAAATAGAAATAGAAGGCACCCTTGGACGTATGCGACTCGCTGACGATGTCGTCCACCTTGGCATCGTGATAGCCCTTGGTGGCAAACACCTTCACCGCCGCTTCAAGGATGCGGGTGCGGGTTTCCTGGGTGGGGTCGTTGGGAGTGGTCATAAGAAAATCGTAGACCGACCAGTCGGTCTACGGCGGTGAAGAATATCACAAGA
>CAZGFR010000214.1:0-1809 GCA_964524485.1 uncultured Anaerolineaceae bacterium | reverse complement strand
TGCTGGCTCAGGGCGTGGAAGGCCTGTTCCACTTCCTGGCTGGCCTTCTGGATGCGGGTCAGGTCGTCGCTTTGGGCGGCAGACTTGAGGTCGTTGATCTTGGCCTCGATCGCGCCGCGTTCGGCGGAGGGCACCTTGTCGCCCAGGTCGCGCAGCGCCTTCTCGGTCTGGTAGACCAGGTTGTCGGCGGTGTTGCGCGCGTCGATCACCTCGCGGCGCTTCTTGTCCTCGGCCTCGTGCTGGCGGGCCTCCTGCACCTTGCGCTCGACCTCGTCCTTGCTCATGTTGGTCGAGGCGGTGACGGTCACCTTCTGCTCCTTGCCGCTGGCCTTGTCCTTCGCGGTGACGTGCAGGATGCCGTTGGCGTCGATGTCGAAGGTCACCTCGACCTGCGGGATGCCGCGCGGGGCCGGTGGGATTCCGTCCAGGCGGAAGCGGCCCAGGGACATGTTGTCGGCGGCCATCGGGCGCTCGCCCTGCAGGATGTGGATGTCCACGGCGGTCTGGTTATCCGCGGCGGTGGAGTAGGTCTCGGTCTTCTTGACGGGGATGGTCGTGTTGCGTTCGATCATCACGGTCATGACGTTGCCGAGGGTCTCGACGCCCAGCGAAAGCGGGGTCACGTCGAGCAGCAGGATGTCCTTGACTTCGCCGCCGAGGACGCCGCCCTGGATGGCCGCGCCCACCGAGACGACTTCGTCGGGGTTGACGCCCTTGTTGGGCTCCTTGCCGCCCGTCAGCCTGCGGACCAGGTCCTGGACCATCGGCATGCGGCTGGACCCACCGACCAGCACCACCTCGTTGAGGCTGCCCGCTGAGAGGCCCGCGTCCTTGAGCGCGGCCTCGAACGGCTTGCGGCAGCGCTCCAGCAGGTCTTCGGTCATCTGCTCGAACTTCGAGCGGGTCAGCTTGAGCTGCAGGTGCTTGGGGCCCGAGGCGTCGGCGGTGATGTAGGGCAGGTTGAGCTCGGTCTCCATCATTGTGGAGAGTTCGATCTTGGCCTTCTCGGCGGCCTCGCGCAGGCGCTGCAGCGCGGGACGATCATTGCGCAGGTCGATGCCCTGCTCCTTGCGGAACTCGTCCGCGGCCCAGTTGACGACCTTCTGATCCCAGTCATCGCCGCCCAGGTGGGTGTCGCCGTTGGTCGACTTGACCTCGATCACGCCTTCGCCCACTTCCAGCACCGACACGTCGAACGTGCCGCCGCCCAGGTCGAAGACCAGGATGGTCTCGTTCTTCTTCTTGTCCAGGCCATAGGCCAGCGCGGAGGCGGTCGGCTCATTGATGATGCGCATCACTTCCAGACCCGCGATCTTGCCCGCGTCCTTGGTGGCCTGGCGCTGACTATCGTTAAAGTAGGCGGGCACAGTGATGACGGCCTGCGTCACGGCCTGGCCGAGATACGACTCGGCGTCCGCCTTGAGTTTGGCCAGCACCATCGCGGAGATCTCCTGCGGGCTGTACTCGCGTCCCGTGACGGGGACCTTGACCTTCACATCGTCCGCGTTGCCGCGCACGACTTCGAACGGGACCATGCGGCGTTCCTGTTCGGTCTCTTCGTAACGACGGCCGATAAAACGCTTGATGGAGTAAATGGTATTTTCCGAGTTGACGACGGCCTGACGCTTCGCGGTCTGACCGACCAGCCGTTCGCCGTTTTTATTGAACGCCACCACCGACGGGCAAAGCCGCCCGCCCTCCGCGGTCGAGATGACGACGGGCTGGCCGCCTTCCATGACGGAGACGACGGAGTTGGTGGTGCCGAGGTCGATGCCAATGATTTTTCCCATAGGGTTCTCCTTTACATAA
>CAZGFR010000213.1:0-1978 GCA_964524485.1 uncultured Anaerolineaceae bacterium | reverse complement strand
GCCTTCCTCAACCGCCTGACGGGACTGTGCAAATACACCCTGAGCAATTATGGCGGCAGGACACCACTCGCCAAACTGGCCGCTGCCCTGGCCGCGCGCGAAAGCTCCGTGGAAATCGGCCTGCAATTGCTGGCCGCGGGCGGACACCTGTCCGTGAACGTGGAAGAGGACGAGGTGACGCTCTCCGTGCAGAAGCTAGAGGCCAATCCGTATTTGCAGAAAGAGTTATCTATCGCCCTGCGCGGGGTGCTGGCGGAGACCGCGGCGTATCGAAAATATGTTGCCAGTGCAACGGACTTAAGAATCCTGATTTCATAACAATCTGGCACACCAGGCAAATTTCACCGCGAAGAGCGCAAAGGCCGCGAAGAAAAACTTCGCGGCCTTTGCGGTTCAAATACCTTGGCCAGACAGGCTCACAAATTTGTATCACTCTCCAAACTTGATGCCTTGCGCCAGGGGCAACTCCCGCGACCAGTTGATGGTGTTGGTCTGACGGCGCATGTAGGTCTTCCAGGCGTCTGAGCCTGATTCGCGGCCGCCGCCCGTTTCCTTTTCGCCGCCGAACGCGCCGCCGATCTCCGCGCCCGAGGTGCCGATGTTGATGTTGGCGATGCCGCAATCGGAGCCCGCCGCCGAGAGGAAGGCCTCGGCCTCACGCAGCGAGTCGGTGAACATAGCGCTGGAGAGTCCCTGCGGCACGTCGTTGTGGATGCGGATGGCGTCCTCGACCGTCTCGTATTCCAGCAGGTACAGGATCGGCGCGAAGGTTTCCTTCTTGACGATCCCGGTCTGGGCGGGCATCTTGATGATGGTCGGCTCGACGAAATTCGGGCCTATGTCAGGACGCATGTGCCCGCCTGCGACCAGTTCGCCGCCATCGGCCAGGGCCTGCCCGACCGCTTCCATCATTTCCTCGACCGACGAGTTGACCACCAGCGGCCCCATCAACGTCTCCGCCTGGAGCGGGTCGCCGATGCGCACCTGACGATAGGCGTCCGCCAGCCGCTGGGTGAGCGTGGGACCGATCGACTTGTGCATGATGATGCGGCGCGTGGACGTGCAGCGCTGTCCCGCCGTGCCGACCGCGCCGAACAGGATGGCGCGCGCCGCCATGTCCAGGTCGGCTTTCTCCGAGACGACGATGCCGTTGTTGCCGCCCAACTCGAGGATGGTCCGCCCGAAGCGGCGCGCCACCGCCTCCGAGACGTGGATCCCAATCTCGGTCGAGCCTGTGAACGAGACCAGCGGGACGCGCTTGTCGTTGAGCAGCAGTTCGCCCACGTCACGGCCCGAGCCGATCACCAGGTTGAAGATGCCGCTCAAGCCGTGGTCGGCCATCACACGGTTGGCGATGTGGGTCACCGCGATGGCGGTCAGCGGCGTGTACGAAGACGGCTTCCAGATGACCGTATCGCCGCAGACCGCCGCCAGGGCCGAGTTCCACGACCAGACCGCCACGGGGAAGTTGAAGGCCGTCACCAGCCCGAGGATTCCCAACGGATGCCACTGCTCGTACATGCGGTGCGCAGGACGCTCCGAGTGCATGCTCAGTCCGTACAACATGCGCGACTGCCCGACGGCGAAGTCGCAGATGTCGACCATCTCCTGCACCTCACCATGTCCCTCGGCGCGGATCTTGCCCATCTCCACAGTAACCAGGTCGCCGAGCGGCTCTTTGAACTCGCGCAACGCATTCCCCAGGTCACGCACCACTTCTCCGCGTTTGGGCGCGGGCACGCTGCGCCACTGGAGGAAAGCCTGCTGGGCGGCATCCGCCACCTTCTCATAGGTCGCAGGCGTGGCCTGTATGATCTTCGCCAGCGCCTCGCCCGTGCTGGGGTTGTACGAGACCAACTCTTTTCCCGCGGGGTCGGTCAGCCAGCCGTCTGGGCCGATGCACGCGCCCGCGTTGACGGGCTGGATATTCAATTTTTCGAGCAGACTTTTCATGGAGTCCTCCAATGGCGATTTGATT
>CAZGFR010000212.1:0-2072 GCA_964524485.1 uncultured Anaerolineaceae bacterium | reverse complement strand
CCGATGTGCTGTCCCTGCCCAGCGGCGGCTGGACCCACGCCGAGAACATGACCCGCCTGATCGAGCATATCCGCCAGAGCGACGCCATCGAACGCTCGATGCAGGAGGCCAACCAGTTCGTGGACCGCGCCCTGGCCCGCCTCGAACCGCTTCACCCCGGGGTGGAACGCGAGGCCCTCGAAAGCCTGGCCAAATACATCGTCGACCGCAGAATGTAGAATCGAGCCGCCAAATGGCGGCTTTTTTATCTCAGTTTGAGAATATATTTCATAATGCAAGTTATTATCTAATTTGACTACGCGCAGAAAACTTGACGATAAGAATCACCCGTGCTACAATGAGCGCACGGGTTTTCTTATGCGAAAGCCCGAATCCACTCCCCCAGCGGTCGCCATGACCAATCCCCGCAAACCCTTCCGCATCAACGTCGGCTTCATCGTCAGCGAAGAGGTCGGATACGTCCACAAGATTCCTTTCGAGTTCGAGAAAGCCAAACTCGAAGATGACTTGACGTTGACGGACTTCCTGGGCGTAGCCACCATCAGCCGCACGCCGCAAGGTCTGCTCGTGCAGGGAGAATTCCAGGGCGGCATCACGCTCGAATGTGTGCGCTGTCTCACCGATTTTCCTTATAGCCTGCACTGGGACCTCACCGAACTTTACGCCTTCAACAAAAAATCCATCACCGACTCGGGCCTGCTCCTACCCGACGATGCCCACATCAACCTCGAACCGCTCCTGCGCGAATACGCCCTGCTGGAAGTCCCCATCAGCCCGGTCTGCAGGCCCGACTGCAAAGGCCTGTGTCCCGAGTGCGGCGAGAACCTGAACCTGGTCGATTGCGGCCACCATGCCGAAAACGACGACTCACCCTTCTCGGTCCTGAAAAAACTCCTCTAGCACTGTCCAAGGATGGCCCCGTGGCACACAAGAGACAGCAAGCAGCCCTCAACCTGCTCATGGAAAAGGCTGGCGTTCAAGGCTACCTGACCACTGACGATCTGATGGAAGCGGCGCCCGACGCCGACGCCGAGCACATGCGCGTCCTGCTGACCGCCCTGCGTCACCGCGGCGTGGACGTAATGGACTCCGAAGACGATCCCTCCGACCTCGAACCTGAATCCGATACCCCTGACCTGGACTTCCTCCCGGGCGATTCGCTCGCCAGCGAGGACCCCATCGGCCTGTACCTCAAGGAGATGTCGCGTGTGCCCCTGCTGGCCGTGGACGAGGAACTCGACCTGGCCATCCGCATCGAAAAGGGACGCCGCGCCAAGAAGGACCACATCAAGCTGAGTGGACGCGCCAACGCCCCCCTGCGCCGCAAACTGGACACCGTCATTCAGGATGGATTGCTGGCCCGAGAACATCTCATCAAGGCCAACACCCGTCTGGTGGTCAGCATCGCCAAACGCTACATGGGACGCGGCGTGGCCTTCCTCGACCTGATCCAGGAAGGCAATCTCGGCCTGATGAAAGCCGTCGAGAAATACGATTACAAGCGTGGATTCCGCTTCTCCACCTACGCCACCTGGTGGATCCGCCAGACCATCACACGCGCCATCGCCGACCAGGCGCGCACCATCCGCGTCCCCGTGCACATGACCGACCGCATCCGCCAGATGTACAAGGCCAGCCACGAATTGGAGCAGACCCTCGGTCGCCAGCCCACGGTCGAAGAGATCGCCAAGGCGATGAAGTTGAACGTCGCCAAGGTCCAGTGGATCATGAAGGTCTCGTGGCTGCCGCTCTCGCTCGAGTCACCCGTCGGCGATGACGAGGAGTCAGAGCTGGGCCAATTCATCGAAGACGAGTTCAGCCCCACCCCGCTGCAAAGCGCGTACCAATCCATGCTCAAGGAAAAACTCGAAGAGGTGCTGGCGTCCCTGTCACCGCGCGAGGCGCACATCCTGCGCCTGCGCTTCGGCTTGGACGATGGCAACCCGTACACGCTCGAAGAGGTGGGACAGAAATTCGGCCTGACGCGCGAGCGCATCCGCCAGATCGAGGGACGCGCGCTGCGGCGTCTGCGTCACCCCAAGCAGGCGGGTCAGCTCAAGGAATATCTGTAA
>CAZGFR010000211.1:0-2156 GCA_964524485.1 uncultured Anaerolineaceae bacterium | reverse complement strand
GCCTCCGTTTAATCGCGCAGGGCCTTGCCCGTCAGGTGGATGAAGACATCCTCCAGCGAGGGCTTGACGATGTTCATGTTGACCAGACGGGTGCCGTTGCCGCTCAGACTCTCGACGATGCGCGGCAGTGCGTGACGGCTGTTCTGCGCCTGCAAGTTGACCTCCCACAGGTCGGCTTCGCCCTTCTGGTGGCTGGTCAGCGACTCGATGCCTGTGATGCTCTTCAATTTGTCGCCCAGGTCGTCGTGCCAGCCCGTCAGCTCCAGGCGAATGATTTCCTTCTGGTCGATGCGGCGCTTGAGTCCCTCGGGCGTATCCAGCGCGATGACCTTACCCGTGTCGATGATGCCGATGCGGTCAGAGAGCTGGTCGGCTTCTTCCATGTAGTGGGTGGTCAACAGAATGGTGTGACCTTCCTGTTTGAGTTGAGCGATCAGTTCGCGCAGGTTACGCGCCGCCTGAGGATCCAGACCGAGGGTGGGTTCGTCCAGCAGCAAGATGGGCGGACGGGCCAGCAGGGCCTTGGCGATGGCAATGCGCTGGCGCATGCCCGTCGAGTATTTCTCGACCAATTCGTTGGCACGGTCCTTGATCTCCATGCGCTCGATCAACTCCTCGACGCGCTTCTTGGCCATGGTGGGCGGGATGTGATACAGCGCGGCGAAGTATTGCAGGTTCTCGCGGCCGCTCAGTTTCCAGTAGATGCTGCGTTCGCCTGCCAATACGGTGCCCAGGTTGCGGCGCACCTGGTTGGCCTGCGTGACCACGTCGAAGCCATTGACCTTGGCCGTGCCGCTGGTGGGTTCGAGCAGGGTGCACAACATGCGGATGGTGGTGGACTTGCCCGCGCCGTTCGGGCCGAGCAGGCCGAAGATCTCGCCGCGGCGGATCTCCAGGTCCACGCCGTTGACAGCGGTGAACATGGATTTGGGCGCGCGTTTGCCGAAGGGCCAGAGGCTGCGCTTCCTGGCGGACGCTGCTTCGCCTTCGGGTTTCTTGTCATTGCCGCTGTCAGCGCGGGCAGGGAACTGCTTGACCAATTTGTGGGCCTGGATGGCGATATCGGACATGGGAACTCCTTCTTTTTCAATAAAACGAATTTAGAGTTTAATTTTCTTGATTCTTGTTTTGATTTTCTTTGCATATATTACAACCTATTTTAATAAATGTCAATGCTTTAATTGAAAATATTAAGAAAAATCCCGCCGAAAGGCGGGATTTTCAAGATTGGGTTTGTCGCGCGGACTATGGCCACGGAATTTCGGTCGGACCCGCAAACCCGTGTTTTTCCTGCACGAAGATACGGCCGAACGAGGGTTGGGAACAGCCAGGCTCGTCCACGAAGGTGATCGTCAGGTCGTTGGTGGCCAGCGGGCTGAAGAGGTACTGTCCGCCTTCGCAGTGCCAAACCTCGACGATGTAATGCAGCATCGACTCATCCTCCTCATCGCCCGCCCGCAGCGGCACATCGCTCCACTCGACGGTGACGGAGTTCCCCGTCCGCACGGCGCTGAGGACAGTGGTCGGCGGGTAATACGGCGACTTGGGGAGTTTGGCGATGCCAGGGTAGACCACGGGCAGGGCCTGGTGGTCGCCCTCGATGGAGAGGAATTCGGCCTTGACCCAGCACGGATTCTTGCCCGCCACATACAGCCAGTCGTTGCCATTCGTGCGCCCGATCAGTTGAATGTGCGCGCCTTTGCGCAGGCCGTACAGATAAAGATACTCAGCGCCTGGGCCGTATCGGCAGTTAATCTGGTCAGCAGTGACGCTGGCCTTGAGGCTCTCGACCGTCGGGACGGGGGAAGGGGTGAAGGTGGGAGCCTCGGTGGCGGTCGCCGTTGCGGTGGGGATCTCGGTCAGGGTTGGGCTGGGGATGGGGGTAAAGGCTTCCGTGGGAGGTACGGTCTCGGTCACGGGAGCAACCGTCGGGGCGGGGGCAGGGGCGCAGGCGGTCGTCAGCAGGAGCAGCAAGGTCAGGGCGAGGATCGGGGTCCGCATGGAAGAAGGGTTCCTTGTCAACGATAAAATTCGGGCGGCAACACTGCCGCCCGTCTTCCTCCTATTTTATCTCAACCAGGGCCAGATGCTGGCGAATACTCCGATCAGGGTTGGAATGACCGTGACCAGGATGATGCACATCACGAAAGCGGTGA
>CAZGFR010000210.1:0-2171 GCA_964524485.1 uncultured Anaerolineaceae bacterium | reverse complement strand
AGATCGCGGCCATCATCATGGAGGGTGTGGTCGGCTCGAACGGGCTGATCGTCCCACCCGATGATTATTGGCCGCGCGTGCGCGAACTGTGCGACAAGTACGGCATCCTGCTGATCTCGGACGAAGTGATGAGCGGCTGGGGCCGCACGGGCAAATGGTTTGCTGTCGACAACTGGGGCGTGACGCCCGACATCATCACCACGGCGAAAGGCATCACCAGCGGCTATGTCCCGCTCGGCGCGGTGATCGTCTCGGACAAGATTGCCGAATTCTTCAACGACAAATATCTCTACGCAGGGCTGACCTACAACGGTCATGCGCTGGCCTGCGCGGCAGCGCTCGCCACCATTGACGTGTACGAAGAAGATCATCTTATTGAAAATGCCGCGACGCTCGGAAAATATCTGGGTGAGTGTCTGGAAGATATCAAGGAGCGCCACCCCTCGGTCGGGGATGCGCGCTATATCGGCCTGTTCAGCACGCTCGAGTTGGTCGCCAACCGCGAGACGAAGGAGAGTTTCCCTGCTTCGGTGATGGGCGAGGTTGGAAAGGTGTTGCGCGAGAATGGGCTATTCACCTTCATCATGGCGAACAACATGGGCAGCATGGTCTTTGTCGTGCCGCCGCTGTGCATCACGAAGGAACAGCTTGATGAGGGCCTTGCCATTGTGGAGAAGGCGTTGGAAGTTGCGGACAAAAACACAAAGTAATTGGTAATTGGTAAGTACCATTTACCAATTACCAACTTGGAGAACTTATGGACATCCTGAATTACATCAACGGCGAATGGATCAAGCCCAAGGTCAGCGAATATTTCGACGTAGTCAATCCCGCCACGGGTGAGGTCGTGGCGCGGACTCCTTTGTGCGGTCAGGCCGAGGCGGACGCGGCAGCCAAAGCGGCCAGCGAAGCGCTGCCTGGTTGGCGACGGACTCCTGTGCAGGACCGCGTGCAGTATCTGTTCAAGCTGCGCAACATCATGCGCGAGAACGGTGATGAGATTGCGAAGCTGATTACGATGGAGGCAGGCAAGACCTTCGAGGAAGCCAAGGCCGAGATGGTGCGCGCCTTCGAGAACATCGAAGTGGCCTGTGGGATGCCGCACCTCGGCAAGGGCGAGTTGGTAGAGGACATCGCGCCAGGCATCGACGAGTTGATGATTCGTCAGCCTGTGGGCGTGTGCGCCACCATTGCGCCGTTTAACTTCCCTGGCATGATCCCCTTCTGGTATCTGCCTTATGCACTGGCGGCGGGCAACACCTACATTGTCAAGCCTTCGGAAAAGGTGCCGATGACGATGCAGTATATCTTCAAGCTGATCGAGCAAGTCGGCTTCCCGAAAGGCGTGGTCAACATGGTCAACGGCGCAAAGGAGACCGTGGACGGCATCCTCGACCATCCCGTCATCCGCGCCATCACCTTCGTCGGCTCGACCAACGTGGCGAAGTACATCTACAGCCGCGCATCCGCCAACGGGAAACGGGTCCAGGCCCAGGGCGGGGCGAAGAATCCCGTCATCGTGCTGCCCGATGCAGACATGGACATGGCCACCAAGATCATCGCGGATTCGGCCTTTGGCTGCGCGGGTCAGCGCTGTCTGGCCGTCTCACTGGCGGTGACGGTTGGTGCGGCGCGTAATGAATTTACCGAACTTATCTGTGATGCTGCTTCGAGCCGCGTGGTCGGCTACGGCCTCGACTCGGGCGTGCAAATGGGTCCCGTCATTAACCCTGCCAGCAAGGCGCGCGTTGAACAGTTGATCGGCATCGGCGCGGCGGAAGGGGCCAACGTGTGCGTGGATGGGCGCGGGACCACGATCAAGGGCTACGAAAAAGGCAACTTCGTGCGTCCCACCATCGTGGCGGACGTCCAGCCTGGCAGCGAATTGTGGCGCACGGAGGTGTTCGGTCCCGTGCTGGGCCTGATGCACGTCAACACCATCGACGAGGCCATCGCGTTGGCGAACAGCCATTCGTACGGCAACCAGGCCAGCCTGTTCACAGCCAGCGGAGCGGCGGCGCGCAAGTTCCGCTATGAGGTCGAGGCGGGAAATATCGGCATCAACATTGGCGTGGCTGCCCCGATGGCCTTCTTCCCGTTCAGCGGCTGGAAGGACTCGTTCTTCGGCGACATGCACGGCCAGTCGATGGACGCGGTGGAGTTCTTTACCC
>CAZGFR010000209.1:0-2250 GCA_964524485.1 uncultured Anaerolineaceae bacterium | reverse complement strand
TCGAGGCTGTTCGCGCCGAAGAGTTCGGCGGCCGCCTCGGAGGTCAGGTTGGCGGCGTCCTGGAAGGTGGAACGGGCCTGGAGTTTGTCGGTCAGGGTCTTGTACCAGATTTTGCCCATCTTCTCCCAGGCGTACCCGCCCATCTCCAGGCTGGCCACGTAGAAGGCGTGGTTGGGGATGCCCGAGTTGATGTGCACGCCGCCGTTGTCCTCCACGGTGCTGACATAATCCTTCATGTGCGCGGGCTGCGGATCCTTGCCGAGCATCGGGTCATTGTAGGCGGTGCCAGGCGCCTTCATCGAGCGGATGCCCACGCCGTTGACGTTGGCGGTGAACAGCCCCTCGCCGATGATCCAGTCCGCTTCGGCGGCGGTCTGCTTGCGCTGATATTGCTTGACCAGCGAGCCGAACACGTCGGAAAGGGATTCGTTCAATGCGCCCGACTGATCCCAATAAGCCAGGTTGGCTTCATACTGCGTAACGCCGTGAGTCAGTTCGTGGCCGATGACGTCCAGCGAGATGGTGAAGCGGTTGAACAGGCGCTGGTTGGCGGGCAGATCCTCGTCGCCGTCGCCGTAGACCATCTGGGTGCCGTCCCAGAAGGCGTTGTCGTAGCCCTTCTGATAATGGACCGTGGATTTGAGCTGCAGGCCGTTGTTGTCGATGGAGTTGCGGCCGTACACGTCGGAATAAAGGTCGTAGGTGGCGCCGCAGCCGTCATAGGCTTCGTTGACCGCGGGATCGCTGACAGCGGGATCGCCCTCGCTGCGTACCAACGTGCCAGGCAGCTGGGAACCTTGTTTGGCGTCGTACACGACGCGCTGTTTCGCCCCAGCCGGGATCGCGGCCAGGAAACTCATCACCGAACGCATGGCGCGTCGTTGTCCGCGGATTTGTTCGGAGGTGATGATGGTACGCAGGGCCGTCTCGCGCTGCAGGTCGCTGCCGTTGCGGGCGATTTCCTGCAGCAGATGCGGCGGAGTGATGCACAAGACGCAAGCATGGCGGTGCATAAAATCTCCTTGTGATTTGGATAGAAAATATCCAAGTTCAGTATACTCTTCGGATATGGGATTTTCAATCCCCAGCGCAGGGGACGCTCTACTTGATTTGCCCCGACATTTTGCCTATACTGAAACCGTACATTCATTTCACTGCGAGGAGGCTGCATGCAAACGGTCGTCGCCTATCTGTTGATCCTGATCGGCATCGCGATGGAGGTCATCTCAGTGCTGGTCTGGCTCAAGGTCATCACGCCTGAGGGTGAGATTCGGGCCCTGCGTTCCGCCACGTTCTGGGACATCCTGCTGGAACTGACCAAACGCGCCCCCTGGCCCGCCGTGGTCGGCCTGCTGATGATCTATGCGGGCTTGAAGTTGCTGGGCGTGCCTTTGCCGTTCTAGTGGACTAAAACGAAAAAACAGACCTCCGAGGCTTCGGAGGTCTGTTGCTTTTTATGGCGTTGGCGTGACGCTGGGTTGGGGCAGCGGCTCGACGGTGGTCGTCGGCGCGGGGGTTGGCTCGGTGGGCGGGAGTCCGCCGAGCAGCACCTGCCAGGCGATATCCAGATCGTCGGAGGCGGCCACGGGGAAGGAAGGCAAATTGGACAGGGTCAGGTCGAGGCGCAGGAGCACTTCCTTCAACTCGGCGGCAAGCGGCTCGGGCGCGGTTGGCTGCACATCGTCCAGGATGTCGCGCGCGGTTTGCACATCCACTTTGGCCAGGCCGAAATTGCTCTGGTACATGAACAGGCGCGCACGCGAAAGCAACTCCATCACCCTGAGCAGGTCCACCTGGCGGCTCAGCTCGGCGTTGGCGGCATCGCCCTGTTCCGCGAGCTGCTTTTGCATCTCATCCAGCGCGGCCAACGTTTGGGTGTGCGCGGCGATCTCCTTTTCCAGGTCGCTCACGCGCGCGCCCAGGTCGCTCAGCGAGCTGGCTTGCTCGGTTTGGGCGGCCTCCACTGCGTTTAGTTTGCTTTGCAGGTCGGCGATGGCCTGTTCGCTCTGCGCCTGTTGGGTTTGCAGCCCCGCCAGTTGAGCGGTGTTCTGCTGCACGGGCAAAACGTATTTTTCATAGACGAATGGCAGGCCGAAATACAACCCCGCGCCGATCCCGCCCAGCAACAGCAGGATGAGGATCAGCGTGAACAGGAAGCGGACGAAGCGGCCGATTCTCTGCCCGAGGCTGGGTCCCGTGGATTGGGGCGGAGGCGGCGCTGCGGGCGGCTCCACCGACGGGACGATGGCC
>CAZGFR010000208.1:0-2290 GCA_964524485.1 uncultured Anaerolineaceae bacterium | reverse complement strand
TTATCCACCCACGTCCTGGCGGCGATACAGCCAGACGGCGAGGGCAAGCAGAATCAGCGTGTAAGCGGCCGCAGCCACGAGGGCAGGCGCGGGGGTGAGGATATTCGATGGCAGTTCAGGAACCCGATCCCCGATGCCGTTCAGCAGGAAGCTGGTGCTGAAGTGCAGATTGGTGAACAGCCACTTCGTCCAGAACGCGCCGTGGAAGAGTCCCGCGAAGATGAATTCGAGGAATTGAGTATACCCCAGCCCCACGATGATACTGACGAAGGTCGAGCGCAGGCCAACCGTCAGCGCGAGGGTGAGCGCGATGTAGGGTAGGTTGACAAGGGTCATGTAGAAGGGTGCGACCAGCGCGGCGGTCCAGTTGACGTTGAGCACGTCGGGGACGTGATAGACGTAGGTCTTGTAATAGAAGCCGACAGCCCAGCCAATTCCCAGCGTGAGGAAGTGGATCGCCAGCGTCAGCAGAGCCAGCAAAGTGAACTTGGCCAGCAGGCTCGAAAATCGCGGGGCGCGCATCAGCCAGTGCTGGTTGGTGCGCTGGGTGTAATCGTTGCCCATCAGGTTGCCCGCGATGATGATCAGGAACGGGATGGCGATCAGCAGTTGGTCGAGCGAGTTGGCCAGGTCGAAGGAGATGCCTGGCATCTTGAGCGAGCCGTCCAGCAATTCGGTCTGATTGGTGCTGTAGAAGTTGGACAGGCTCAGGCCAATGTATAGCGCGACGATGACCAGCGTGACCCACAACAGCGCGCGCCGCCACAGGCGGGACCATTCGATGGAGAGAAGTTTGAGGAACATAAAAGCCTTTCGTGGAAACTAGAAAGTGGAAAGTGGACGGTCCACGGTCTATCGTCCATCGTCGGATGTCACGTCCATGAACAGCGACTCGAGGTCGTTCTTCTGGGCGCTGATCTCGGTGGGGATGATGTGATTCTGGAGCAGGTGATTCATCACCGCCTGACTGGTGACACCCATGACAAGCAGCGTGTCGCCGCTGGCCTGGACATTTTCCACGCCCGAGAGTGATTCCAACGCGCGTACAACTGCGCTGACGTCCCCGACCGTCAGCTGCACCGACGGCTTCTGCGCGTTGAGTAGATCTTCCACGCGGCCCTGGGCCACCACGCGTCCACGGTTCAGCACGGCGATGCGGTCACATACCTGCTGCACTTCGTTGAGCAGGTGACTCGAGAGCAACACACTCGTGCCGTTCTCCGCCAGCGTGCGCAGCAATTGACGGATCTCGCGCATGCCCGCAGGGTCGAGACCGTTGGTCGGTTCGTCGAGAATCACGAAGCGCGGGCGATGCAACAGTGCCATGGCGATGCCGATGCGCTGCTTCATGCCCGTCGAGAACTTGCCGACCTTGCGGCGGGCCGCGTCGCTCATGCCGACCAGTTCCAGCACTTCGCCGATGCGCTTTTTATCCACGGTAGGAGAGAGTCGCGCCAGCAGGGCGAGGTTATCCCAAGCGGAGAGATAGGGTACGAAGGCAGGCGCTCCCAGCAGCGCGCCCACCTGGCGCAGCGCGTGGACGCGGTTAGGTGTGACGCGTTCTCCGAGCACGCGCACCTCGCCCGCCGTCGCGTGGACGAGTCCCAGCGTCATGCCGAGGGTGGTGGTCTTGCCTGCGCCGTTCGGGCCGAGGAAGCCGAACACTTCGCCTTCGTAGGCCGTGATGTTGACCGAGTCCACGGCTTTGTGCGCGCCGAAGGTTTTGGTCAGGTCTTTGGTTTCGAGGATGATGTTGGTCATTGGTTTTCCTTTATCCGCCCAAATCCTGGCGGGAAAAGAGAATGAAGGTGATGCCACACGTGGCGAGGAAGATCACGCTGATGGATAGGATGGCCTGCGGCTCGCTCATCCAATGTGGATCGAGGGTGGGTGGCGTGGCGGTACGATCGAGAACAAAGTTCTGGGCTTGCAGGGTCAGCGCCAGTTGCCCAGGCAGGAAGCGGATCAACGCGGGGTAGCGGTCGCTGAGCAGCAGGGCCAGCCGTTCGACGATATCCGAGTAGAAGATCATGGCTCCCGCGGCGAAGAGCGGCGAGCGGCTGATGACGGCCAGCAGCACCGTCAGCGCAAGATAAGGCAGCGCGCTCCACAAAGTGCGCAGGAAGGCGGGCAACAAGGCGGCTGCATTGAAGTGCGACACGTCCACGCCGCCGAAGAACAGGGTCCGCGAGAGGGCGGCCAGCCCCAGCGTAGCTAGCAGGGTGAAGGCGATCATCAACGCGCCGAAGAGCAGGATGACCGTCAGCCGCGCGAGAAGCAGAATGGGGCG
>CAZGFR010000207.1:0-2338 GCA_964524485.1 uncultured Anaerolineaceae bacterium | reverse complement strand
CCCATCATGGAAGAGGACGCGCTCAACATGAAGAAGGCCTGGATGAAGGTCAGCGGGGAGAAGGAGTAAAACGGAATATGTTTGTATGCCAAGTTACATTACTCTCTTGATTAAAGCCACTTGTTATACAAAGCACCGAGATGTAAAATCTATTTGTTAGTATTCTATATGTTGTAGCGGAGGTAATGATGACTCTCGATGATCTTGTCGCCCTAGCTCAAATCCTTCAGGCTGTTACAGGTTTGGGAGTTTTTGTCATTGGCCTTTGGGCAGCCTTAGTGGCTGTGCGACAGCTAAGAATTTCTGCCACCACCGACCTATTTCATCGTTTTAACGAACCCAAAGTAAGAGACCAACGCCGCTGGGTTTATCACCATGCTAGGGAACTTACAAATCCAGATAATTTACCATCTTGGGCAAATGATCCAGAGGCTTTGGCAAATCTGGAAGCAGTGTGTAATACTCTTGATTGGGCTGGCCTATTAGTTAAAAAAGGGCTTTTGACGAAAAAAGACGCAATAGATTTATACGGTGATTCGTTGGTTCGTGCTTGGGTTGCTCTCCGACAATGGATTCATCATACTCGTGATAGACGGAGTAGCCCAAAGTGGCTTTGGAATCATTTCGAAGAATTAGCGCTTGAAGCTTCAAAAGATGATCGTTTTCACTCTTGGATGAGTGATGGCGTTCCGATTTATACCCAAACAGCAATAATTACGTTTGGTTTTGAGAAGTCAGAGGTTAAGAGTGTTGATCCCCTTCCCCTGTCGTTGGTGCCAGAGAAGAAGCCGCAAAAAACGAACGGAAGAAATTCGATAAAATAGAACGCAGGATTCTTTTGACTGAAAAATAAGGGAATAACTAAATATCCTATTTGTACTTGACAAGGCCGCAGATTAGGAGTTTAGGATTTAAGGGAAAAAACGACCATGCGCCTCTGGATCTCCCGCCTGTTGATCGCCTTCGTCGCCGCCTGGAACATGCAGGCGGCGATTCAATTCATCGGCTGGCCCGCACGCTTCGTCGGCGCGTATGAACTCTCGGGTGCGGCGGGCGAGGCCGCCGTCCGCGGGGTGGGGGTGCTGTTCCTGATGTGGAACCTCCCCTACCTGGCCGCCGCCCTGCACCCCGTCCGCTTTCGGCTGGCGCTGACCCTGTCGATGGGGATGCAGGCCACGGGTCTGATCGGGGAAAGCTACATCCTGTCCACGCTGACGGCGGACCACCTGCTCCTGCGGACCTCCATCCTGCGCTTCATCGCCTTCGACGCGACGGGCCTGCTGCTTCTGCTGCTGGCCTGGGCGCTGACTCAGTATCCGCGCTCGAAATCCACCTGATATTTCAACGGCTGCCCGCTCACGAAGCGGCGGTAATTTTCGACGAACAACGCGGCGAGGTCCTTGGGGAAACTCGGCGCGGCGGTGTGCGACGTGATCAACAGGTTGGGCGTGCGCCAGAAGACGTGCTCGGGCGGAAGCGGCTCCTGCTGGAAGACGTCCAACACCGCGCCGCGCAGCCGACCCTCGGCCAGCGCCGCCGCCAAAGCGGGTTCGTCCACCGCGCTGCCGCGTCCCACGTTGACGAAGAGCGCGTGCGCAGGCAGCGCCGCCAGCACCGAGGCGTCGATTAACTGGCGCGTCTCGCGCGTGTTCGGCAGGATGTTGACCAGATAATCGAGGCCCGCGGCGAAGGCGGGCAGGTCCGCGTGGAAGTAAGTGTCCACGTCGGCGCAGTCCTCGCTGGCGCGGGTGAATCCGCGCACGGTCATGCCGAAATGTTTGGCCGTGCCCGCCACGTGTGCGCCGATCGAGCCGACGCCCATCAGGCCGATAGTCTTGCCGCGCAGGGTGCCCGTCAACAGGCCGTTCCAGCGATTTTGTTTTTGCGATTCAACGTGCTGCAAGATATTGCGTTCGTGCAGCAACAGATAGCCGAAGACGTATTCCGACATGAGCGGACCGAACACCCCGCGCGCGTTGGTCAGGATGTAATTGCGCGGCAGGGTGGGGTGGAGCAACGGCTCCACGCCCGCCCAACTGGACTGGATCCACTTGAGGTTCGGCAGGTGCGGCACCGCGTCCTTGAGCAGCGACGGGTCGCCGAAGGCCAGTTCGCAGGCCGCGGCGGGCGCGGTGATGATCTCCAGCTCGGGCAGGGCCGCGCGGAACAGGGTCAGGTATTGGTCAGGGTTTTGGGCGAGAAGCAGAAGTTTAGGCATGAGATTCCTTTCAAAAATTCCCGACAGATTCCTGTCGGGAATTTAGTGGGCGCAGAGGGACTCGAACCCCCGACCTTCTCTGTGTAAGAGAGACGCTCTAACCAACTGAGCTATGCGCCC
>CAZGFR010000206.1:0-2454 GCA_964524485.1 uncultured Anaerolineaceae bacterium | reverse complement strand
TCCTCGCGCAGCGCAGCCAGATCCTTTTCATATTGGGCGATGGCATCCACCGACTCTTGTACGTCCGCCTTGGCATTCTCGACCATACGCTGTTTGGAGAATTGCGTGGATACGCTCTTCTTGCGTCCGAAACCGATCATGCCCGCGCCCAACTCAAGCAGGTTCGCACCTGCTTCCATGTTGCGGTTCTTGAGATCGATCTGGTCCTGTTGCAGTTCGCGCTCTTCGCGGGCCTTCTTGTCTTCCAGGGCCTTGATCTTGCGCTCCACCACATCCGTCTTTTTGGCGATCTCGGCGTCGCGGGCGTCGCGGGCAGTTTCGGCGCAAGTCTTCATGAACTCGGCCTGCGAGACGTCGGGACCCGCATAGACCTTGAGCATGTCGTTGGCGCGCGCCTTGACCGAGGACGAACGGTAAACCCAGTCGGTGAAATCCTTTTTCAAGGCGGTCATCAATTTGGCATCGTTGAGCGGCGCGTCGATCACGCCGAAGCGCGAGGATGGCGCGGGCGCAGGGTCCATCTTATCGAGCGAGGGGCCGCTGTAGACGTAATCATCCCAGCGGACCACGCCGCGTTTCTCGGGCGCAGCCACCAGCGCCGCGCGGACCAGCTCGCTCTCCACGCCGTATTTGCGGTCGAGGAAGCGCACCTGGGCAGACGCCAACAGCGCGGGGCGATAGACGACGCCTTCGATCATGGCCTCGGCGGGCATGGTCTTGGCGGCATACTTGAAGGCCTCGGGCAGGCTGTAATTCTGCGGGAGGAAATATTCCGCCACACCCGCGGGGACGGGCGGCTTGGTCGTCGAACCGTTGGTGGAATCCACGCGAGGGGCGGCGGGTCTGACGGGAGCGGCCGCAGCGGCAGGCGCGGCATACGAAACGGGAGCAGACTGAGGCGCGGAGAAGGAAGGCGCGGCAGGGGCTGTCGGGGACGAAGGTCCCGCCGAGTCCGCTTTCGCGCCGACCAGTTGATTCAGCGCGGGAATCTGGGCGCGCGTCATCGGTCCCGCCAGGAAGTTCATCGCCCAGCGTGTCTGGAACAGGATGGGGGCCTTCTCGTGCACGTTCTGCATGATGAAGACGCGCTTGCCGAGCGAGGAGATCAGTTTGTCGAAGAGCGCGCGAGACGAACCGCCTGTGGCGCTTTCGAGGCCGTCGAGCAGACGGTTCTTGTCCTGCTCGGTTTGCAGCTTGCCGATGAACCAGGTGCCCGCGTTGGAGAGGGCTTTGTAGTCCACATCCACCGGGTTCTGCGTGGCGAGCAGCAAACCCAGGCCGAAGGCGCGCGCCTGTTTGAGCATGCGCAGCAGCGGCGTCTTGGAAGGCGGGTTGGCCGTGGGCGGCAGGTAGCCGAAGATCTCGTCCATGTAGAGCAGGGCGCGCAGGGTGTTGGTGCCCGTCTGCGTGCGCATCCACGATTCGATGGAAGTAAAGAGCAGGGTGACAAAGAACATGCGCTCGGTGTCGGAGAGGTGCGCCAGATAGAAGATGCTGTGACGCGGCTTGCCATCCTCGCCGAAGAGCAGGGTCTTGACGTCCAGCGGCTGGCCCTCGCGCCAGACCTCGAAGGCGGGCGAGGCCAGGATGTTGTTGAGCGCCATCGCCAGTCCCATGCGGTCCTTGGGCGGGTAGAAGGTGTCGACGGGGAAGGCGCCCAGTTTGTCGAAGGGCGGGGTTTGGGTTTGCAGGATCAACTCGGTCAGGTCCACGCCCTTGCCCTGACTCCAGGCGGTCTCGAACAGGTTGGAGAGCAAGATATGTTCGCGCGAGCGGATCGGGTCCACGTCTTCGATACCGACCAGCCCGAGCAGCGCGGTGACCGTGCTGGAGATGCGCTCGCGCAAGGCCTCGCGGTTGGTGGTCCAATCCAATTCGGGGGCGGCCAGCGAGGCCAGCACGCTGACGGGGATGCCCGAGTCCGAGCCTGGGGTGTAGATGGCGTATTGCACCGCGTTGGAAAGCGCGCGGATACGGTCGGGCGTGATGCCCCACTCGGTCAGGCCGCTGCGCCAGGAGAGCGCGGCCTCAGTGGCGGCCTGTTCCACGGTCTTGCCCGCTCGGCGGGCGATATCGGGGTCCACCCAGGGCTGGAAGTCCTGCGGAGCCAGGTCGGGGAAGTGCAGGAGCAGATTGGTCAGGTCACCTTTGGGGTCGATGATCAGGGCGGGGATGCCCTGCAGCGCGGCCTCTTCCAATAAAGAAACGCACAAGCCCGTCTTGCCCGAACCCGTCATACCTGTGACGACGGCGTGCGTGGTCAGGTCGGCGGGATCGTACTTGATGTCCTGTGCGGTGATCTTCCCAACTTTGGGATCGAAGGCGCGGCCCAGATAGAATTCGTTGTCAGCCATACTCATCACTCCTGCGAAAGGAAATAGAACGGACGTGCTAGGCGATTAATTTACTCTATTTTACTGCTTCTTGCAATGTAAACCCGCCGGCAAAAGAAAG
>CAZGFR010000205.1:0-2461 GCA_964524485.1 uncultured Anaerolineaceae bacterium | reverse complement strand
ACGCCTGTTTCGACGACTGGACGAAACTTCCCGCCCTGTTGATGTGAGGTAAATATGGAAACGAAAGCGATCATTGCCCTGGTTCTGATGGTGTTGGGGATCGTGGTCATCAACGCAGCCTTGTTCGGTATCGTGCGCGGCGTGGCGCGCGGCGATAACCGTTGGATGAGCGCATTGCGTGACAGTCTGAACAAACCCCTGGAGCGCAGTGAGCGTCCCTACGACGAGTTGCGCCAGAAAATGCGCGAACTCTCGGACGAGAAAAAGGAAGATTGATCGAAAACGGTTTTTACAAAACGCATATACCGAATTCATGCCGCTTTAATCCCGCTATGATAAAAACTACCCTGACTTACTGCTTTTTGCATCGATATTTGAACATGCACATGCCAAAAGTTGGACAGAGTCGAAATTTCAGCTGAGCTATTTACGCGGTACGCTGTAATGGCATTTTGTCTGGAGGAATGATGAACGAACCTGTACATGCATCCACGCCCGAACCCCAACCGACGGCCAAGTCTCCCAACAGGGCCTTGGTGATCGTCCTGGCGGTCGTGGCTGTGCTTTTTATCGGCGCCGCCTCCTTCGCGGGCGGATTCGTCACGGGGCATTTTGTACCCTTGCTGGGTGGGAGTGATGCTCCGCTCCTCGCCCCGGCGGTGAACCCCACCACGTCGGCGGAACAGCAGACCGCCACCCCGCAAGACCTGCAAACCTTGTTTGCCCCGTTTTGGCAGGCGTGGAACCTCGTCCACCAGGAGTACGTGGACCAGCCCGTGGACGACGTCAAGTTGATGCAGGGCGCGATCCGCGGCATGCTGGAGTCCCTGGGCGACAAGCACACCTCCTACATGGATCCGACCAGCTTCCAGCAGGCCAACCAGAGCCTGGCGGGTGAATACGAGGGGATCGGCGCCTATGTGGATACCGGCGGCGATTTCCTCACCATCCAAAGCCCCATCCCCGGCTCGCCGGCTGAGAAGGCAGGATTGCGCCCGGGCGACCAGATCGTCAAGATCGACGGCAAGGACATGACCGGCGTGAATCCCGAAGTGGCCCGTCAGCAGGTGCTTGGCCCGGCCGGCTCGGTGGTCCGCCTGACCATTGTCCGCAAGGACGAGAAGAACCTGCTCGAGTTCGAGGTCACCCGTGACAAGATCGTCATCAAGAGCGCCACGGGCAAGATGCTCGACAACGGCATCGCCTACATCCAGGTCACCACCTTTGGCGACAAGACCTCCGACGAACTGACCCAAGCCTTGAAGGACGTGCTGGCCCAGAACCCGAAGGGCATCGTCCTTGACCTGCGCAACAACGGCGGCGGCTACTTGCAGACCGCGGTCGAAGTGGCCTCGCAATTCCTCGACAAGGGCGTGGTGCTGTACGAACAGTTCGGCGATGGCAAGAAGAACACCTACGAGGTCCAGCCCGGCGGAATGGCCACCCAGATTCCCATGGTGGTGCTGATCAACGAAGGCTCGGCGTCCGCGTCTGAGATCGTGGCGGGCGCGCTGCAGGATTACGGCCGCGCCAAACTGGTGGGCGTCACGTCCTACGGCAAGGGCTCGGTGCAGAACTGGGTCCCGCTCTCGGACGACCAGGGCGCAGTGCGTGTGACCATCGCCAAGTGGCTGACCCCCAACGGCCGCACCATCCACCAGAAGGGCCTGACCCCCGACGTCTTCGTCCAGATGACCGAGGAGGATTACAAGAACAACCTGGACCCGCAGCTGGATGCCGCTGTGCAGACCCTGCTGGCCATCATCGGCGGGCAGCCGATCCCCACCTCGGTGCCGACGGCTACTCCCGCCCCGTAACGTGTGAGGTGAACGATGTTTTACGATCCGACCTACCTGTGTTTCATGCTGCCTGGCATGCTGCTGGTGATGCTGGCTTCGTGGTACGTCAACTCGGCGTACCGCAAGTGGAGCCAGGTCCGCACCCGCAGCGGACTGACCGGGGCCGAGGCCGCCCAGCGGCTGATCTATAACGGCGGCCTGTCCGGGGTCCAGATTCAGGGCATCGGCGGGCAGTTGACCGACAACTACGATCCGCGCTCCAAGGTCCTCAACCTGTCGCAGGGTGTGGCCAACAGCCCGTCGGTGGCGGCAGTCGCCATCGCCGCGCACGAGCTGGGACACGCCATGCAGGACCACGAAGGCTACTTCCCGCTGCGCTTCCGCGCTGCGCTCGTGCCGATGGTCAACATCGGCTCGTGGCTCGGCTGGATCATGATCCTGGCGGGATTGTTCCTGCGCATCACCAACCTGGCCTGGCTGGGCGTGCTGTTCTTCTCGGGCGGCGCGATCTTTGCGCTAGCCACCCTGCCCGTGGAGTTCGACGCCTCGGCGCGCGCCAAGCGCCTGCTGGCTGAGACGGGCATCGTCAGCGGCGAGGACGAGCGGGCGGGCGTCAACAACGTGCTGAACGCCGCTGCGTTGACCTATGTGGCCGGGCTGGC
>CAZGFR010000204.1:0-2518 GCA_964524485.1 uncultured Anaerolineaceae bacterium | reverse complement strand
TCCCCGCCCGAATCGCCAGCCCCGCCGCCACGCTGCTGAAGGCATTGGAAGCCTTGACCTTCTCCGCGCCGAACAGCCGCGCCAGCATGGCCGTGAACAGCGGGATGCTCGACGAGCCGCCCGTCTTGACCACCGCGTCGATCTGGCCAGGCTCCAGTCCCGAGCGGGCCAGCGTGTCGAGCAGCACCTTCTCCACAGCGGATAGATAGTGCTGGATGTCGCTCTCGAACTGGTGACGGGTGTACAACTCCCACAGCGCGATGTCCTTGTCCTCCATGTGGATGACCGTCGCGCCCGCATCCGAGAGCGCGATCTTGGCCGCCTCCACGCGGTTATAGAAGGTGAAGGCCAAATCGTTGTAGATGAGTCCCTCCAGCGCCTTCAAGCGCACAGGCGCGATCCCCGCCTGGATGGCCTTTTCGAGGATGTTGCGATTGACGGGCGTGCCCAACTCGGGCAGGGCCATCCAATCGGGCACAGCGTGGACCATCTCCGCGATCTCGGGCTGATGTTTCACCTGTCCCTCGCCGAAGTGCGGCAGCATGCGCTTCTCGATGATGGCGCGGTCGAAGTCGCTGCCCGCGATATCCACGCCGCCGCTGGCGTAGACCTCACGCTGGCGTGGGTCGCCCAGGCGCATGACGGCGATGTCGAGCGTGCCGCCGCCGAAGTCGAAGATGACGGCGTTCTGCGGCTTCGTGATGGTCTGCTCGTAATCCAGCGCGGCGGCGATCGGCTCCAGCTCGAAGTCCACGTGCTTGAAGCCCGCTTCGAGCGCGGCCTGGCGCAGCGTCTCCTGCGCCTTGTGGTCCAGTTCGGGCGACTCGGAGAATTTGACAGGCCGTCCCAACGTCACCGCTGTGATCGGTTCGCCCAGCACCGACTCGGCGCGGCGCTTGAGCATGGCCAGGTAGATCTTGGCCAGGTCGCCCACGCTGAAGAAGCGCTCGAAGATCTGCGTGCCCGAGTAACCGTCGCGCCGCAGCGCCGTCTTGAGATATTGCAGCAGGCGCCCAGGCTGCAGCTCGTCCACATAGACGTAAATGTCGCGCACGTAGTGCATGTCCGCGCCGTACACGTCGATCTCACCCGCCCATTGCTTCACATAGCGGCGCTGACGGTTGACGTTGTCGCGGTAATAGGTCTCGACCGCCTCCTGCCCCACGTAGCAGCGATAATCGCGCGTGATGTACAGCACGGTCTTGATGACCTCGGGCAGGGCGTTCTTCGGGTCGACGGGCAGCAGGCGCACACGCCCCCCATCGTAGACCGCCACGCCCGAGTTGGAGGTGCCGAAATCGATGCCGACTTTCATGACCCGCCGCCTTCGCTGGGAATCCGCCCGATGGACAGGACCAAGCCTTGGGCTTCGACCGTCCCCGCCCCTCGCAGGGATTCCGCCATGTGGAGCCGAATCCAACCCTCGGCATCCAGCACGGCGATTCGGTCGGCATCCCGAGCAACGCGAGCTGTGACTGCGCCCATGAAGCGCACACCCTGTCCCAGCCGCGAAGGCGGGATGAGTGCCTGTCCCTTGGTTTGTGCAGACTTGGAGAGCTCGACGTCGCCCGCTTCGCGCGTGACCACCTTGCCCGCCTGCGTCACACACAGCAGCGACTCGTCGGGGCGCAGCAGGAACGAGCCGACCACGTAATCGGTGGCCGTCAGGCGGATGCGCCCCTCGACGGTGTACGACAGGTCATCCACGTCCAGGCCGAGCAGGTGCCCCTCGTAGGTGACGAAGGCAAAGCGGTCCGTTTTGCGGGTCAGGGTCAGGTCGAAGGGCTGGTCCGATTTTTGCATGGCGCCCTTGCCCAGGTAATGGTTGCTGAGGATGGACTGCACCATCGAGGTCATGGTCTTCTTGACGTAGCCGCGGCGGCTGACCTGCAGGAAAAAGTCCGACAGCGGCAGCGCGTCGATGGACGCGACACAGGCCAGGGTCTCGCCTGCGCGCGGCTCGTCGGGCATGGAGGCCTGCTCCCAGCCCCATGCGCCGCCCGCTTCGACGCGCGACAGGTTGCTCACCGCGCAGGTGCTGACGCGCCCCGAACTGAACAGCAGCAGCACCTCGCCGTTCGACGGCACCGCCAGGAAACGGGGCGGCTCCATCTCGGCCGAGAGCCCGCCCTGGATGCGGCCGATCTCGCTCCTCTCGTCGCTCAGCTCGATGCGGAAGAATTTTCCGTGCGCGTTGTAGACCAACAGGCTGGTGGTGGTGGACGTCTCCCCAGCTCGGGCCGCGACCTCTACGCGCAGGTCATCCTCGTCGGCGTGGAAACGCCGCTTGAGCAGGTCCAGTTGATATTCCAGGTGGGCAATGCGCTTGCGGTATTCCTCGACGCGCGTGCCGTTCTCCAACGCAATGTTCTCCGCCAGCAGGGCCTCGTTGCGCTCGGTCAACTCGCGCAGACGTTTGGCCACCAGCTTGACGATCGTCAGCGCGGACTCAGGCCGAGCCTCGGCTTCCTGGATCCATTCGTCGATTTTGTTGTGGAAGGACATGTCGGGTTCCTTG
>CAZGFR010000203.1:0-2602 GCA_964524485.1 uncultured Anaerolineaceae bacterium | reverse complement strand
CGCACCACCCACACTGCGCCCAGGAAGGCCAGCCCCAGCACCCCCGTGATGCCAGGCAGGATCCACATCAACGCGTCGCTGCCCAGCGATTGGATGCGCGCATCGATGGGCTTCTGCGGGTTGTACCGCACCACCACGTCCTCGCCCGTCTCGTAGGAGGGCGGGTTGCTGCCCTCGCTCATCTGGACGGTACGCGTGCGGCCGTCGGCGGCGGTGAACTCGACCACGGGATAGTAATAATCCTGGTAGACGTGGTCCTGCTCGTTGACGTACTGGCGCTGCGAGACGACCTCCACCACGCGCCCGGGGGCGCTGGCTTCCTGTCCGAGCTTCTGCAGGTTGAAGAACGAGGCGATGCCCGCGATGGCCAGCATCAGCAGCGCCACGCCTGTGAAGATACCCATCACGATGCGGCTGCCCTGGGCGGCGTCCTTGCGCGCCTTCTGCATGTCCTTCTCGAACTCGCGGTCGAACTCCGCAAATTCACGGTCGAATTGCTCGTCGGTCTTGTCCGTCTCCTCGGGCGTATCCAGCATGGCCGCCAGCTTGCGCCTGTCCTTCTCGTTCGGGACCTCGTCGAGGGTGCGGTAGGTCACCCCGTCGATCTCGAAGGAGACGGGTTCGTCGTTTTCCCAGTTGATTGAATATTTCATAGCCACGGGTTCGTCCCTTTACAAATAATAGTGTCCGTCATTGCGAGGGCACTTCGCGCCCTCGCAATGACATGCTTACCCTAGTCTGCCGCCACGGCCTGGCTTAAGACCTCCGAGGTCTCTGAGACCTCGGAGGTCTGCTGCTCATCGGCCACGCCGTATTGCACTTCCATCTCGTGGCGGAACTGTTGCGTGTACAGGCGGTAGTAATGTCCGCGCAGCTTGAGCAGTTCGGCGTGCGTGCCCTGCTCGGCGATGCGTCCGTTCTCGATCACCAGGATGCGGTCGGCGCGGCGGATGGTGCTCAGGCGGTGGGCGATGACGAAGGACGTGCGTCCCTTCATCAGGGCCTCCATGCCGCGCTGGATCAGGGCCTCCGTCAGCGTGTCGACCGACGAGGTGGCCTCGTCCATGATGAACAGCTCGGGGCGGGCCAGCACGGCGCGCCCCAGGCTGATCAGCTGCTTCTGTCCGACCGAGAGCAGGTTGCCGCCCTCGCCCACGTTCTGGTCGTAGCCTTTCTCCAGCGTGACGATGAAGTCGTGCGCGCCTGCGATCTTGGCCGCCTCGACGATCTCCTCTTCGCTGGCTTCCAGCCGTCCGTAGCGGATGTTATCCCGCACGGTGCCCGAGAACAGATGCGGCGTCTGAAGCACGATGCCGATGCGGCTGTGGATCGAGGCCAGGGTGTAGTCCGTGTAGTCGCGGCCGTTGATGCGGATCTGGCCCTCGGTGGGCTCGTAGAAGCGGCACAGCAGGTTGACGATGGTGGACTTTCCTCCGCCCGTCGGGCCGACCAGCGCGATCATCTCGCCTGGCTGCACCTGGAGCGTGAAGTCCGTCAACACGGGCTTGCGGTCCTCGTAGTAGAAGTTCACGTGCTCGAACTCGATCCTGCCCAGCAGGGTGTGGGCCTCGACCGCGTCGGGTTTGTCGTGGACGTCGGGCGGGGTGTCCACCAGTTTGAAGATGCGCTCGGCCGACGCGATGGAGTGCTGCATTTCGGCGTACACGCGCGCCAGGTCCTGGATCGGCCACATCATGAAGGTCAGGTACGAGACGAAGGCTTGGATGCCGCCGATGGTCATCAAGCCTGCATTGATCTGCGTGCCGCCATAGCCGACGATCAGCCCGAGCGCCACCGCAGCGATGATCTGCACGGTAGGCAGGAACAGCGCCGAGAGCCAGGCCGCGCGATAGGCGGCGTTGTACATGGTGCCCGTCAACTGGCCGAACTCGTGCGTGTTCTCGTCCTCGCGGCCCAGCGCCTTGACCACGCGCACGCCCTGGATGTTCTCGTTGTAGGCGCCCGTGATCTTCGAGTTGGTGCGGCGCGTGATGCGGAACTGCGCCAGGATGCGCTTGCGGAACTGCACGGCGATGAACAGCATGAGCGGGATGATCGCGAACACGATCAGCGCCAGCCGCCAGTTGATGATGGCCATGAAGGTCACCGAGGTGATGATGTTCATCACCGCCCAGGTCGTGTCCACCACGCCCCAGGTCATCAGGTCGGCCACGCGGCCCGTGTCGGAGGTGACGCGCGCGATCAGGCGTCCCACCGCGTTCTGGGCGTAGTACGAGAGCGACAGCTCCTGCAGATGGTTGAACAGCATCTTGCGCAGGTCGTATTGGATGCGTTCGCCCAGCACGCCCGCCAGGTAGATGAAGGTGAACACCATGCCCGATTGCAGGATGATGAATCCGCCGTAGAGCGTGGCGAGCTGCATCACGCGCGCGGGGTCGCCGCCGTTGATGCCCTGGTCCACGATCTGCTTGTTGATGTACGTGAAGTACGCGTCCAGGCCCGAGGTGCCCGCGATGGTGATCAGGAAGCCGACCACCCATTTCCAGTGCGGCTTGAGCAGGCCCAGGATGCGGTAGAACACGGGCCCAGTCAGGTTTGAGGTATGCTCTTCTTCTTCGAGTTCGATAAGTTCTTCAGCCAT
>CAZGFR010000202.1:0-2631 GCA_964524485.1 uncultured Anaerolineaceae bacterium | reverse complement strand
AGTATCTGAATATGGCGAATGGCCTCGGCCTGAAACTGACCTACGCCCTCGACACTCACCTGCACGCGGACTTTGTCTCGGGAGCGCATGAACTGGCCCATCAGCTTGGGATTCATCACGATCATCATCATTTTCAGATCGGGGCCAGCGCGGCGGCCAACGCAGAATTCGAGCACGTATCATTGAAAGAAGGCGACAAACTTTCGCTGGGCGACCTGTCGATCGGCGTGATCGCCACCCCTGGGCATACGCCCGAACACATCAGCTTCGGTGTATACGGTGAAAAGGATCAGACGCCACAAACCTTGTTCAGCGGCGGCTCACTCATCGTCGGCGGGACGGGGCGTCCTGACCTGCTGGGCCACGAACACATGATTCCTTTGGCGCACTCGCTGTATCACACTATCCACAAGAAGTTGGCCCTGCTGCCCGATGATGTGGTGGTCTACCCCACTCACGGGGCGGGTTCGTTCTGTAATACTTCGTCGAGCGGAGAACGCTTCACGACCATTGGTCAGGAACGCCGCAGCAATCCCTTCCTGCAAATTCCCGATGAAGAGGCATTCGTCGAGCGCGCCACGACGGGCCTCTCCAGCTACCCCACCTACTATCGTCACATGCGTGCGGTCAACCGCAAGGGCGGGCGCATCCTGGGTGGCGTGCCCGTGCTCGAAGCGTTGACTCCTGCTCAGGTACGGGATCAGCTCAAGGCAGGGGCCGTGGTGGTGGATGTACGCGAGACATCCCAGTTCCTGGCGGGACACATTCCCGATTCGTATGGCATCCCGCTGGTCACGCCGCTCATCACCTGGGCGGGCTGGGTCATCCCATTCGGGACACCGCTCGTGCTGGTGGCCGATACGCCCGTCGAACGATTGGAGGCCACTCGTCAACTCATCCGCATTGGCTACGATGACCTGCGCGGCTATCTCGAAGGCGGCGTGGAGGCTTGGCAGGCCAGCGGTCAGCCGTTGACCAGTACCAAAAGCCTTTCGGCCGCCCAGCTCAAGGACTGGCTCGGTCAAAAGGATGCGCCCGTGCTGCTGGATGTGCGCTTCAACCGCGAGTGGAACGAAAGCCACATTCACGGCGCAAAGCATGTCGAGGCGGGCACCCTGGGCGATGTGGCGCGCAGCCTGCTCCCAGAGGATCGACCCGTGGTGGTGCACTGTCAGCGCGGCAACCGCTCGACCGTGGCGGTCTCGCTGCTCGAACAGAAAGGCTTCAAGAACGTGTATGCGCTCGAAGCGGGCTATCAGGCCTGGGTCGAGTCGGGCTTTGAAATCGAACAGAACAGGGTGTACGAAGCAGCATGACCATCAAGAAAACTTTGCAGACTGGGACCCCATATCACGTGGCCGTGGTGGGAGCGGGCGCCAGCGGGACGTTGGTGGCGGCGCAGTTCAAGCGTCTGGCCCCGCATGGACGGCTGGCGCTGATCGGCAACTCGCCACGTCCTGCGCGCGGCGTGGCGTATGACACGCCTTATCATGCCAACCTGTTGAACGTGCCTGCGGGCAACATGAGTGCCTTCCCCGATGACACGAGTCATTTTGTGAACTGGCTCAAACGTCATCTGCCTGGCTCGCACGCAGGGACCTTCGCGCCGCGTTTGTTGTACGGCGATTATCTGGCCGATATTTTCGATGAAACCGTCAGCGGCTCGGACACGGTCGAATATGTGTCAGACACGGTCATTGGCGTCACGCCGCAGTTCGACCATTGGTCTGTGCATCTCAAGAGCGGACATTCGATCAAGGCCATGAGCGTGGTACTGGCCTTCGGGAATCACCTCATCCCGAGCGACCCCATCGACTTCATTGCCGTGGCCGACCGTTACTGGCGCAGCCCGTGGGCAGACGATGTAGCCCTCGGGCTGGACGCAAACGCGCCCGTCCTGTTGGTGGGCACGGGCATGACGATGGTGGACGTGGCCCTCTCGCTGCGCGAGATTGGCCATCGCGGACCCATCCACGCCATCTCCCGTCATGGGCGGCTGTATCAGCAGCACAAGCCCTATCAGGCGCGGCCGTTGCCCACCCCGCCCGCAGACTTTGCTTCTCCGCTGGGAGCGCTGCGCTGGATCCGACGCGAGGTTGAATCCGCTGAGCAACATGGTTCCGACTGGCGCGCCGTGATCGACAGCCTGCGTCCGCACACCGCAAGCATCTGGCGCGGCTGGACGTTGCCGCAGCGCAAGTCCTTCCTGCGGCATGCCCGCAATCTGTGGGACATTCATCGTCACCGCATGGCGCCTGAGATCGCCGAGCAACTGTCGGCGCTGATGACCGACGGCACGCTGACCATTCATCGCGGCAGGCTGGTCTCTGCTTCCCCAAATGAGGTAGGCATGGAAGTCACATTTCGTGAAACAGACTCGCAGCAGTTGAGTAAGCTGTCCATTGCGCGTGTTGTCAATTGCACAGGGCCATCGCGGGATTATTCGCAGATCCAATCTCCGCTGATCTCAAAACTGCGCAGTGCGGGAACCATCGTCCCAGATGAATTGCGCCTGGGCTTTGAAACTGACATCGACGGTCGCTTTGTGGATGCCGATGGCCGATCCGTGCAGGGGCTGTTTACCCTGGGGCCTGTGCGCATCCCCGCGCTATGGGAGTCGATCGCCATTCC
>CAZGFR010000201.1:0-2635 GCA_964524485.1 uncultured Anaerolineaceae bacterium | reverse complement strand
GCCAACCCCGCCTTCGTGGACGACGCCGAACTGAGCCGCTTCAAAGTGGACGTCACCGCCGCGCTGGCGGCTGAGTCCACCGCCGTGCTGCTCGATCCCGAAGTCTCCGCGGCGCAAGCCATCGCGGCGGGATCGATCCCTGGCCGCACGGCCTTCGTCGTGGCGGTCGAGTCCACGGGTTACACGGGCGACGCGACCGCGCGCCGCGCGCAGATCATCCCTGGCTGGAGCGTCGAGAAGGCCAAGCGCATGGGCGCCAGCATGATCAAACTGCTGGTCTACTATCATCCCGACTCGCCCACAGCCGCTGAGGCTGAAGCCTTCACTAAAAATATCGCCGCCGAATGTATCCGCCACGACCTCGGCCTGATGCTCGAACCGCTTTCCTATTCGTTGACCGACGCCAAACTGACCAGCGACGAAAAACGCTACGTGGTGGTCGAGACCGCCCGCCGCCTGACGCCCATCCCTGGCGTGGACCTGCTCAAGGCCGAGCTTCCGCTCGATACGGCGGACACCGACCCCGAGCATCTCCTCGCGGCCTGCGCCGAGGTCAGCGCCGCCTCCGTCACGCCGTGGATTCTGCTTTCGGCGGCCGTCTCGTTCGAGACCTATCAGCGCCAGATCATCGCAGCCTGTCAGGCGGGTGCAAGCGGCATCGCCGTGGGCCGCGCCGTCTGGCAGGAAGCCGTGACCATGCCCATCGAGGCGCGCGCCGAATTTCTGCGCACCACCGCGAAGGAACGCCTTGTCCGACTCAACGCGTTGTGTACCGCGCTGGCGAAACCCGTCAGCAATTTTTACACGGCCGACGCGCCGTTCGATTGGTATAAGACCTATTGATCATAAGGGCGTGGTCGCCCCGCCCCTCCACGGATAATCATGCAATCTTTTGACATCCTTGTTGCTGGCGAGATCAACCCCGACCTCATCCTTTCGGGCGATGTGGAGCCTGCGTTCGGTCAGGTCGAAAAACTGGTCGATTCCGCGGCGCTGACCATTGGTTCATCGTCGGTCATCTTTGCGTGCGGCGCGGCGCGGCTGGGGCTGAAGGTCGCGTTCATCGGCAAATGCGGCGACGATGTCTTTGGTCGCTTCATGCTCGCCGAAATGCAAAAGCATCAGGTGGATGTGAGCAATGTGCTCGTCGTCGAGGGCGGATCGACAGGCCTGAGCGTGATCCTCAACCGCGGCGTGGACCGCGCCATCCTGACGCACCCCGGCCTGGTCGCAGACCTACAGGCCTCAGACATCGCTGACGGGCTGCTGGCGCAGGCGCGGCATTTGCATGTCGCATCCTACTTTTTGCAAACGAAATTGCAGGCAGGCTTGCCCGATCTTTTCAAACGCGCTCATGCGCTGGGCCTGACCACCTCGCTCGATACGAACTATGATCCCAGCGAGCAATGGTCAGGCTTCGACGAATTGCTCGCTGTCACGGATGTTTTCCTGCCGAACGAAGCCGAAGCGAGATCGCTGACAGGCGCGGAAAATGTCGATGAAGCGGCGGGCAGGTTGAGGTCAAAAGTGAAAACGCTGGCGATTAAGCTGGGGAAAGCTGGGGCGTTGGGAATCTCGGAGAGTCAAAGAGTCCAGGTGGAAAGTATTCCTGTAAAAGTAGTGGATACGGTCGGCGCAGGCGACAGCTTCGATGCGGGCTTTCTGTATGGCTATCTGCAAGGCTGGGATTTGGGAAAATCGTTGCGTCTGGGGACTATGTGCGGCGCGCTCTCGACGCGCAAGTCAGGCGGGACGGCCGCGCAGCCCACACTCGAAGAGGCGACGGCGTTCTTATGATTCTGTGCGTGACTCCCAATCCTGCCATCGACAGAACCTTGCAGGTCGACGCCTTGCGCGTGGGTGAGGTGCATCGCGCCACGCGGACGCTCGCCGCAGCAGGCGGCAAGGGTTTCAACGTGGCGCGCGCCATCCGCACGTTGGGCGGAGATCCGCTTTGCCTTGGCTTGGTCGGCGGCCATGCAGGCGATCTGTTGACTGACCTCGTAAAACGGGAAGGTCTGTCTGCGCATTGGACGCGTATGCAGGGCGAGACGCGCACCTGCGTGATCCTGACCCAGCCCGGGCAGGACGCTACGCTCATCAACGAACCCGGCGCCGAGGTGAGCGCCGAAGAATGCGCCGCGTTCATCGCAGATGTACAAGCCTACTCGTCTCAAGCGGACCTGGTGTGCATCAGCGGCAGCCTGCCGCCTGGCTTTTCTCTTGACTTATTCGAACATTTGTTGAAGCGCTTTGTTCTCGATGACAAACCCGTCTGGGTGGATACGAGTGGGCAGGCGTTGAAGACCGCGCTCAGTGTGCGCGGCCTGAACATCAAGGTGAACGCATCCGAGTTGGGCGAGGCGCTGGGCGTGGAAATTCTCAGTGCAGAGCAGGCTCGCCTTGCGGCGCATATCTTACTCGCTGCGGGGCTGGGACAGGTCGTGGTCACGCTGGGCAGGGATGGCGCGGTCTGGGTCTCGTCGGCGGGAAGTTGGCTGGCGTCCGCGCCCGACATCCGCCCCGTCAGCAGCATCGGCAGCGGGGACGCCTTCCTCGGCGGACTGGCCGTGGGCCTGACCTCGGGCCTGTCGCCTGAACGGGCACTGTGTCAGGCGGTGGCGGCGGGAGCGGC
>CAZGFR010000200.1:0-2743 GCA_964524485.1 uncultured Anaerolineaceae bacterium | reverse complement strand
ATTTACCTCGAAGACGCTCTGCGCACGCTGTCCCATCAAATGGCCAACGCTTCGAAAATGCACCCCAAGGCCGACCTCACCTTCCAAGAGCCGCGCCGAAACCAACGTTCCATACTGCCATTGAAAATCGTTTTCAGGCGTGCTGACATAATCAAAGACCTGTTTGATAGGTCGGTAGATCATAGTGCTGATATTGAAATTGATCATAAACTCTTTCATAACAAACAACAGGGCTCGGCTGTGAATGACCGTCCATCTTCATTATGGACAGCCTGCCATTCCCCCAGGGAAAAACGCCATGTTATAGCTTTGAATTCAGTGTAACACACTATCCGACCGAATAACGAACGGGTTTCCCTACCCTGCCCAACCCAACATTTCTTTCGCCCGACGATGGGTCTCGTCCCTGCTTCAGGGATAACCCATTTTGCGTAGCCTTCCCTGCTCAAACAGGAATGGCCTGGGTGCATTCAGCAGGGATCCGTGGGGTAAAATCGGCCCTACACGTTTCACAAGGCAAGTCGTTTCAGGAGCCCATGAAACTCAAATCCTCCACCTACTCTCGCGGATACGCCATCGCATTGACCGCCACGGTCTTGTGGTCCACCACGGGCATTTTGATTAGCTACATCAACCGCACCTATTCCCTACCGTCGTTGGTGTTGGCGTTTTGGCGGGACCTGTTCGTGGCGCTGGGCATGATCCTCGGATTAACCGTTTTCAGCCATGTGCGTTTTCATCTGTCCCGCAGACATTGGGGCTTCATGGCGCTCTATGGCCTGACGCTGGCCGTCTTCAACGCCGCGTGGACCTTTTCCGTGCAGTACAACGGCGCAGCGGTCGCCACGGTGCTGGCGTTCAGTTCGCCCGCCATCACGGCCATCTTGAGCCGCATCGTGTTCAGGGAAGAATTCAGCCGCGTCAAGATCCTGTCCATCGTGCTGACCTCGGTGGGCGTGACCCTCGTCTCGGGGGCGGTGAATCCCGAGATGTGGAAACTCAATCCGCTGGGGATCGTCTTCGGGCTGCTGACGGGGCTGTTCTTTGCCGTGTACAACCTGGAAGGCAAACATGCCTCCGACCTTGGCATCGACTCGTGGACGGCCCTGCTTTACAGTTTCGGCGCGGCGGCAGTCTTTTTGTTCTTCTTCAACCTGGGAGCGGATGTGTTGACGGCCCGCCCGCCGCTGGGAGACTTGATGTGGCTCGGTTGTTCCTTCGACGGCTGGGCCTGGCTCGCCTTCCTGGGCGTGGCCCCCACCCTTGGCGGATTCGGACTCTACACCCTTAGCCTGCGCTACCTGCCCCCCACCGTCTCCAGCCTGATCGCCACCTCTGAACCTGGCCTGACGGTCATTTGGGCTTATTTCATCTTCGGCGAAGTACTGACCCCCATGCAATTCTTTGGAAGCCTGGTTTTGTTTGCAGGTGTCATTCTGCTGCGCGTCGGAGAGCGCCCTGCGCCGAATGAAATTACAGAGATGCCATAACCATGTAGGGGCACGGCGGTGTGCACAAGGATATTACCCTTGATCGTTCCGCCGTGCCCCTACAATATCATTTGTAAACTGGGTCTTTCAACTGCGTGACCAACGCCACACTGACCACCAACAACCCGATCGCCAGCAGCAGTGCGGGCGTGAACGAACCATCGGGTGTTTTCAAGGCTTCCATGATGTAGACGAACACCACCGACGCCTGACCGAACAACTGGATCAAGCCGTTCGATGTGCCCTCGGGCGTGGGCTGCGTCACCTCGGCGGCGTATTGCATACCGACAGGCATCGCACTGACCAGGAAGAATCCCATCAGGAAAGCGGATGCAAACAACAGGGCGGAAGATTTTGCAAAGGTCAAGCCGATCAAAAACGGGATCGCACCGATGAACGCAACCAGTAGATACATCTGACGCTTGCGCTGCTTGTCTGATAGCGCAGGGATAACCACCGCCCCGATCACCCCGCCGACGATCATCAGCGCGCCGAGCGTGCCCGCGTCATTGGGCGTGAACCCGCGCGGACGGATGATATTCTCGACCCAGGTGGTGATGCCGTTGAAGATTCCCAGCCCGATGAACGAGACCACGAGATACAGCCAGAACGGCTTAACCGTCAGTGCGTGTTTGAGGCCATCCAGCATTAGCGCGCGGACTTCCTGTCCAGGCGGGCAGGGCGGCGTGGGCGGAGTCTCGCGCGCCAGCAGGATGAATAACACAGAGGAAAATGCTGCCACTCCGCCGTAGATCAACTGCACGGTCGGGATGGACATCGTCTCGGTCAGGGCGGGTGTCAGAACCATGCCGAGGGCGGTGCCGACCAAATTCGCAAGCGTGACCAATCCCACGGCGGTGGCGCGCTCTTCGAGGGCAAACCAGTTGGCGGGGACCTTCGTCCACGCGTTGAGCAGGAAGGGCTGTGCGGCAGCCAGCCCGAACGTACTCCACAGCACGAGCGTGTAGTTCGCGCCCGCCAGTCCACGCAGGACGCCGAAGACACCCATCAGCACACAGCCAATGCTGACCGCCAGTCGGAAGCCGTAGGTGTCGATCACCCATGAGACGGGAATCGACAACGGGATGAAGGCGATCATGAACGACATCGCCAGCAAGCCGATCTGCAAATCAGTCACGCCGTAGAACTGCGCGGCGGGACCTGTGATCGGCGCGTACCCGATCCATAGGGTCTGGATGGTGAGGTTGATGAACATAAAGACCGCCAGCACCACCCAGCGGTAGGGATACAGT
>CAZGFR010000199.1:0-2783 GCA_964524485.1 uncultured Anaerolineaceae bacterium | reverse complement strand
GGCGTCTTCGCGCTCGGAGATCTGGGCATTGAGTCCCTCCTCGGTCTTCTCGACCAAAGTCTCGATGGCGCGCCAGGTGTGGGACTGCTCGGCCTCCACCGCGCGGCGGACGATCTCGCGCACGGCATTGGGCAGGTCTCCGCCCAGGGCGTGGAGTTCGTCCAGCACCAGGGCCATGCTGAAGGACGGGAAGATCTTCCCTTCTGCGGGGAAGGTCGGCTGGATCTGCTCGAGCCAGGCCACTAATTTCCACGGACCCTCTTCGTCGGCCAGGCCCGCCTGCACGCGGCGTTCCACCTCGGTCTCCAGCATCTCGGCCACATCGTCGCTCAGGTCATCCTTGACGAAGATGCGGTCGCGCTGTGAGTAGACCTGCATGCGCTGCTTGTTGAGCACGTCGTCGTATTCGAGCAGGTGCTTGCGGACGTCGAAGTTGGCGCCCTCGATGCGGTGCTGCGACTGCTCGATGATGTTCCCGACCAGCCCCACCTCCAGCGGCAGGGAGTCGTCCACCTTGAGGCGCTCCATCAGGTTGCTGACCTGCGAGCCGCCCTGGATGCGCATCAGGTCATCTTCAAGCGACAGGTAGAAGCGCGAGGAGCCAGGGTCACCCTGACGAGCGGCGCGGCCGCGCAACTGATTGTCGATGCGGCGCGCTTCGTGGCGTTCCGAACCGATGACGTGCAGGCCGCCCAGCGACTTGACGGCTTCCATCTCATCGAAGTATTGCAGGAAGAGCTTGACCTCGGCATCGTAAATACCGTGCAGCGACGGGTCCACCTTGAGCAGGGCCTGGCGGCGCTCTTCGAGGGTCATGTCGAACGGGTCCCCGTAGCCCGCCTTGCGCAACACACGGTTGACCGCCGAGATGACTTCCTCGGCCAGCTCGCCGCCCAGTTTGATGTCCACACCACGGCCCGCCATATTGGTAGCGATGGTCACGGCGCCGAACGCGCCCGCGCCCGCGATGATCTGCGACTCTTCCGTATGCTTGCGGGCGTTCAACACCTCGTGCGGAATCCCCGCCTGCAGCACCGCCTTGAGACGATCCGTGTACTTTTCGTCGAGGCGCAGGATGCTGCACAGGGCCAGCAGGTTGGACGCGTCCTCGGGGTTGATGGTGGTCAACCCAAGCGGCTGGACGAATTTACGCATCTCGTCGGGCTTGAGGCTTTCGAGCGGCGCGTTGAACGGGACCAGCTCCGAGATCAGGCGGCCGTCCTCTTCGCGGTGGTTGGCCTGGAACCAGGCATTCCGCACCAGCAGCACCTGGGCCAGGCGGCGGACAGGTTCCGCGCGCATGCGGCTCGAGATGCGCTCCGAGGCGTCCACCGAGGTGGTGCCCAGCAGGATGGGACGTCCCATCACGTGATTGCGCAACACATCCTGCATGATGGCGCGCAACTTCATTTCCACGCTGCGATAGATGACGTCGGGATAATCCTTGCGGCGATAGAAGATCTTGCCGCTCTCGTTGCTGGGCTCGTAATAGGTGTACTGATAGCCCTCGTCGTCCTTGGCCTTCTTCTCGACCAGAGTGGCGTTGGACTTGAGCGACTGGAATTCGAGGTTGGTCGGGATGGGCGAGACTTCCAGTTTATAGATCTTGTCGAATTCTTCCGCTTCGGTCAGGGCCGTACCGGTCATGCCCGCCAGCTTCTTATACATGCGGAAGTAATTTTGCAGCGTAATGGTGGCGTAGGTGACGTTCTCCGGCTCGACCTTGACGCCCTCTTTGGCTTCCACGGCCTGATGCAGGCCATCGCTCCAGCGACGTCCCGGCATGAGACGGCCCGTGAACTCGTCCACGATGACCACCTTGCCGCCCTGAACCAGATATTCCTTGTTGCGATGGAAGAGGAACTGCGCGCGTAATGCCTGTTCGAGAAAACCCGACAGGCGCGCCTGCTCGGGGGTCAGGTCTTCGGGGCGGTCGGGATCCATCAGCGGCTGGCCAAGCATCTGCTCGACGAGGGCGATGCCCGCCTCGGTCAGACTGACGTTGCGGTCTTTTTCGTTGATCTCGACGTATTCTGGCTTGATCTGCCGCACGATCTGGGCCATCTTGCCATACCACTCCAGGTCGCCCGAAGAGGGCCCCGAAATGATGAGCGGGGTACGGGCCTCGTCGATCAGCACGTTGTCCACCTCGTCCACGATGGCGAAGTGATGTCCGCGCTGGACACGGTCCTCCAGGCGCATGGTCATGTTGTCGCGCAGATAGTCAAAACCGAACTCGGAGTTAGTCCCGTAGGTGAGGTCGGCGGCGTAGGCCTCGACGCGATCCACCAGCCGCAGGTGATGCTGGTCCTCGTGCGGGGACTCGCGCTCGAAGTCCACAAGAAAAGCCTTTTTGCCGTTCTCGGTGGCGGCTGCCATCTGCAATACGCCGACAGACAAGCCGAGCATCTGATAGATGGGCGCCATCCAGCGCGCATCGCGGCGGGCCAGATAATCGTTGACCGTGATGAGGTGAACACCGCGCCCCATGATGGCGTTCAGGTACAGCGGCAGGGTCGCCACCAGGGTCTTGCCTTCGCCCGTGCGCATTTCGGCGATCTCACCGCGATGCAGAGTAGCCCCGCCGATCAACTGCACGTCATAGTGACGCAGGCCGATGGTCCGCTTGGAGGCTTCGCGAACAGCGGCGAAGGCCTCGGGCATGATCTCATCCAGCGCTTCCTGCTCAGCCTTGAATGCCTCCTTCTCCTCGAGGCCCTCCACATTCCCGACCAGATCGCGCACGCGTTCGCGGAATTCGTCCGTCTTGGCGCGCAGCTGCT
>CAZGFR010000198.1:0-2831 GCA_964524485.1 uncultured Anaerolineaceae bacterium | reverse complement strand
CGGCCAGCAGCTTGGTGCGCGCATACTCGTTGACGGGTTTTGCGGGCAAGGGATCGTTTTCTTTAACATTCAGTCGCGGCTCGTAGCGAAAGTAAATACTGGGCGTAGACACATGCACCAGCCGCTGGACGTTCGCCTCCAGGCAGCCGCGGACGACGTTGCGCGTGCCCAGCATGTTGGCGCGATAGAACTCCTCGCTTCGCCCCCACGGCGCGGACAGCGCCCCCGAGTGGAAGACGATCTCCTGTCCCATACATGCCACGCGGATGGCGGACTCGTCCGCAAGGTCCGCCTGAAGCGTGCGGATGCCTTCTGCCTCAAGAGCCGCCAGCGCGCGCGGATTACGTCCCAGCGCGGTAACGTCCCAGCCCAGGCCATTCAGCCGCCGCACCAACGCTCCGCCGAGGAATCCTGTGGCGCCTGTGATGAGGGTTTTCATGGGGCGATTATACGGGATGTGACCTTCAATCACTAACACTCTTCTAACACACCACCTCCTCGCGAATGCTATAATTTCTGCATCATGAACACCACCCGTCCCCCCTGCTAAGTCGTAAGCAAGGCCCACTGGGCCTGTTCGTCCCTCCCCCTATTTCGTAAAAAACCAACACCCGATGACCTCGACGGCGCCTGACGTGGCCGTCTGTTTGCATTTAAGTGCGCGGCTCGTGGTCCGCCCCGCTCCAATCTGTCTCTATTCATCTTTCGACAGATTTGGAGGTTTCTCATGGAAACAATTCGGGGCAAAACATCCCTCGATTTAAATTGGAATGAACTGCGCGAACACATCGCGAATCGTCAACCCATTCACCTCGACCTGGGCACGGGCGACGGCCGCTATGCACGCTGCCTTGCCGAAAAGAATCCAGACAGCTTCGTCATCGGCGTGGACTCGTGCCGCGAGAACCTGCATGAGCATTCGCGCACGAAACTACCCAACCTGCTGTTCGTCATCGCCTCGGCACAGGACCTGCCGCCTGAGTTGAATGGGCTCGTCTCACACGTGTCGATCAACTTCCCGTGGGGCAGTCTGCTCACCAGCCTGCTGACAGGTGACCCCAGCCTGTTTCGCGGCCTCGACGCCATCACCCGTCCCACCGCCTGCCTGGACCTGCGCCTCAACGGCGGCGCACTAGCCGAAGCAGGTTGGGACCTGGACGCTGGCGCAGGCCAGGTCCATCACACCTTACAGCGGGGAGGCTGGCAGGTTCAACCGCCAGCCAAGTTGACGGTCCATGACCTGCGAAGTTTTCCCAGCACCTGGGCCAAACGCCTAACCTTTGGGCGTGATCCACGCGCTGTGACCATGAGCGGTCACAAATAAAAAAGCAGGCCACGCCTCAGGCGTGACCTGCTTTGAAATGGAAACTGCTTCTCGTTGATTTATCAGAAAATCGGGCTATACTTCACCCCATTATAAACTCCATGGCCAACATCCTTCTCACGGGCGGACGCTCACCTGCGGCTCTCGAACTGGCTCGCGCTTTTCATCGCGCGGGGCATGTCGTGTGCATGGCCGAGAGTCTGCGCGGACATCTCTCCGCGCCCAGCCGTAGCATCGCGCAGAATTTTCTCGTCCCACCGCCGCGTCAACAGACGGCGGCCTACCTCGACGCGCTGAATGAGATAGTCAGCCGTCAGCGCATTGACATGGTCATCCCCGTCAACGAGGAGACCTTCTACGTCGCGATGGGACGCGACCGCCTGTCCGCCTTCACTGCGCCAATTGACACCCTGCGCACCTTCCACAATAAATGGGACTTCACCTTTTACGCCGCCTCGCTGGGACTCTCCGTACCCGACTCGATCGTGGTGCAGACGCGCGACGACCTGCTCTCCGCGTACGCCCGTTGGCGTGGACTGGTCCTCAAACCCGTCTACTCCCGCTTCGCCTCGCGGACCCTGATCCTGCCGACCCTCAACCAGGCGTTTTCCACGCTGACGTTTGACCCCGCTTCCCCGTGGGTGGCGCAGGAGTTCGTCCACGGGGCGCAGGTCTGCACCTACAGCGTCGTCCACCGTGGACGCATCTCCGCGCATGCCGCCTATCGCTCCGAGTTCACCGCAGGCCAGGGCGCGACGGTCGCCTTCCAACACGTGGACCATCCCGCCGCCTTCGAGTGGGTGCGGACCTTCGTCGAGGCGGCGCAGTTCACGGGTCAGATCTCGTTCGATTTCATTGAAGACGCCCAGGGCGCGGTGACAGCCCTGGAGTGTAATCCGCGTGCCACGAGCGGAGTCCACTTGCTCGCCTCGCACCCGCGCTTTCCTGATGCTTTTTTCGATTCTGAAATACCGCTTGTCGTTCCCGACGGTCCCAACTCATCCATGCTCTCGACCGCCATGCTGGTCTATGCCCTGCCCGAGGCGCTCCGCAAGAAGAAGTTCAAACGCTGGCTGGAGACCTTCACCCACAGCCGCGATGTCCTCTTCGATGTGCATGATCCCTGGCCTGCCTGCTTGCAGGGACGGAGTATCCTTCATTATGTGAACCTTGCCCGCCAGCACGGTATCAGTCCGCTGCAAGCCTCCACCTTCGACATCGAGTGGAACGGCGAAACGCCTTCGGATATTCGCCAGAGATAACAGAGATGAACAAAGATCAATCTCTCCTCGCGCTCTTCGTCCCTTCGCGGTGAAATTGAAATACGCATCTGTGAGTTGACGAATACAACCTACCCCAACCTAAAAACATCCCTGCTTATCCCTGTTCATCTCAGGTGAATTCAATTGTGACCGAAAACAAAAACACGCCCTCACGGACGTGTCTTCGCTGTGGCGGGGAGGGCGGGATTCGAACCCGCGACCGAGTTACCCCGGCACTCACTTAG
>CAZGFR010000197.1:0-2869 GCA_964524485.1 uncultured Anaerolineaceae bacterium | reverse complement strand
AACATCCACCGCGTCGAATCGGAACTGGAGCCTGCCGCCGCTGCCCGAGCCTACGCCGCCACCCTGCGCGGATTCGACTCCCCGTGGCCGCGCTTCGACCTGATCCTGCTCGGCATGGGCGACGACGGCCACACCGCGTCACTCTTCCCTGGCTCGCCTGTGGACGAGGCTGAGCCTGTCATCGCGGTCACGGCTCATTATCAGAACCGTCCCGCCAACCGCGTCAGTCTCACGCCGCGCGTGATCAACGACGCGCGTCAGGTGGTCTTCCTGGTCAGCGGACAAAGTAAGTCTGAAACCCTTGTCAGCGTCTTGAACGGTGACTATCATCCAGACGTTTTGCCCGCCCAACGCATCCAGCCTAGCGACGGAATCCTCACCTGGCTGGTGGATGAAGCGGCAGGAAGCAAGTTAAATTCATAACCCTCACCCCTGCCCCTTTCCCTGCGGGAGAGGGGAGAAATTTGTGGAGAAACATGGAAATTGCATTCATTGGTTTAGGTAAGATGGGCTTGAACATGTCCACGCGTCTGACGCGCGGCGGGCATCGCGTGATCGGTTTCGACCTGGGCGCGGCCGCCGTGGACGCCGCGATCCAGAACGGCGTGGACGGCGCGCGCACGCTCGAAGAAGCAGTCGGCAAGTTCAAGCAGACGCCGCGCGTCTTCTGGATCATGGTCCCGTCGGGGAAGCCCACCACCGAGACCATCGAGAAGCTGTCGAGCCTGTTGAGCAAGGGTGACATCATCATCGACGGCGGCAACTCGAATTACAAGGACACCATCCGCCACGCAGAATACCTCGAAGACAAGGGCCTCGAATTCGTGGACTGCGGCACCAGCGGCGGCATCTGGGGCCTGAAGGAAGGCTACAGCATGATGATCGGCGGCAAAGCTGAGGTGGTCGAGTCGCTGCGCCCGATCTTCGAGACGCTGGCTCCTGCGGCTGATAAAGGCTGGGGACGAGTCGGTCCACATGGCGCGGGGCACTATGTCAAGATGGTGCATAACGGCATCGAGTACGGCATGATGCAGGCCTATGCCGAAGGCTTTGGCATCCTCAAAGCCAAGGAAGAATTCGGCCTCGACCTGGCGCAGGTCTCGCACATCTGGCAGCACGGAAGCGTCGTCCGCTCGTGGCTGCTCGACCTGGCCGCCAACGCCCTCGACGAGGATCAGGCCCTGACCGAGATCAAACCCTGGGTGGCGGATTCAGGCGAGGGCCGCTGGACCGTGTTCGAGTCCATCGACCTGGATGTGCCCGCCCCCATCATCACGCTGGCCCTGCAAATGCGCTTTGCCAGCCGCGACGAAGAGAACTTCCCCGCCCGCATGCTGGCCGCACTGCGCAATCAATTCGGCGGACATGCGGTGAAGAAAGCTGAATAGCTCAAAGACCTCGGAAGTCTTTGAGACTTCCGAGGTCTGGAACAAAACCTATGACCAACGATCTTTCCACTTCCATCATCATCTTTGGCGCTTCAGGCGACCTGACCCAGCGCAAGCTGATTCCCTCGCTGCTCAACCTGTCGATCAAGGGACGCATGCCGAAAAAGTTCAACATCGTCGGCTTCGGCGGCACGGCCTTCAGCGATGACGAATTTCGCGCGCATTTGCTCAACGGCGCAAAGGAATTCGCAGAGTTCAAATTCAGTGATGCGGAATGGGCCGCCTTCGCGCCCAACCTGCATTACGTCCAGGGCAAATATGCCGAAGCAGCGGATTTCCAGCGTCTCAATGAAAGCCTGAAGGGACTTGAAAGCGGCGATGCCAGCCGCCTCTACTACATGGCCCTGCCGCCCTCGCTTTTCCCGGTCATCATCGACAACCTCGACGCCACGGGCCAGCTCCATGAAAACGGCGGCTGGCGGCGGGTGGTGCTCGAAAAGCCCTTCGGCACCGACCTGGCTTCGGCGGTCAAACTCAACCAACAGGTCCACAAGGCGCTGAACGAGAATCAGATCTACCGCATCGACCATTATCTCGGTAAGGAAACCGTTCAGAACATCCTGTTCACACGCTTTGCCAACACCATCTTCGAACCGATCTGGAACCGCAACTACATCGACCACGTGCAGATCACAGTGGCCGAGAAGGTCGGTCTCGAACACCGTGCGGGCTTCTACGACGGCGTGGGCGTGCTGCGCGACATGTTCCAGAACCACCTGATGCAATTGTTGACGCTGGTGGCGATGGAGCCGCCCGCCTCGTTCAGCGCGGCGCATCTGCGCAACGAAAAAGTCAAGGTGCTGGGCGCCATCAAGCCGATGACTCCCGAAGAGGTGGCCGTCAACACGGTCCGCGCGCAATACAAGGGCTACCGCGAAGAGCCCGAGGTCAAGCCCAACTCCACCACGCCGACCTACGCCGCCCTGCGGCTGTTCATCAACAATTGGCGCTGGAAGGGCGTGCCGTTCTACCTGCGCTCGGGCAAGCACCTGGCCGAAAAGCAATCGCAGATCATCATCCAGTTCAAGGAACCGCCCTTGAGCATGTTCCCGATGCAGACGATGAAACCGAACCTGCTGGTGCTCTACCTGCAGCCCGACGAAGGGGTGCATCTGCGCTTCGAGGCCAAGGCGCCCGACACCGTCTCTGAGGCCCGCTCGGTGGACATGGAGTTCCATTACGCCGAGGCCTTCGGCAAGACCGCCATCCCCGAAGCCTACGAGCGCCTGTTGCTCGACGCCCTGCAAGGCGATGCTTCACTCTTCACCCGCGCTGACGAGGTGGAGACGGCCTGGTCGCTGATCGACCCGATCCTGCAAACCTGGGAGCAGCACCAGACCCCGTCCCTGGGGATGTACAAGCCTGGCAGTTGGGGTCCGCTCGAAGGCTACGACCTGCTGGCCCGCGACGGCCGCCGCTGG
>CAZGFR010000196.1:1591-2877 GCA_964524485.1 uncultured Anaerolineaceae bacterium | reverse complement strand
AGCGTCATCATCTCCACGCCTTACATGGACGAGGCCTCGCGCTGTCATCGCGTGGGCTTTATGAAACTTGGCCGCATCATCGCCGAGGATACGCCCACCAACCTGCGTTCGCGCCTGGCGGAGCGCGTGCTCGAATTGCGCGGCTCGCCCATCAATACTTTGCGCCACGTGGCGCATCACGATGAAGACGTGGAGGATGTGGCGGCCTTCGGTGACAAGCTGCATCTGCGCGTCAAGGAAGGGCGCGCGCAGGTCGTCATCGAGCGTCTGCCCGCCGAGATCGCCGCCCAGGGCGCGGAGTTGATCGAACTGCGCCTCGTCCCGCCTGTGCTCGAGGATGTCTTCATCGCCTTATCGGAGTCCAACCATGACTGAGACTGTCATCTCCGTCCAGAACCTGACGCGCCGCTTCGGCGATTTTGTGGCCGTGGACCACATCAACTTCGAGGTGCAAACGGGCGAGATCGTCGGCTATCTCGGCCCGAACGGTTCGGGCAAAACCACTACGATCCGCATGCTGCTTGGTCTGCTGGCCCCCAGCGAGGGGCAGGCCACCGTCCTCGGCTACGACGTCTTTGCGCAAAGCGAGGAGGTCCGCTCCCGCGTCGGGTACATGTCGCAGAAGTTCGCCATCTACGATGACCTGACCTCTCTGGAGAATCTGACTTTTTACGGGGGAGTGTACGGAATCACCGACAAGGCGCGCATCCAGCGGACCCTGGAGTTGGTCGGCCTCAAGGGGCATGAGTCCACGCTGACGAGAGACATGTCCACGGGCTGGCGGCAGCGGTTGTCGCTGGGCATCGCCCTGGTCCACGAACCGAAGCTGCTCTTTCTCGACGAGCCCACCTCGGGCGTGGACCCCACCGCCCGCCGCGAGTTCTGGGACTTGATCTACGAACTGGCGGAAGGCGGCGTGACCATTTTGGTGACCACCCATTACATGGACGAGGCTGAGTATTGCGAGCGCGTCGGCGTGATGCGCGCTGGCAAACTGCTGGCCATGGATACCCCCACGGCGCTCAAACGCAGCATCATCCAGGGCGACGTGTGGGAGGTGTATGCCCATCCGCTCGAGCGCGGGCTGGACCTGCTGTCCGCTGCAGAGGGCGTGGACCGCGTCGGGCTGGCGGGCGACCACTTGCGCGTGATCAGCTCCCAGGTCCAGCGGGAGACGATGCAGCGTCTATTGGCGGAAGCAGGCGTGAGTGTGGAGAAGATCGAGCGCGGCGAAGCGTCGCTCGAAGATGTATTCCTATCCCTGGCGCGCTAATGTCATTGCGAGG
>CAZGFR010000196.1:0-1491 GCA_964524485.1 uncultured Anaerolineaceae bacterium | reverse complement strand
GCTTTGCGGCTCGCAATGAGATCAGACTCTTGGTAATCTCTCCCGCAGCTGCATGGCAGGCCTTTCCAGGAACGTGTACAGCAGGGCGGAGATCAACAGACTGCTGACCAGATAGAAGGTCAGGAAACCGAGGTTGGCCGCGAGCGGCACGGGACCGATGGCTTCCATGAGATTGGTCAGCACCTGCACGAGCAGGAAGTTGCTCAGGTAGAGCGAATACGACCAGACCGCAATCAAACGGACCGACGTGCTGGCGAACGTTTCGCGGCGCACTTCCCAGCCATCGCAGGCAGGCAGCATCAACGCAAAGCCAAGGGAGGTAAACGAGAAGAGCAGGGTGCGGTTGAAGAGACTGGTGGTGAAATCCTGCGTGAAAGCATACCCCCAGACCGCGAACAACAGGAGGATGCCTGCGCCCAGCAATGGAAAGCGTGCCCGTTTCCAAAACGCGGAATATTTACGCTTTGTCCAGGCAGCCAGCACCCCGTACATGATGGCGTCCAGACGCACGAACATCACCTTGCGGAATTGCTCGCTCCAGTCACCCAGGCCCGCCATGGCCCAATCGAAGCGGATGGCGGTCGGCAGCAGGATGAACAGTCCCGCCGAGAGCAGGAAGGCCGCGTCGAAGTTCCTGGTCAGGCGGTAAAAGATGAAAAGACCGACGGGGAAAAGCAGGTAGAACCATTCCTCCACGGCCAGGCTCCAGGCCTGGTCGAAGAATTTCGGATGCGGCCACAGCCAGTTCTGGGTGAAGGTCGCAAACTCCAGCAGGTTGGGCAGCGGTTTGGCGATGGTCAGGGTGGCGGCAATATACAGCAGGAGGAAGAAATAGTAATTGGGCAGGGTGCGGAACCAGCGTCGCTGCCAGAAATAGGGCAGGATTTGCAAGCGGTGGAATTTAGGTTCGAGCGAGAGCAGGATCGAGCCGATCAGGAATCCGCTCAGCACGAAGAACAATTCCACGCCCAACGAGCCTGCCAGCCCGGTGACGGCGCTGAACCATCCGCGCTGGCCGAGGGACAGGATCAAATCTCCGTGGGTGAGCAGCACGGCCAGGATGGCCAGCGCGCGCAGGAAATCCAGCCCGAAGACACGCTTTTCTGCAGGCGGGGTAAAGAGGCGGCGGAACAGGGCTTTCATGAAGCGGGGCTTTGGGGCTGGGATGTCATGGCCCCTGAATTGTACATGAAATTCGAGGAGATACCCCGCTTAAACAAACCAACCGCCAAGTCTGGCGGCTGGAGAGTGGAATGTGGAACTTACTGCGGCAGGGTCTTTTCCATCGGAACGATGACGGCCATGACCAGATAGGCCACGAAGATTCCAGGTCCCGTGAGGAAGAAACCGAGCACGAACAGCAGGCGCACGACGGTCGGGTCGATGTTGAGGTAGTCGGCCAGGCCCGCGCACACGCCCGCGATCATGCTGTTGCTGGCGCTGCGGGTCAGCGGTTTGTAGGTTTCGCTCATGTTGAACTCCTTTCGTGAT
>CAZGFR010000195.1:0-2893 GCA_964524485.1 uncultured Anaerolineaceae bacterium | reverse complement strand
TAAATATTCAAATCGGAACAATCGAAGCGATTCCCGCAATTGGGACAGGTGACCTTGCAATTCTTCTCATACATTTCCACGCCGCAACGGTCGCAGAGGAAGATACGCTTTTTGGGTGCGGATTTGTCGGGATCGCTTGGGGCGGGGTGAATGGCTGGGGGAACGGGATCAGTCATGGGTCCAGTGGATGGGGCGGAGGAGGGCGCGGTTGAAAGCGGAGAGGCGCTCGGGTCCCAGTCGTTCCACTTCGGCGAAGACTGCTTCTGCATCGCGTTTGAGCTGGCCGACATCCACGCCCCGACAGGAATCTGGATATGCGCGTAGCCACTTGAGGGCGCGTCCATACACTTTGATGGCGCCCACGTAATTCTCCCGCATCAGGTGAAAATAAGCCACCGCAATTTGCAGGATGCCCTGGTACAGACTGCGGATGGGGCCAGGTTCGGCGCGCCAGGCAGTTTCGAGTTCCTCGTGGGCCTCGAAGTATTTGCCTTGGTTGAAGAGACGGATGCCTTCGATGGCAGCTGGGTGCAGGGGACCCTCACAATCGGTCATGCGCGCAGTATATCATGCGGGTGGTAAAATTCTTTCGATGCGCAACTTCTTCAAATCCAGGGTGTGGATTGCCCTGCTGGCCGTCATAGGGTTGACCGCGCTGGTCATGCTGGCTAGCGGACTGCGGGATGTCTCCTTTCATGGCGGCGAGGCGCTGGGGGTGCAGGAGGTCGAGGCTACCGGAAAGCCCGTTGTCCAATTTATCAACAGCCTCGAAGGGATGCCGCTCTGGAAGGCGTTGCTGATCTGGGCGATCCTGCTCCTGATCTTCGTGTTGTTGAGCCTGATGCTTTCGCCTGCGCTGCGCCGTCAGATGGTGAAGATCTTCCTGCGGCTCTCGGCGGTCGGCTTTGTCTTGTTTTTGTTGTTTCGCTATTTTCGCGATGCCTTTTCCAATATGTCGATCCCCGACCCTGCGGCCGCCGTCAAACAGGGACCGCAAGGGGAGGTGACCGTGCCTGTTTTCGAGCCGCCGCCCGCTTCGCCGTGGCTGTCTTTTGCCGTCAGCGTGGGAGTGTTGGTGGTGTTGGTGGCTTTGATCTGGGGGATGGTCCGCTGGTGGGAGCGGCGCAAACGTTTCCTGGAGTTGCAGCGTCCGCTGGAGGATATCGCCCAGATCGCGCGCACCTCGCTGGATGACCTCTCCGCGGGCCGCGCCTGGGACGACGTGATCCTCGAAAGCTACGACCGCATGTCGCGCGTGGTCGAGAAGCGGCGGGGACTCTTCCGTGACGGAGCCATGACTCCATCAGAATTTGCGGCGCGACTCGAGCAGGCAGGCCTGCCAGGTGATGCTGTCCGCCGTTTGACTCGCCTGTTCGAGCATGTCCGCTACGGGGCGCGGACCTCCACCGATAAGGAGATCCAGGAGGCGACCCAATGCCTGACCGCCATCCTGCGCTACTGCGGGGAGGCCGCATGAAGGATCGTCGTCTGTGGTGGATCGCGGGGATTGTGTTTGGATTGGCGCTGGTGATGGCTTTTCCACTGCGCGATTGGACCCAGCGGACTTTCATTACCCCGTTGGCGGTCATCCTCTGGACCTTGAGCCTGTTCTACCGCTCCATGCCGCAACTCCTCTGGTGGGTGCTGGACGTGATGGTCGTGCTGGTGATGCTGATCGGCAGCCTGGCCCCGCCCGAAATCTTTGCCCCCCGTGACCGCAACCCGTCCAAGCCGCCGCAGGGACCTGTGGAGAATCTGGCCCTGTCCATTCAGAAGACACGCGACGGCGCTTACTTCAAGTGGATGGTGGCCAATCGTCTGGGCAAGCTGGCGTACCAGATGCTGATTCAGCGCGATGGCGACGGCAAGCGTTCGGTTTTTGCTCCGCTGGTCGGCGCGGACTGGACTCCCTCTTCGCAATTGCAGAAATATCTCGAGGTTGGCTTGCACGGCTCTTTTGCCGAGTATCCCGACTCGGAGCGCATGATGCGCATCAATGGCTCGCCGCTGGACGTGGAGATTCACGAAGCGGTGGAGTTTTTGGAAGGACATTCGGAAATCAAACCCTGATGTGTCATTCTGAGGAGCCGCGATAGCGGCGACGAAGAATCTCGCTATTCCTTCAACAGGAGATTCTTCGCTCCCTACGGTCGCTCACATCGTCCCGATGTCCTTCGGGAGAATGATATTTCTGAAAATATGGAGTAACCGTGGCAGACATCACAACTGTATCCAATCTGGGCAAGCAGATCGTCAACGAAGTGGAACGCGCCGTGGTCGGCAAGCGCGACCTGCTCGACATGGTCATGGCATCAGTGTTGGCGGGCGGGCACGTGCTGTTCGAGGACTACCCTGGTCTGGGCAAGACGCTTATCGCGCGCAGTTTTGCGTCCGTGTTGGGCCTGGACTTCAAGCGCATCCAGTTCACGCCCGACCTGCTGCCAGGCGATATCACGGGCGGGTACATCTTCAATCGCGCCAGCAATAAGTTCGAGCTGCGACAGGGTCCGATCTTCGCCAATATCGTGCTGGCCGACGAGATCAACCGCGCCTCGCCCAAGACGCAGTCCGCGTTGTTGGAGGCCATGCAGGAGGGACAGGTCACGCTCGAAGGCGAGACGCTGACCCTGCCCGAACCATTCCTCGTGCTGGCAACGCAAAACCCCATTGAGTACGAAGGCACCTTCCCGCTGCCCGAAGCTCAGCTCGACCGTTTCCTGCTCAAGCTGACGGTGGGTCATCCTTCTGTGGACGAAGAGCGCGAGATTCTCAAGCGCCGCCGCGAACGCCGCCAGGAGGAAGTCACGCTGCGGCAGGTGACCAACGCCGAGCAGTTGCTCGAAATGCGCGCCGTGGTGGAAACCGTCCACGTGGATGGCGACCTGGAAGCCTA
>CAZGFR010000194.1:0-2964 GCA_964524485.1 uncultured Anaerolineaceae bacterium | reverse complement strand
CGCCATCCTCAACGCGGGACGCAGGTCGCAGTCCTCGAAGAACACCCAGGCCTGGCAGTTCATCGCCGTGCAGGATAAGGCCATCCTCAAGGATTTGTCCACCTGCGGCGAGTGGGCGGGACATCTGGCAGGCGCCGCCCTGGCGGTTGCCATCCTGACCCCCGAGCCGACCGAGAAATTCCAGACGATGTTCGACGCGGGCCAGGCCGCCGCCTTCATGCAACTGGCCGCCTGGGAGCTGGGAATCGGCTCCTGCCCTGCGTCGCTCTACGACTTCGAGCGGACCCGCGTCCTGCTGGGGTTCCCGCCCGAGTGGCATCTGCGCATCGCGCTCTCCTTCGGCTACCCCGCGGACGAAGGCAAACTCTCCGCGCCGCCCAAGAAGGGCGGCCGCCGCGACCTGGACGAGGTGGTGCACTGGGAGAAGTGGTAAAAGAAAAAAGGCGCTGCATTTGATGCAGCACCTTTTTTTTGTTGTACTCTTAGTTCGCCAGCGACAGGGCCGTCTCCAGGATGGCGGGCCAGGCCTTCTTCCAGGTGTAGTTTTCCACCACACGTTTGCGTCCCGCCTGGCGGATGGCGTCCGCTTCGTCGGGATGGTCGAAGAAATCGAAGATGCCCAATTTGACGGCCTTAAAGCCCGAGACCGTGCGCGGGAAGATGATCGCCATCTTCGCGCTGTTCAGGGCGCTGAGCGTGTCCTCGCCGTACAGGAATCCGCCGTGGCAAGCAAAAGCATGTGACCGCGGATAGTACTTCATGGGGTTCGCGGCCAGGTCTGCTTTGTGTTATAAGAATCCCAGTCATCTGCGCGGATGACGCAAAAAACCAACCAAAGGAGTTCCCCATGAATTTCATCGTTTGGATCATCGCGGGCATCGTGGCAGGCTGGCTGGCAGGCCTGGTGGTGCGCGGACGCGGCTTTGGCCTGATCGGTGACCTGGTCATCGGTCTGCTGGGCGGCCTGGTCGGCGGCTGGATCGCGGGGCTGGTCGGCTTGCAGGCCACCAGTTTCCTCGGCCAGATCCTCGTGGCGGCCCTGGGAGGTGTGGTCCTCGTCGCCATCGTCCGTTTGCTGAAACGGGCCTAGCATCAAAACGAAATGATGGGCTTCACGCGAAGCCCATCATTTTTTATTCAAGCAGACAGGAGGACCGATCCCCGATCACCTGCGCGTCAAGGCCCAATAGATCGCGCGCCAGACCAGCATCCCGAACGCGGACGTGGATGCCAGCACCACCGCAAAGATCGGGATGATCGGCGCGTTGAGGAGCAGTCCGCGCAGGACAGCGGCCAGCGGCGCGGCAAAGGTCATCGCCAGCACGGGACGCCAGAGCTGCTTCGGCTCGGACACATTTTCCGCGCGGAAGAGTCCCAACGCGGGCGCCAGCGCGAACCAGGCCAGCGAAACGGGGAAGAACGCAGCCGCCATGCGCGGCAGGAAGGACCATCCCGCCTCACCGTGGGTGGCGAATCCGATCACGGTCACGAGGACGATGGCGAGCAGGTCGCCGAGAATCAACAGGGTGGTTTTCTTCATGGTTCTATTTTCCAAATAAAAAGGGCGGACCATCGTCCGCCCCACCAAAATCATTCTCCGAACTCTTCCTTGCGCAAGGCGGGGAACAACAACACCTCACGGATGGAATGCTTGTTCGTCAGCAGCATCACCAGGCGGTCCACGCCCATACCGAATCCGCCGTTGGGCGGCATGCCGTAGCGCATGGCGCGCAGATAATCCTCGTCGAGCGGATTCTTCTCTTCTTCGTCGTCCGTGTAGTCGCGGCCCATTTCGAGGAAGCGCTGCTCCTGGTCGAGCGGGTCGTTCAACTCGGTGAAGGCGTTGCACAACTCAAAGCCTGCCGCGTAGCCCTCGAAGCGCTCCACGGTGAGCGGGTCGCCAGGCATGGACTTGGCCAGCGGCGAAATATCGCGCGGATAGTTATAGAGGAAGGTCGGCTGGATCAGGGTCGGTTCGAGGAATTCACCCAGCAGAAAGTCGATCATCTTGCCGCGCGTCACCTTCGGGTCGGGGGTCTTGTTCGGGTGTTTGGCGCGGATGGCCTGGAACAGGTCGGCGGCGGTCTTGTGCTCAGCGATGTCGATGCCGCTGGTTTCGAGGATGCCCTGGCGCATTTCCACGCGCCGCCACGGCGGTTTGAAGTCCAGTTCGTGCTCGCCGTATTTGACCTTCGTCGTCCCGTTGACCTTCTCGGCCACGAAGGCCACCATCCGCTCGGTCAACTCCATCACTTGGAGGTAGTCCGCGTAGGCCCAGTAGAACTCAAGCTGCGTGAACTCGGGATTGTGCTTGAACGAAACGCCCTCGTTGCGGAAGTCGCGGCCGATCTCGTACACGCGCTCCAGGTTGCCGACCAGCAGACGCTTGAGGTACAACTCGAACGAGATGCGCAGGTACATGTCCTGCTCCAACTCGTTGTGATGCGTGATGAACGGACGGGCCGCCGCGCCGCCGTACAGCGGCTGGAGGATGGGCGTTTCCACCTCGAGGAAGTCGTGACTGTCCAGGAATTCGCGCAGGGCCTTGACGATGGTCGCGCGCCTGCGGAAGGTGTCGCGCACCTCGGGATTGACAGCCAGGTCCGCGTAACGCTGACGGGCGCGCAGTTCGGGATCTTCGAGCGCGGCATAGCGGACGACCGTGCCGTCCTCCTGGGTCACATCCTTGTCGGCGGGCAGCGGGCTGACGGATTTGGCCAGCAGCTTGAAGTCCAGCACCTGCAGGGTGGCTTCACCCGTCTTGGTGCGCATCATCACGCCCGTCGCCTGGACGAAGTCGCCGATGTCAAACATTTTATCGAAGAAGGCCAGGTTCTCCTTCCCGACCTCGTTGACGCGCAGGAACAACTGGATCTTGCCGCTGCCGTCCTCGATGTGGGCAAAGGTCAACTTGCCCATCGTGCGCATGGCGCGGATGCGCCCCGTCAGCGTGGCCTTGACCTC
>CAZGFR010000193.1:0-3006 GCA_964524485.1 uncultured Anaerolineaceae bacterium | reverse complement strand
TGAAGGCGATGTTGGGATGGGCGAGGGCGGTGGCGGTATGAGTGGTCATGACATTTTATGCACGAAATTGTAGATTATGTGCATTGATCCTTTCTTCTGGCGCGTTCTCTTGTGCTTACATGATAACTTAGGCGGTGTTTTGGGGCAATGTCGTCAATCCATGTCCCACGCTGTTTTTTAAATTGATTGTTGGGCTGGGCTATGCATGATCCGATTTTACCCGCCAAGGGTCTGTCGCTGCGCCAGCAGGTTTTCATCGGGCGTGTCATCCGGGATTTCGCAGCCTGCCCCGCTGAACAGGCGTGTGCCGCCTTTTTGGATGCAGGCCAGGGACGCATTCCGCACCGTCTCCGGCGTGCCCTGGAGCATGACCGCCACCGGGTCGAAGTTGCCGCATATGGCAGCCCGGTCATCGAACAACTGCGCGGCCTTTTCGATATCTACCATCCAATCCAGGTCGATGATATCTGCCCCGCTTTGGAGTATATCGCGTAGCAGGCGGGTGGTGTTGCCGCAGATGTGCAGGCGGGCTGCCGCGCCCATCTCGTGAACGGCGGCAAAGATGCGTTGCTCGTAGGGCAGGGCAAACTGCCGATACATTTTGGGCGAAATCTGCGAGCAAACCGCATCCCCCAGTCCGGTGATATTCGCCCCAGCTTCGATTTGGGCGCGGGCGAAGGCGATTTCAACGTCGGCGCAGATTTCCAGCAGTTCGGTCAGCCACTCCGGCCGGCTGACCAGGTCGGTCATGGTCAGGTACATGCTGCGCAGGTCGCTGGCTTCGGCCAACGCACCCTCCACCCAGCCCATAATCGGGATTTCTCCCCCGGCTTTCTCGCGGAACAGGCGGATGGCTTCCAGCCGGTCGCTCATCCGCCGCCCGGTGGCGGGATTGGGTGGGTCGAGTTTTTTCAGGTCGCCTGGTTCTGCAATCAGCGGTTTGCGGTTGAGTGGCAGGTTGTCGGCGGGGAATTCCACCTCCAGGCCGAAGTCGGCGGCTTCGCGGTAGGGGTCGGAGATGGCCTGCAAGATGTCCAGGCCGAAATCGGCGGTCACAGCCAGATTGGCCTCCACCAACATGCGATGGTCGAGGTAGGCGGTGGCAGTGGTCATGTCTGACTCTCCTTGCACCGACAGCGTACCGCGCCGTTCCCGCGCCCAGATTTGACAGCGCCTCCCTGCGTGGATAAAATCCAAAGACCTCGACTTCCCTCGGAATTCAAAAACAGCGCGCAAGCCCAACCCCTTTTGAAGGACATGATGCCCATTTACACTTCCAACCAACGCTGGGTGCTCGAAACCCGCCAGACCGCTTACGCCTTCGGCCTCAACTCTGTGGGGCTGGTCACGCATCATTACTGGGGCGCGCGCCTGCCGCGCCTCAGCGATTACCCCATCCCGCCCGACCCAAGCGGGTTCGCCTCGACCGACGGCTTCCACCACTTCGTGCCGGAGGAATATCCCGCCGAGGCCGGCACGAAATATATCGACTCATGCCTCAAAGTGCGCTTCGCGGACGGGGTGCGGGATGCGGTGCTGGCCTTCGTGGATTCCTCCGTGACGGATTCGTCCACGCCCGAGCTGGCCATCTGTTTAAAGGATGTCTACTACCCTTTGCAGGTTACCCTGCACTATCGCGTCCACGCGGACTACGACCTGATCGAACGCTGGGTCACGCTCGAGAACCTGGGCGCGGAGCCGGTCCAGGTGGAGCGGGCCTTCTCCGCCAAGTGGACCCTGCCGCCCGGCGATGATTATTTCCTCACGCACATGTACGGCCGCCACCTCGATGAGTTCAACTTGCAGCGCGAACCGCTGACACCCGGCCTGAAGACCATCGAGAGTCGCCGCCTCATCCCCAGTCACCGCGCTGTGCCGTGGTTCGCCATCGACCGTTCCGCAAGCGAGGATGGCGGCGAGGTCTGGTTTGGCACGCTGGCCTGGAGCGGAAACTTCTGCATCAACGCCGAGGTGACCGAGTTTGCCTCCACGCGCGTCAGCCTCGGCTGGAACGATTGGGATTTCGGCTGGACGTTGCAGCCTGGCCAACCGCTGGTCACGCCGTCGGCGCTGGCGGGGTACACGAAGGGCGGGTTTGGCGGAGCCAGCCGACAGGTCCACGCGTATGTGCGGGAGCAGGTGTTGCCGCATGGCGGGACTCCGCACAAGGTCCTGTACAACTCGTGGGAGGCGACCCTCTTCGACGTGGACGAGGCGTCCCAGTCCGCGCTGGCGGAGATCGCCGCGCAGATGGGCGTGGAGTTGTTCGTCATGGACGATGGCTGGTTCCACGGCCGCAAGTGGGACAATGCAGGCCTGGGCGATTGGTGGCCCGACGAGGTCAAGTTCCCACACGGGTTGGGAAACCTCATTCGAAAGGTCAACGATCTGGGCATGGACTTTGGCCTGTGGGTCGAGCCCGAGATGGTCAACCCCGATAGCGAGTTGTATCGCGCCCATCCCGATTGGGTTATCCACTTCCCGACCCGCGCCCGCACCGAGAGCCGCAATCAACTCATCCTCAATATGGCGCGCGAGGACGTGCAGGAGTATGTGCTGGGCGTGCTGGACAAGTTACTGACCGAGAATAACATTGCCTTCATCAAGTGGGACATGAACCGCGCAGCCAGCGAGCTGGGCTGGCCCGATGCGCCCGGCGACCCGCGCGAATTATGGGTGCGCTACGTGTGGGGCGTCTATCGCGTATGGGGCGAACTGCGGCGGCGGCATCCGAACGTCATCTGGCAGAGTTGCGCCAGCGGCGGCGGCCGCGCCGATTTGGGCATCCTGCGCCTGGCCGACCAGGCCTGGGTTAGCGATAACACCGAAGCCACCTCGCGGCTCCGCATCCAGGAAGGGTATTCCCAATTCCTGCCTGCCATCACCATGGAAGCCTGGGTGACCGATTGGAACGAGGGGATCGTGCCGCTGGAGTTCCGCTTCCACGTCAGCATGTGCGGGTCGCTGGGGGTGGGGGGAAACCTGCTCAAATGGAGTGACGCCGAC
>CAZGFR010000192.1:0-3038 GCA_964524485.1 uncultured Anaerolineaceae bacterium | reverse complement strand
CCAAGCGGATATATGTCATAATTTGACATATATCCGCTTTATACTTCCGTTGTAAGGACGAGCCATGAGCAACGTTGCCACCCGCCTGATCACCCTGATCCTCCTGCTGCAAAACCAGCCCAACCAGAAAGCCAGCGAACTGGCCGAGCGGCTGGGGGTCTCGGTGCGCACCCTGCACCGCTATTTCGAGATGCTGGACGAGATGGGCATCCCCGTCTACGCCGAGCGCGGACCCTACGGCGGCTTCTCGCTGGTGCGCGGCTACAAGCTCCCGCCGCTGGTCTTCTCGATGGAAGAGGCCGTAGCCGTGTACATGGGCGCCAGCCTGATCCGCGAGGCCTGGGGCGAACTCTACCGCGAGGCGGCCCAAAGCGCGCTGGCCAAGATCGAGAACCTGCTGCCCAACGACCAGCGCGCAGAGATCGCCTGGGCGCGCCGCTCCCTCGTCAGCACGGAATTGATCCGTCCAGACCTGGCCAGCCTGTCGCCCTTGATGGAACAACTGCGGGCGGCGATCCACGAGCGGCGGCGCATCTCGGCCCTGTACCAGAACCAGGTCGACGCCAAACCCGCCCGCCGCCGCATCGACCCGTACGCGCTGGTCTTCCGTGCGGGCTGGTGGTACCTGGTCGGCTATTGTCACCTGCGCGCGGCCCTGCGCACCTTCCGCGTGGACCGCATCCAGAAATTGAACCTGCTCGACACGGCCTTCGAAGTGCCCGCTGATTTCGACATCCACGCCTACCTCGAGGATGAGTTCAAGAACCAGCCCCTGATTCGCGCGCGGCTGCGCTTCGCCCCCGAAGCCGCCGCCATCGTGCAGAGCAGCCGCTCGACCTGGGACTCGGTCCACGAGAACGAAGACGGCAGCGCCGACGTGACCCTCTCCGCCCCCGACCTGCCCTGGCTGGCCTCCATGACCCTGAGCTTTGCGCACTGGGTCAGCGTGCTCGAACCGCCCGAACTGAAAGAGACAGTCCGCGCCTGGGCGCAGGCCACCGCCCAGCAATACGAAACATCCGCCTGACCCAAGGAGATTTGCATGCCCAAACCCCTCAACAAACAACAACTCCTTCAGGATGCCGAAGCCGAGCGCACCGCATTGGACAAATTTCTGGCAGGGCTGACGCCCGATCAACTGACCCAGCCGGGCGCCCTCGGCGATTGGTCCGCCAAGGATGTGATGGCGCACCTGCTCGAATGGGAGGGCATGGTCCTGCGCTGGTACCAGGCCGGGGCGAAGGGGCAGACGCCCGTCACCCCATCCGAGGAATACAACTGGGGGCAGTTGCCGCAACTCAATCAGGTCCTCTACCTCAAGCACCGCGACCGTCTGCTGGCAGAGGTACAAAGGGAATTTCAGGCCTCCTACAAAAAGGTCATGAAAACGCTGCGAGCCATCCCCGAAGCGGAACTCTTCACGCGCGGGCAATTCGCCTGGACCCGCGACAACCTGCTGGCGGCCTACTTCGCCTCCTGCACCAGCAGTCACTATCGCTGGGCCAGGGCAGGTCTGCGCAAGGCCTTCAAGGCGCAAAAGGTAAAATAAGGAGACCACATGAAAACGCTCGACCTCAAGAAAGAACTCAAAGCCTACTACCAACCCTCGGCCAAGAAGCCTGTGATCCTCCAGGTGCCGCGCTTCCAATTCGTCATGATCGACGGCGCCATCGAGAAAGGCAGCGAGCCTGGCCTGTCGCCTGACTTTGCGGAGGCCACCCAGGCGCTGTACGGCATTGCGTATACGCTCAAGTTCGCGCTCAAGAAACGCAAGCAGGACCCCATCGACTACCCTGTCATGGCGTTGGAGGGATTGTGGGGGGTGACGGACGGCCAATTCGACATCACCGTCAAGGACAACTGGTCCTACACCCTGATGATCCTCCAGCCCGAGGTCGTCACCGCCGACCTGTTCGCGAAAGCCGTCCAGCAGGTGAAGAAAAAGAAAGGCGACTCGCCTGCCCTGTCCAGGGCGCGGCTGGAGCACTTCGAGGAAGGGTTGTGTGTGCAGGTCATGCATATCGGGCCCTACGCCACCGAGCCCGCCACCATCGAGTCGATGCGCGCCTTTGCCGCTGAGCAGGGCTACCGTGACCGCGTCGGCCCGAACGGCTTGCACCACGAGATCTACCTGGGCGATCCGCGCAAAGCCGCCCCAGGCAAGTTGAAGACCGTGCTGCGGCATCCCATCGAGAAAGCGACCACCCCATGAGAACCGATGCTGCCTTCCCCACCCTGATGATGGCTCCCTGCGGACTCACCTGCGCCGCCTGCTATGCCCACTTGCGCAGGAAGAAGCCATGCCCGGGCTGCCGCAGCCTGGAGGCGGGCAAGCCTGGCTATTGTGACCGCTGTAAGATCAAGGCTTGCGCCGTCAGCCGCGGAGTCGACCTGTGCTTCCAGTGTCCCGACTTCCCCTGCACCTTGGTCAAGCACATCGACAAGCGCTATCGGACAAGTTACCAGATCAGCCTGATCGAGAACGGATTGCGCGCCCGCGCCGTGGGCGTGAAGCAGCATCTGCGCGAGGAACAATCCAAATGGACCTGCCCCGAGTGCGGCGGGGCCGTTTCCCTGCATCACAAAACCTGCTCCGAGTGCGGAAGGAGTCTCGCTTGAACTGCTTTTATCACCCCGATCGTCCCGCCCTTGGCTCCTGCAAACACTGTCAGCGCGGATTGTGCCCCGAATGCGCTGCGCTCGTGGAGGATGTGCTGGCCTGCAAAGACCGCCACGAGGGACAGGTCCGCGCGGAGTTGCAGTTGACGGCGCGCAGCCTGTTCCAGTCCCAGCGCATGGGAGCAGCCTACCTGCGCAACGCGATCTTCTATGGCCTGGTGGGAATCCTGTTCGCGGGCTTCGGCTGGATGCAGTTGCGCTTCCTCGGCTTGCAGGCAGCCTTCTTCATCCTGATCGGCGTATTCCTGCTGTATGCAGCAATTGCCAATTATCTGGAAAGCAGAAAGCATAAGTAGAAATTGGGTTTCCCATCAAAAGGCGGCTCCCCTCTTGTTCAGATTAAGAAATCCTCATCCTTA
>CAZGFR010000191.1:1935-3062 GCA_964524485.1 uncultured Anaerolineaceae bacterium | reverse complement strand
CCCGTCAGGAAGCGTTCGCCGTCGATGGCGCAGGAGGTCACCCAGCCGATGCGCTCGCCGCTGGCGTTCACCACGGGGTCGCCGTTGTGGGCCATGCGCACGCGCTGGTCATCGAAGCGGAAGCGCACGGTCACGCCCTTGCGTTGCTTTTCGCGCGCCACGTAGGCCTCGCGCCCGATGAACCACGGCTTGTAGGTCTTGACGTAGGAGCCGAAGCCGCCTTCCGCGACGCCCAAATCCCGACTCCCGAATTTGCCAGAACCGAGTCCCATCTCGTGGCCGTAGAGCGGAAGTCCCGCCTCGGTGCGCAGCGAGTCGCGCGCGCCCAGGCCGATGGGTTTCACGCCGAACTTCTCACCCGCCTTCATCACCGCCATCCAGAACTCGGGCGCGCGGTCGGGGTGGACGAACAACTCGAAGGCCATCTTCTCGCCCGTGTAGCCCGTGCGCGAGACGATCAAATCAAAACCACCGACCACGGCGTCGCACAGCTCGGTGCGTTTGAGCTTCATGATGCGTGCCTTGGTCTCATCATCCACGCCCATCGCGAGCAGTGTGTCGCGGCTCTTGGGTCCCTGAAGGGCGATGTCGACCCGCATAGCGGAACCAGCCTTCGGGTCCCGCAGGTTGCGGATCTCGGCGTTGTAGCCGTAGGTCCGCGCCCACGGGCGGGCGGCGTCGATGCACACCTTGCCATCGCGCACGCTTTCCAGCCAGGTGCGGTCCTTGTCGTCGTTCGAGGCGTTGACCACCACCAGGTAGTTGTCCCAGCCGCGGCGATAGACCAGCGTATCGTCGATCACGTCCGCCTCGGGGGTCAGGAAGTGCGTGTACAGGCTCTCGCCGGGCAGCAGCCCGCCGCAGTCGTTGCCGCAGACCGTGTCGAGGAAGGAGGCCGCGTCCGCGCCGCGCACGTCGTAGGCGCCCATGTGGCTGACGTCGAACAGGCCCGCCGCCTGACGCGTGGCGAGATGCTCCTCCACCACCGACGTGTACCAGACGGGCATCTCCCAACCCGCGAACGGGATGAGCTTGGCGCCGCTGTTCTTGTGGACCTCATACAGCGACGTGCGACGCAGCGTCTCGGCAGGTTCCTGCCACTCGAAGGGCGGCAGCGCCGCCTTCTT
>CAZGFR010000191.1:0-1835 GCA_964524485.1 uncultured Anaerolineaceae bacterium | reverse complement strand
ATCTCGGTGGCCTGACTCGTCCCAGGCTGGAGCGCCGAGAGGTCCGAGGAGACGACATAATCGAGCATCTGACGCACGCGGTCGCCGCTCAGTTCATACACGGCGGTTGTTTTGGCTTTGGGGCCCTCATCGATGTAATAGAAATGAGGATAGCCGCTCGGCTTGAACTTGTAATCGATGCCCGCCTTCTCGGTCAGCTTGCGGACGCGCAGCTTGGCGTTGTTCAACACGTTGAAATCGACCTTGGCGCGGCGTTGTTTGCCCTTGCGCACGGTGTCCACCGAGTGCGGCGCGCAAGCCAGCAGCACGTCGGCCATGATGTCGGCCAGCTCGCGGGTCATCTTCTCGTTGAAGCCACGCTGCGTGATCCACGGCGTGCCCAGGCGGATACCGCTGGGGTCCATCGAGTTCTTGTCGCCGGGGATGGTGTTGCGGTTGACCACGATGCCGACGATGTCGAGGATGCGCGCGGCCTGGTCGCCGCTCAGCTTGGTGCCATCTTCGCCCTTGACCGAGGTCGTGTCCACGTTGACCAGGTGCGTGTCGGTGCCGCCGAAGGGCACGCGCAATCCGCGCTGGGTGAACTGGTCGGCCATGGCGGCCGCATTCTTGAGGGTCTGCTCTTGCAGCTTCTTGAATTGTTTGGTCTGCGCCAGCTTGAAGGTCAGCGCCAGCGCGGCGAACACGTTGACGTGCGGTCCGCCTTGCTCACCGGGGAAGACGGCCTTGTCGATCTTCTTCGCGATGGCCGCATCCGTTGTCAATAGCACCGCACCGCGCGGACCGTCGAGACTCTTGTGGGTGGTGGACATCACCACGTGGGCGTAGCCGATGGGCGAAGGCACGACTCCCGCCGCCACCAGTCCGCCGATGTGCGAGATGTCGGCCAGGAAGTACGCGCCGACCTCGTCTGCGATCTCGCGGAACTTCTTCCAATCGGGCACCCACGAATAAGAGGAATAGCCCGCGATGAGCAGTTTGGGTTTGGCCTCCAGCGCCAACTCGCGGATCTTGTCATAGTCCAGGCGCTCGCTGGCGTTGATGGTGTAATGCACGGCCTTGAACCATTTGCCCGAGCGGTTGACCGATGAGCCGTGCGAGAGATGACCGCCGTGCAGCAGGTTGAGTCCCATGATGGTCTCGCCCAGGGGAATCAAGGCCTGATACACCGCGTTGTTGGCGGGTGCGCCCGAAAGCGCCTGCACGTTGACATAGATCTGGTCCGCGCTGTAACCGTTGGCAGCGAAGGTCTCGGCCGCGCGGCGGCGGGCCAGCGCCTCGACCACGTCGGCATACTCCACGCCTTTGTAATAGCGCGGGTCGCTGTTGCGGCGGTATTGTCCCAAGCGGGCGGGGTAGTCGAGGATCTCGTCCTCGCTCATCCAGCGCGTTTCCTCGTCAGGGTAGCCTTCGGCGTAGATGTTCTGGAAGGCCGAGCCGAGCGCCTCGCGCACGGCCAGCGGCGCGGTCGACTCGGAGGCGATCAGAATCAATTTGCGCGCCTGGCGCTCGGCCTCCAACTGGGTCAGCTCGTACACGTCGGGGTCGAGTTCCTTCAGCGCGCCTCTAAACAGATAATCGGGCATTTCGGTCTCCTTGTGAGAGTTTTTTGCGGTTCGGACAACTGAATTGTAGAACGGGAAGGGGGGTGGGTCAAGTGAAAAAAGGCATGAAAGAGGCATCCACAGATTGCGCAGATTTCACCGATTTGAAAAGAATCTGCGTAATCTGTGGAATTTGTGGATTGCATTTAAAACCTTTGCCCTTTTCGCGTCTTCGCGGTTCAAAATCTCGTGTAAAAATCGCCCCTTTCGTCCACACAATTTCCCTACAAG
>CAZGFR010000190.1:0-3156 GCA_964524485.1 uncultured Anaerolineaceae bacterium | reverse complement strand
TCGCGTCACCATCCTTCACGCTGGTTACTGCACCGCCCCCGAGCACATCGCCATTCAGGGCGGCGCGTGGCGGCACATTCATTTCCCCGCCATGTTCGCCGTGCTGGAGCATCCGCGCTACGGGCCGATGCTGTTCGACACGGGCTACTCGCAGCGTTTCTTCGACGCGACGCAAAAATTCCCGTATCGACTCTATCGTCACGCCACGCCTGTGTCCCTGCGCGAGGATGAACTTGCAGTCAATCAACTTGCAACCTTAAACCTTAAACCTTCCGACATCACGCGGATCTTCATCTCCCACTTCCACGCCGACCATATCTCCGCACTCGACGCCTTCAGTGGGTCCCGTTATGTGTACCTGCCTCACGCCTACGAAGCCGTCCGTCAAAAGCGCGGACTGGATGCGCTGACCCGCGCCTTCCTGCCCAACCTGATCCCCCATGACTTCGACGAGCGCGCCGCCCCCGTGGACGTCAATGCCGCCATCCCGTTGCCGCCCGAGTACGCACCCTTCACGCGCGGATACGACCTGCTGGGCGACGAGTCGGTCCTTGCGGTGGAGTTGCCTGGTCACGCCGCCGGCCAGATGGGGCTCTTCGTCCGCGATGACTCGCGCGCGTATTTCTTCGTGGCCGATGCCGCTTGGCAGGGGCGCTCGGTCACGGAGCATCGTCCGCCGCATGTGCTGGCAAATCTGATCTTCGCTGACCCCAAGGCCTACCGCGCCACGCTTGCGGACTTGCACACCTATCATCAAGCGCATCCCAGCGTGGAAATCATCCCTTCCCATTGCGAAGAGACGCTGCAAAAATTCCGTAAGGGCGACCCGCCAGGGTCGCGCCATGAGGACTGACAATATGGACGGGTCGCCCCTACTCTATACCCGCGAGAACATCGACTCACTGCGCTGGCCGTCCACGCCCGATGGAGAATATGCGCGCAACTATCTGCTGCCGATGATCCAGGACGGCCCGCAGAAGTACATCCGCAACGTGCATAACACCGAGGTGATGATCGCCAAAGTGGACGAGACTCTGCTGCCCATCACGGTCACGGATTTTCATCCCGAGAACACCTACACGGTCTCGCCGTACAGTCACTACATTTCCTATGGCGGCTACGAGGAAGTGCGTCATCTGGAGAATCCGCCCGTCGAGGCCTTGATCAAGCTGGCGCTGCATCCCGTGGCGGACTGGTTGCGCCGCACTGACTTTGACCGCGCCGTCTTCGTCAACAACTGGCTGCTGTCGACGAATCTGTATCCGTCCATAACGGCGACCCAGCTTGAGGTCCTGAGCGAAGCGCTGATCCGCCGCTTCCCCGACCGCGCCATCGTCTTCCGCTCGGTGACCGAGTCGCGCGACTCGCACATCCGCCAGACGCTTGAATCTCTCGGCTATGAATTGGTCCTCAGTCGACAAGTCTGGTTCATGGACCCCGAAGAGGCGCGTCGCACAAAGCAATACAAAGAGGATACGCGTGTGCTGCGTCGTCACGGCTATGAGGTTGTGGACGGCGGGTCGTTGAGCGACGACGACCTGCGCCGCGCGGTGGAGTTGTATAACCTGCTGTATCTCGAAAAGTATTCGTATTACAACCCGCAGTTTACAGAGTCCTTTTTGCGCCTGGCGCGCGACAAGGGCACGCTGACCCTGAGAGGACTTCGGCGGGATGGGAAGTTGAACGGCATCATGGGATACTTCGCGCGCAATGGCCTGATGACCCAGCCGCTGTTCGGCTATGACACATCGCTGCCGCAGGGCGAAGGGCTGTACCGCCTGCTGACGCTGGTCACCTTGCAGGAAGGCCTCGCACGCGGACTGATGGTCCACGCCAGCGGCGGCGTGGGCAAGTTCAAGAAACTCCGCGGCGGCCGCAGCGTGACGGAATACAATGCGGTGTACACGAAACACCTGCCGCGCGCGCGTCAACGTCCGTGGCAGGCCATCCAGTGGATCGGCGATCGGATGATCCCGTATTTTAAGAAGAATGATTTCTAATCACTACCGTGTCACTCTGAGGGAGCGTTCTTTGCGACCGAAGAGTCTCCACTACCGTGGTAGAGATGCTTCGCTGCGCTCAGCATGACACAACCTTTAAGGAGACCTTCAATGGAAGTCAACCTGCCCCTCAAGATCATTGGCCTTGGGCGTTATCTGCCCGCGCGCGTCGTACCCAGCTCGGAGCTGGAAAAAATCTGCAAGCTGCCTGCGGGCTGGGTGGAACGTCACAATGGCGTGCGCGAACGACGCTGGGTGACAGACGAGACCTCGTCCTACATGGCAGCGCAGGCGGCGCGCGAGGCGCTCGATGAGGCGGGGCTGAAGCCAGGCGACCTGAGCCTGATCATCAACGCCTCGGGCACGGGTGAGCAGGCCATCCCCGACACGGGCGCGCTGATCCAACGTCAGCTGGGACTGGGCAAGTCAGGCATCCCCGCCATGACGGTCCACAACACCTGTTTGAGCTTTGTTGCCGCGATGGACGTGGCCGCCAACTTCCTCAACACGGGACGCTACAAGCACATCCTCATCGCCAGCGCGGACGTGGCCTCGTGCGGGATCAACCCGAAGGAGCCTGAATCCGCTTCGCTGGTGGGGGACGCCGCTGCGGCGGTCGTCGTGACCCGCTCGGGCGCAGGCGACCGATCGATGGTCCATAACGCGCACCTCAAGACCTACGGCGACGGCGCGTATCTGACCGCCATCATGGGCGGCGGCTCGGCGCGGCATCCTGCCAAGCCGAATCACAACCCCGACGATGACCTGTTCCACATGGACGGTCCCGCCGTCCTGCGCATGGTGCGCGGCATCGCGGCGGATTACCTCGACGAGTTGTATCCCAATCTCTCGAAGGGACTGGGCGACATCGACGTGGTCGTGCCACATCAGGCCAGCAAGGTCGGGTTGATGATGCTCTCGCGCTTCGGCTGGCCGCAGGAGCGCATCATGAGCACGCTCGAAACGCTGGGCAACTGCGTGGCCGCCTCGATTCCGTCCACGCTGTATCAGGCCGTGCGCGATGGAAAGATCCAGCGCGGGAACAAGGTGCTGCTGGTCGGCACGGGCGCGGGACTCTCCATCGGCGGGCTGGTGATGACCTATTAGACTCCTGACATGCAGAAAAAACTCCGAGAAAATCTCGGAGTTTTTTGTT
>CAZGFR010000189.1:0-3163 GCA_964524485.1 uncultured Anaerolineaceae bacterium | reverse complement strand
GATAATGGTAGAGACCCTTCGCCTTCGGCTCAGGGTGACACGGCGCTCAGAGCGACACACCATGATGAGGAAAAACACAACATGAAAACCACCCTGCGGACTGACATCACCGTCAAAGATATTTGCGAAGGCTTTGTCTACAACGAACTGGAAGGCAAGGGCTTGTTTGGGCTGGCAGGTAAACTCACCATCCAGCCCGAGTACCAGCGCAACTACATCTATGCCGACGGCAAAAGAGATGTGGCGGTGATCGAGTCGATCCTCAAGGGCTATCCGCTGGGCCTGATCTACTTCAACAAGGTCAGCGACGACAAGTTGGAAGTGCTGGACGGCCAGCAGCGCATCACCAGTTTTGGGCGCTTTGTCACCAACAAGTTTGCCATCCAGGACGAGAACGGGATGCAGCAATATTTCGACGGCATCGCGGCGGACAAACGCGCCAAAATCCTCGGAACAAAACTGCTCATTTACGAATGTGAAGGCGAAGAGACCGAGATCAAAGATTGGTTCAAGACCATCAATATCTATGGCGTGCCCGTCAATCACCAGGAGATCTTGAACGCCGTGTATTCGGGTCCGTTCGTGACGCTTGCCAAAGCGGAGTTCAGCAACAGCCAGAATGCCAACATCCAGAAATGGGGCGCGTACATCACGGGCAGCGTCAATCGGCAGGACTTTTTGGAGCGCGCGTTGGAGTGGGTCAGCAAGGGCAAGATCGACGATTACATGAGCCTCCATCGCTACGATACAAATATCAAAGAGTTGAAAGCCTACTTCAACAGCGTGATCGATTGGGTCTCCGCCGTATTCATCGATGTGGAAAGCGAAATGCGCGGGCTGCCGTGGGGACAATTTTATGAGACCTATCACAGCACGTCTTACAATCCCGCCAAGGTTTCAAAGGAAGTGAAAAAACTATATGGCGACCCGTATGTCAAAAACCGCAAGGGCATCTTCGAGTACATCCTGGGCGGTTCGGTGGACACCAAATTATTGGACGTGCGCGTCTTTGACGAAGCCACCAAGAAAAGCGTGTACGCGGCGCAAACCGCCAAAGCCGAGAAAAAAGGCGAATCCAACTGTCCGCTCTGCGCGGTTGGGCATGACGCCAACAAGAGCAAATTTTGGAAACTGACTGACATGGACGCCGATCATGTGGCAGCCTGGAGCAAGGGCGGCGCAACGGATATTAAAAACTGTCAAATGTTGTGTAAAACGCACAATCGGGCAAAAGGAAATCGGTAAAAGCAAAAAGCGGTTTAGATGAGACAGCATCCGAACCGCTTTTTTGTCGTTTTTTCATGTAGAAGGATTCTCTTGCCACAAAGCTAAATCGCCTGTATGCTTGTGACATGACTACTCTTTCCTTCCCCAAGGATTTCATCTGGGGTGTGGCCGCGTCGGCTTACCAGATCGAAGGTGCATGGAACGAGGATGGGCGCGGGACCTCGATTTGGGATACCTTCAGCCACCTCCCAGGCAAGGTGGTGAACAACGAAAACGGCGATGTGGCCGCCGACCATTATCACCGCTGGAAGGAAGACGTAGCCTTGATGTCCGAGTTGGGCGTCAAGGCGTATCGTTTCTCCACGGCCTGGCCGCGCATCCTGCCCGAAGGCACGGGGCGGGTCAACCAGAAGGGGCTGGACTTCTACGACCGTCTGGTGGATGAACTGCTCAAGCGTGGAATCGAACCCTATGTGTGCCTCTTTCACTGGGACCTGCCCCAGCCATTGCAGGATCAGGGCGGCTGGCCCAACCGCGAGACGGCCTCGCACTTTGCCGAGTATGCCCGCGTGACGGCGGAACGCTTGGGGGACCGAGTCAAGACCTGGTTTACACACAACGAGCCCTGGGTGGCGGCCTTCGTGGGACACTTCCTCGGCGAACATGCGCCAGGTAAAAAGGACCTCGGGGCGGCGATCAAGTCCATGCATCACCTGCTGCTCTCGCACGGGCTGGCCGTGGACGCGATCCGCGCGGCGGCGGCGGGTCCCGTCAAGATCGGCATCACGCTTAACCTGAATCCCGTCCACCCTGCCACAGAGTCGAAGAGGGATCGCGAAGCCGCCAAGCGCGTGGACCTGTTCATGAACCGTATCGTGCTCGACCCGCTGTTGAAAGGCACCACGCCCCTCCAGGATTCCGCGCTCGCGAAGATTCTGACGTCGCGCCTCATCCAGGACGGCGATCTGGGGAAGATCCGTCAACTCGACCTGCTGGGCGTCAACTATTACTCGCGCACTGTGATGAAACACTCGAACAGCCTGCCCGTGGTCAACGCGGAACAGGTCCACCCCGTGGGAAACGAATACTCGGGCATGTGGGAGATCTACCCCGAAGGCATGGCTGAGACCCTCAAGATGGTATGGGAGTATCAGCCCACCTGCGAACTGATGGTCACCGAAAATGGCATCCCCGTACCCGACGGTGTGGACTTCGACGGGCGCGTGCGCGACGAGCGCCGCATCCGCTATTTGCAGAGTCATATCGCGCAAGTGCATCGCGCTATTTCGGATGGCATTCCCGTGAAGGGCTACTTCCACTGGTCGCTGCTGGATAACTTCGAGTGGGCGCTGGGATATGGTCAGCGCTTCGGGTTGGTGTACGTGGACTGGAAGACCCAGAAGCGCATCATCAAGGACAGCGGCCGCTGGTTTGCGAAGGTGATCCAGGAGAATGGGATAATTGAATAATGAAAATATAAAGAGCGAGGTTCTTCGCTCCCTGCGGTCGCTCAGAACGACACAACGATACATAAAAGAAAGCATCGAACATGACTGAAACCTCCATCCTCTGTCCCGCCTGTGGCGGACCGAACGAGCCGCTGCCAGGCGCGGTCCGCATGGCGTGTACGTACTGCGGCGCTCAATTGACCATCCCCGAGGAGTTGCGCGTCAAGGCCGTGGCCCGAGTCGCCGACCAGCCCAAAGCCAGGCCTGGAATCGACTCAACTCCACAGCCTCAGGCCGATGCGCCCGACCTGCTGCGCAAGGCCCAGCCCATCGCCATTGGCGCATGGAATGCCTATGCGTGGTGGACTTGGCTGCGGCGCTTGCTGCCAGGCTGTCTGATCGCGCTGGTGGTGTTGTGTCTGGCGTGTGTAGCATTGGGTGGGTTGCCAGTGTTACTCAGGTTGTCTCGATAAATTGAGAAGGTTTAA
>CAZGFR010000188.1:0-3188 GCA_964524485.1 uncultured Anaerolineaceae bacterium | reverse complement strand
GGGATTCTTCAGGTCGAGCAGCATCACGCCCGAGGTTTCGAGGTGGACGATGGAACCCTGGTTGTAGACCACGAAGGGCAGTCCGTACTTCTCGACGATTCTCTGCAGGCCCACGGTCAGACGGTCGCCCGCCCTGCCCGCGATGACGGGCGCATCCGTGCGTTCCATTTCGAGCAGGGCGTGATAGCCCGCCACGCATGAAAGCGGATTGGCCGAAAGCGTCCCGCCGACATAGGCGCGTTCGCCCACGCCGCCGATGCCCGCCGCAAACGACATGATGACCTCGCGCCGACCACCGACTCCGCCTGCCATGGGGTATCCACCCGTGACGCATTTGCCGAAGACGGTCAGGTCGGGTTTGACACCGAAGTAGCCCTGCGCCCCGCCCATGCCCACGCGGAAGCCCGTCACGACCTCATCAAAGATCAACAGCGCACCGAACTCATCGCACAACTCGCGGACCTTCTGGTTGAAGTCGAATGGCACAGGGCGAGTCCCGCTCTCGGGGCCGACAGGCTCGACGATGACCGCCGCTGTCCCGCCGCGCACGCGGTTGAAGATCAAATGTCGCTTGAGAGCGCTCAGACTGTTCGGATAGAACTCCTCGGTGGCGCGGCTGGCGCCCGTCGGGATGCCTTTGGCTTCCAGCCGCCCCGTGCCAGGGACGTGCAGGCCGTAGACCATCTGGTCGCTCCAGCCATGATACGCGCCGCCGACCTTGATGACGTATTTCTTCTTCGTGAAGGTGCGCGCCGCGCGGATGGCGGCCATCACACCCTCGGTGCCCGAGCCCAACATGCGGAACATCTCGATGGACGGCATGAAACGCTGGATGAGCTGCGCCAGCTTCAACTCGTACTCGTGGAAGAGTCCTGTCACGGGGCCGCAGCTTTGCAGCATCTCGAAGACCTTCTCGCGCACAGGCGCATAGTTGCTGCCCAGCACGGTCGGGCCGCCCGCCTGCAGGAAGTCGATGTAGCGGTTGCCGTCGGCGTCCCACAGATAGGCGCCTTCGGCCTTTTCCATCGCAATCGGGAAGGGATAGTTGAAGGCCAGGTTATGCTGCACGCCGCCAGGGATGATCTTCTTGGCTTCGTCTGTCAACTGCTTCGAGCGCGCGCATTGCAGTTCGAAGTAGTTGATGTACTCGGTCATCTTGTCGCGCTTGACAGGCCGCAGCGGCTGGCTGACCAATGTGTTCAGTTTGGCGTAGACTTCGTCCACGTTGGGGTACTGGGAAATGGCGTATTGTTGTGTCATGGGTTCCTCGAAAGGTAGGGGCACGGCGGATAAAGCACGTCAACACATTTTGCACAACCCGCCGTGCCCCTACAATAAATTATTTATTCTCCGCCTGTCTCCGTGATCCCCTGCTCCACTTTCTTCTGATCCTTGCGCAGTTTGGAGAAGGCGATCTCGCGGACGGCAAAGGGAATCTTGCTGACAGGTTTCTCGGCGCACAGGGCCAGCAGATAGGCCAGCGAACATTTTTCCAGAATTTCCACGTTATGCGCGGCGCGTTCCAGGTCGTGACCGAGGCATAGCGCACCGTGGTTTTGCATCAGGAAAGCGTTGTTGTGCGACTTAACGTGCTTGGCGACCACGTCACGCAGGAAGCCCGTGCCCGAGGGCGCATACGGGATGATCTCCACCGACCGCCCGAGGAAGCGGGCCTGTTCGTCGAACAGCGTGGGGATCGGCGACTTGATCAGCGACAGCGCGCTGGCGTAGACCTGATGGGTGTGCGCCACCGCATTGACGTCGGGCCGCGCCTGATAGATGGCTCCGTGCATGGCGCTCTCCACCGACGGTTTGAGCGTCCCTTCGACCTGAATCAGGTCGAAGTCGAGGATGCAAATATCCTCGGGAGTCATTTTCATGTAATCATAATTGGACGGGGTGATGGCGAACAGCTTCTGTCCCAGAATGCGCACGGACAGGTTTCCCCCCGTGGCCATCAGGAATCCCTTGCGGGTCAAACTTTGGGCGGCATCCACCACTTGCTGCTTGTACGAGTCGTAGGCTCCCATGGAACACCTCTTTTCATCTGTCTTTCTCTCGAACCTCGCGCTTCGACTGCGCTCAGCGCGATGCGGTTTTATATCTTGACAGTGTAAAGATTATAGGACAACATCTTGACGGCGTCAAGATTTGCGTCTAAGATTTCAGCATGCCGCGCAAATCGTACCACCACGGTGACCTCAAGAATGCCCTGATTCAGGCGGGTATCCAGATCCTTGCGAAGGAAGGCGTCGCGGGGTTGAGCCTGCGCAAGGTGGCGGGCAAGGCGGGCGTCAGTCATGCCGCGCCGTATGCGCATTTCACTGACAAGCAGGCGTTGATCGCGGCCATCTCCACGGAGGGATATCGCCGATTGTACGAACGCATCGAGGACATCATTCGCCAGTACGCCGACGACCCGTCGAAGCAGTTGCTCGAAACCGCGTGGACCTACGTCGACTTTGCGTTGACCGACCCCGCCCACTTCAAGATCACCTTCTCGGGCGTGATCGAACAGGAGAAGGAGCATCCCGCCTTCGTGGAGATGTCGCAGAAGAGCTTCGAGGCGGTGGTGCGGATCGTCGAAGCGTGTCAGGCCCAGGGCGTGCTCGAAGCGGGCCCGTCGGATCTGGTGGCCGTCAGCGTGTGGAGTCAGGTTCATGGCTTCGCGTCGCTGGTCCTCGAAGAGCAGATACCCCACACCCTGCTCGACCGTATGGGCCTGCGCGAGATGTTGATCTTTTCCCTCAACCAAATTACGAAAGTTTCCATCGCATGAAATCTTATCGGTATCTGACCCCTGTGACCGCCGTCTTCGTGACCGTGCTGATCGTCAGCAACATCGCGTCTTCGGCCAAGATCGTGGACCTGGGCTTCTCCATCGCCAGCATACGGATGGCCTTCGACGCGGGCACCATCCTCTTCCCCATCAGTTACATCTTCGGCGATATCCTGACCGAGGTCTACGGCTACAAAAATTCCCGCCGCGTGATCTGGACGGGATTCTTCTGCCTGGCGCTGGCTTCGGCCACGTTCTGGGCAGTCAGCCATTTGCCCGGTGAAAGTACCTGGCAGGGATACGCGGGTGACGCCGCCTACAACGCCATCCTCGGCGGGATGAGCAGCGGGGGAATCGTGCTGGCCAGCCTGGCGGCCTACGCGATGGGCGAGTTCAGCAACTCGTTCAT
>CAZGFR010000187.1:0-3200 GCA_964524485.1 uncultured Anaerolineaceae bacterium | reverse complement strand
TTGAGAAGACCCTGCGGAATCAAAACCCATCGGAATTCCACAAGGAATTCCGATGGGTTCGATGGGGTCTGGTTATTCCACGGGCCGATACAACACGCGCACGCGTTCGCCCGTCAGCAGGGGAACGCCGTGACTCACCCAGTGCGCAAAGTGCGGCGTGGCGCGGTGCGCCTCCAGCGCGGCTTTGTCGCGATACACCTCGTACAGCAGGAAGCGCGTGGGCGAATCCGCCTGCTGGAGCAGGTCGAATTGCAGGACGCCTTCTTCCGCGCGGCTGGCCTGGGCGTTGTCCAGCGCTTCGCGCAGGAATTCCTCCAGGCGCTCGGGCTGGGCTTCAAGGTAGACAACCTGCACGAAGGGCATCACGGACCTAGTTGTTGAAGCCGCCCGAGGCGCCGACGATCCCCACCACGAAGACGAAGTAGGCGATGACGCAGCAGATGCCGACGATCATCAGGCCGATCTGGATCCAGCCCATGATGATGCCCGCGGTGGCCATGCCGTCGCCCGAGGCGGTGGGCGGAACGGCGCGGGTTTCCTTGCGGGCCATGTTTCCCGTAATGATGGCGACGATGGAGGCGATCAACGGGAAGAGGAAGAAGCCCAGGATACCCGCAATCATACTGACCAGGGCCAGCGTACTGGTGGGCAGGGCGACAGGCGGCATGCCGCCGTAATTTGGGGGTTGCGGATAGTCAGACTGGTTCATGGAGATCTCCTTGTTCGATGATGTTGCTTCAGTATAGCATTTTTTGCATGGGGAATTCACCACAGCCCGGAGAAAAGGCGGAATCGGGTGCGGGTTGCGTATTCGGCGTACCCGGGCAACTCGGCGCGCAGGGTCCGATCCTCAAGATGGGTGCGGAGCAGGAGCAGCGGCAGGTAGAGCGCGAAACAGACCAGCCCGTAGAGCGAATCGAGCAGGAAGACCGCTCCCAGCAGGGAGGTCAGCATGCCCAGATAGCCCGGGTGACGGATGAAGCGGTAGGGACCGTCGGTGACGGCCACATGCCCGCGCTCGCTCTGGATGCGGACCACCTGCGAAAAGAATTTGTTCGCGTACATGGCCCACAGCACAAGCGCGTACCCGAGCACAAAGGCCAGCCCGCCCAACGCGCGGAGCCAGGCGGGCAGGGGCGGGGTCCAGCCCCAGCGTTGGTCGAGCCCCGCCACGACCAGCGTCCCGAGCGAGGGCAGGATCATCAATTGGGTCAGCCAGGTGTCCCAACGTTTCCCGCCCCGGGCGCCCCTGCTGCGTTCTTCGATGACTTCCTTGTGACGCGGCATCAGGAGAAACGAAGCCCCCGCCAGCATGGACAGGTACAAGCCGACGTACCACCAGCCTGCCGACCATTTCCAGGTCCCTGCGCTGGCGAAGAGCAAGACCGCCTGGATGAGCACCAGGACGAGGAGCTGAACCACGCGTAACAGAATGGGTGACATGGCGTCCTCCTTTGCGTTCTCCCTCCATTCTACTCCGCTGCATATCGGACTTCACCCCCCAAAAAATACCCGAAAAATCGGGCAGCCATTTATTTAGAAATCCCTCCTTATTTTCGCCTTGACCTTCCCGGGCAGGTCCAGGGCGACCTCCCGCGTGCGCGGATCGAATTTCACAGGGACGGATTGACCGTTGCTGACCTGACAAAATTACCAGCCTTCGACTGCGCTCGGGCGAAGGACCATTCGCCCCTCTGTTTTCCCCATTTCATCCAACGCCAAAGCGCATCAGCGGGACCTTGGCGGGTTCATTCCTCGACGATGATTTGAAACTCTTTCTCCAGGGTCTGCCCGCCGACCATAGTCCCTTTGCAGGCGACAAAGACCGTGAAGGTAAAGGTCCCTGCCTGCTCAGGCACGCCGCTGATCTTTGCGCCGTCTTCGCCGTCCACGAAGACCAACTCCAGCCCTGCGGGGAGGTCTCCACTGGAAACGAACACGCTGTCCACGGGCGTGACGTTGTCGCGGATGCGGAGCTCGACCTCGTATTCCCCACCTGTCTGCGCCGTGGGCAGGGCGGCGGGTTCGATTTGCAGGGGCGTGGTCACGGGCGGAAAAATATCGTCGGGTGTGGGCGTCGCCTCCGCGCGGGGGGACAGGGCGCAGGCAAAAGAGAGGAGCGGGATTAGCAAGACCACGAACCAGGCGGCTTTTTTCATGACCCTGGGCCCTCTCCGAAGGGGCGGATGGGCGTGCTGCAAAAACCGCATTCGAGGGTGTCAGCCTCCGTCCAGGTGACGTCTTTGTGGCCGAGCGGCGCGCCGCAATTGGGACAGTTGCTGGGCAGGCGGCTTAAGAGCGCGGCGCGTGGGTCGAGCGGAGCGGACTGCGCAACCTTGTCGCCAAATTCCCTGGTCAGCGCCTCTGCCGCCGATCTCATGCCGCGTTTGGACAATTCGTTCAGCAGGTCCTTGTACAAGGCGGAGGCCTGCGGGCCGAGGTTGTATTGCAGCAGCAGGGTCAATGCCGCGCGGGCCTGGGTCAGTGCAGCGTCGTTGCGGCTCCTGGCAAAGGCCAGCGCCGCCTGGGAATGCAGGCTGGCGGCGCGTTTGGGCTGGTTGGCGGATCGGAGCACCTCAGCCAGTTTGGCAAAGATGGGTGCGGCCTGCGCAGGTTTGTTATTTTCGAGATAGAAATTGGCTTCTTCGAGCCTGCGCTGCTCGGAGGGCTGCAGGGCGCTGTCTCTTGCGGTGGGGTCGGAGGGATCGTAGGGCATGGGGGTATTCTCTCGCGAATTCATCGCTCTCGATATCGTACATCGGTCTTATATCGACAAAATTCCTCCTGGTGGAGGAATCTCAATTGGCGCCGCTTTCCCATTCATACCGCTCCACCAGAATCCATTTGATCTCCTGGCGCTGCTTTAGATAAAGGTCGACCTCTTTCATGCGTTTTTGTTGTTCGTCATGGAGGGGTTTCCTGCTGGCATCCGCCAGGAATTCGGCCTGGTGAGCCTCGTTCAAACGGACGAATTCCTCCTTGTTGAAAATGCCCACGTGGTCGAGATACAGCGTGCTATCGACGCTCTCCCGAAATCCAGGAACGGCAGTTTCGCGCCCATTTTTCCCAACGTATTGATCCACTGGCCACCACAGAACGTGGTCGACCACCCAAACCTCGTGGCCGCCCTGGACGGGCACGCCGATCATTCGGATGCTTGTTGCCATGATTGCCATCCTTTCCCATTGATTATACTTACC
>CAZGFR010000186.1:0-3257 GCA_964524485.1 uncultured Anaerolineaceae bacterium | reverse complement strand
GGGGCGTAGGAAACGTCGGTGAAACGGAGCCCAGCCAACATCAGTTCGATGCGGCCCTTGAGGTCGAAGAAATCCATTGCGGGAGAGTCCTTCACGTCCCAGGCAGAGGCCAGGCGGCGGCCTGTCATCACGATGGCCAGTTTGCGCGGTTCGTTGGGCAGATCATTCTTACGCGGCTCGAAGACGGGGCCGACCTCGAACAGCGAGAGCGACTCGGCGCGTGCATTCTTCTCGGCGATCTCCAGCACCGACGCGACCAGGCTGCGGCGCAGGGTGGTGCGCTCGGGCGTGATCGGGTTGGCGATGCGGGTGTACTCGTCGAAGCGGACCAGGCGGCCTTCGCGCTCGGGCGAGGTCATGCGGTAGGTGACGACCTCCTGAATGCCGAGGCTGACGAGCAGGTCGCGCAGATGCTCCTCCCACTCGTGGACGGGGTTGCCGATCTGCGGTGGGAGCGGGTCGGAGATGCGCGTCTCGGGGATGCGGTCGTAGCCGTAGCTGCGGGCCACCTCTTCGAGCACATCCGCCACGCCGACCACGCCTTCGCCGATGTCGAGGCGATGCGGTGGAGTCTTGACTGTGACGGTCTCGCCCTTGATGCTGCATTCGAATTCGAGATGACCGAGCAGTTCGGCGATTTCTTTGGCGGAAAGCTCGATGCCGAGCAGACGCTTGACCTCGCTGGGCGTGACCTCGACCACCACGTCCTTGGGCGGCAGCGGATAGTTGTCCACCAGGCCTGGGGCGACGGCGCCGCCTGACCATTCGGCCATCAGTTGCAGGCCGCGGCGCACGCCTATCTCGGCCAGGGCGGGATGCACCCCGCGCGAGAAGCGGAACGAGGCCTCGGACGGCAGGTTGTGCTGTTTGGCCGTGCGGCGGATGTTGATGAAGTTCCAGGCCGCGCCTTCGAGCAGGATGTTGACGCTGGTGGCGGCCACTTCGGATTCAGCGCCGCCCATCACGCCTGCCAGCGAGAGCGAACCTTTTTCGTCGCAGACCAGCACGTTCGAGGCGCTCAACGTGCGGGTGTTGCCGTCGAGGGTGGTGAGCTTTTCGCCGTCCGCCGCGGTGCGGGTGATGATCTTGACGTTTCTGCCGCCCGCCCGCTGGGTGAGCACGTCGTAGTCAAAGGCGTGCAGCGGTTCGCCCAGTTCGATCATGGCGTAGTTGGTGGCGTCGACGATGTTGTTGATGGGACGCACGCCCGCCAGCCTCAGCTTGCGCTGGATCTGGTACGGGCTGGGCTTGATCTCGACATCGCGGATGAGTCCCAGCACGAAGCGCGGATTCAGCTCAGGGTTGGTGATCTCGATCGAGACCTTGCCCTCGATGGATTCGCCCGAGGTGGCGTACTGGATGGTCGGCTTCTTGAGCGGACGGCCCGTCATGGCCGAGAGTTCGCGCGCGAGGCCGATGACGTTGGCGTTGCGCGCCATGTTCGGCAGGATGCTGATGTCGAGCACGGCGTCGCCCATGTAATCGACCAGCGACATGCCCGTGGGCGCGTCGTCGGCCAGCAGGATGATGCCGTCATGTTCCTCGGAGATGCCCAGTTCCTTCTCCGAGCAGACCATCGAGTAGGATTCCACGCCGCGGATCTTGGTGCGCTTGAGCGTGGTCAGCACCAGGCCTTCGGCATGACCGTCGTACAGGGTCGTGCCTTCCTTGGCCCAGGCCACCTTGAGCGGCTTGTCCAGCTTGCCGATGCCTTTGAGGTGGAAGATATTGGGCGCGCCTGTCAACACGGTGTGCTGCTCGGTGCCGTCGTACAGGTCGCACAGCGTGAGACGGTCCGCGTTGGGATGCGGCATCACCTCGCGGATCTCCGCCACGACCAGCTTGTCGGGCTGCCACGAAATGCCCGTGGTCTTGAACTCGTGTTTTTCGCCCTTGCTGTAGTCGGGCATGGCGAGGCCTACATAGTGGATCTCATCCACTTCCATGCCCGCCAGGGTCAGCTTGCGGGCCACGTCTTCGACGGAGAGGCCGTCGAGGTCGATGAAGTCTTTCAGCCAGGAAATTGGTAGTTTCATTCGTTCACCTTTCGAAATTAAACACAAAGGACACGAGGGTCACGAAGATGGCTTGCAGGATGGCTTTGGTTATCAGCCTCGGCAAAATCCATCTTGGCACATATCGGAAGGAAATCAACGTGTAGCGCCGTGTATTTCCTTGGTGTACTTTGTGCCCTTTGTGTTTGGCACCTAGAACTGCCCCAGGAAACGAACATCGTTTCCCCAGAAATAACGGATGTCGTTGATCTTGTAGCGCAGCATCAACTGGCGCTCGGGGCCCATGCCCCAGGCGAAGCCCGAGTAGACCTTCGGGTCGTAACCGCCGTTTTGCAGCACGACAGGATGGACCATGCCGCAGCCCAGGATCTCCAGCCAGCCCGAGTTCTTGCAGACCTGGCAGCCCTTGCCGCCACACACGAAACATTCCACGTCCACTTCGGCGGATGGCTCTGTGAACGGGAAGTACGAAGCGCGGAAACGCGTGCGCACGTCCTGTCCGAACATGCGGCGGGCGAAATCAGCGATGGTGCCCTTCAGGTCCGCGAAGGTGATGCCCTTGCCGACCACCAGCCCTTCCACCTGGTTGAACTGCATCTCCGAGCGGGTGGTCACCTGCTCATAACGGAAGCACATGCCAGGCAGGGCGATGCGGATGGCGGGCGGGTCCGAGGGATTCATCGCCACGAATTCGCGCATCGCGCGGATCTGGCCCGGGGACGTATGAGTCCGCATCAGGATCGGGTTGTCGCCGTCCTGCCCTGAGCCTGTCGAAGGGTCGCCCGCCTCGACGTAGAACGAATCCTGCATCTCGCGCGCGGGGTGGTGCGGCGGGAAGTTCAGCATCTGGAAGTTCATCTCGTCGCTTTCGACCTCGGGCGAGGTGTAGACCTGGAAGCCCATGTCGGCCAGGATGTCGAGCACGCGGCGCAGCTGCTGCGTGGACGGATGCAGGCGGCCGACGTTGACCGTCCGCCCGGGCAGCGTGACGTCGAGCTGCTCCTCCTCAAGGGATTTCGCCAACGCTGCGGCCTTGACCGCTTCCGTCCGTTCGGCGAGCGCCGCTTCCAGCGCCATCTTGACCTTATTGGCGGCCTGCCCCACGACGGGCCTCTCCTCCTTCGAGAGTTTACCCAGTTCGGAGAAGACCTGCATCAGCGGGGAGCTGCGGCCCACGTGGGACACGCGCCACGCGTCGAGCGCAGCCTGGTCCTTGACGGACTCCAGTGCCTCGAGCGCGGC
>CAZGFR010000185.1:0-3259 GCA_964524485.1 uncultured Anaerolineaceae bacterium | reverse complement strand
CGCACTTGGGTGAAATTAAAAGGGCCGAAAGCGCAATTTTCATTCGTGGGTATATAATCGCGCCCATGCATAAAAAATTCGTGTTGATCGCCGTGCTGGTGGCCTTCGTGACGGCGGGAGCCTATCTGTATTTCAGCCTGTTCCGCCCGACCACCAAACGGGCGGTGCAGGTCTTCGACTGGTTCCGTGACCCCGCCTCCCGTCCCGACCTGATGATGGAACCCGGGACCCGCTGCGGCGACGCTCCGTTTGTCTTCCCGACCCATGGGCTGATCGGCTTTCTCTGGGATGATTTCTTCAATCACAAGCGTCATCAGGGCATCGACATCTTCGGCGGCCAGGGGCTGGGCGTCACGCCGGTCACTGCCGCCTACCCGGGCTACCTTACGCGCCTGACGGACTGGAAGTCCACGGTCATCATCCGCGTGCCCGACGACCCGTTGAATCCCGGTCGGCAGATCTGGGTCTATTACACTCACATGGCCGACCCGGACGGCAACTCGTACATCTCGTCTGTGTTTCCGCCTGGGACCACGGAAGTCTACGTAGAGGCGGGCACCTTCCTCGGCTACCAGGGCAATTACTCGGGCGATCCCGCCAACCCGACCGGCGTCCACCTGCACGTGTCCATCGTGAAGGACGACGGTTTTGGCAGGTTCAAGAACGAACTGGACATCGAGAACACTTACGATCCCTCGCCGTACTTCGGCCTTCCGCTGAATGCGAACGAGAATCCCGACACGATCCCGGTATGTCAGTGAACGGAGCAAACATGAACGAGCAGGAATTTGCAGGCAAGGTGGTTTTGATCACGGGCGCGGGCAAGGGGACGGGCGCAGCCCTGGCCGAGTCCTTCGCGGCGCGCGGGGCGCGGGTGGCGCTGAACGACATTTCCCCGATCAACGTGGATGAAGTGGCCGCACGCATCGTGTCCAGCGGCGGGCAGGCGCGCACCTACCTGCACGATGTGGCCAAGAAGGTTGGCGTACAGGCGCTGGTCAAGCAGGTGGAAGATGACTGGGGCCGCGTGGACATCCTGATCCAGCATGCGGCGGTCGAGCCGCACACCCCGCTCCTGAACCTGGACGAATGGGACTGGCACCGCACCCTCGACGTCAACCTGACGGGGGCCTTTCTCGTGCTCCAATCGTTGGGACGGGTGATGCGCGCCCAGGGCGGCGGGGTCATCGTCAACCTTATAGGCAGCAGCGAGGTCGCGGGCGCATACGCAGCCAGCATGGCAGGCCTGCGTGGACTGAGCGAAGCCGCCGCGCGGGAACTGGCTCCGTTTGGGATTCGGGTCCACGCGGTGGAGTTGGGACCAGATGCCGTGGAGCGCGTGCTGGCGGTATGCCGATAAAAGAAAAAGGCGCAAAGAGTCCAAAACTCTTTGCGCCTTCGCGTCCCTGCGTTGAAAATCGCTCTAGAAGAACAATTCCAAAATACTCGCTGTGATCGACAGCACCCACGGGGCAAACTGAATACCGATCAATCCCACGATCACACCTAGGATGGCGCCCGCCACGATGTCTGACAGATAATGCACGCCCATCGCGACGCGTGCCAGGGCCACCAGCGGCGCCCAGATCCACAGGGCGACGGCCAGCCAGATAGGTCCGAAGGCCGTGGCGATGGTGGCGATCAGGAAGGCGCGCGCGGCATGTCCCGAGGGGAAGGAGTGCGGGTCCGTGTTGCGGTAGATGCCGCCCCACTCGCCTTCAGGCCGTCGGCGGCGGACGATGAACTTGACGGCCAGTACGAAGACCGCCAGCACGGCGATGCCTGCGAACTCCAGCACCGACCAGTCTTTCCAAAACTTCTGGCTGGCGAACCATAAGAGGATCAGCGCCACTGCCCAGAACCACGAGTCACCGGAGTGCGCAAAGAAGATGGCAATCGAACGCAGCAACCCGGGTTTTTCAGCCACGCGTAAGCGGTCGGACAGACGGGTGTCGAGTTCGAGGATGGATTTGAAGGTCATGCAGTCTCCTGAAAATAAAATGTGTCACTCAGTGAAGTGACACATTTTAACACTATGGCGGCTCCTACTTGGCGGCGCTCTTCTTCGGGCGGGCCACACTTTTTTCCTTGGGCGTGGGTTTGCCTTTGGGAGTCTTGGGCGCAGGCTTCTTCACCGATTTGACGCGGGCGGGCTTATCCTCGGTTTTCGCCGTCGCGGCGGGCTTCTTCGTGGATTTGGCGGGGGCTTTCTTCGCAGCGGCCTTGGCGGATTCCGCTTTGGGGGCGGCAGGTTTCCTCGCGCGGCGGACAGGCTTGGGCGCGGATTCTGTCACAGGGGTGGATTCGGCGCGAGCGGCGGCTTCCGCTTCGAGGCGGGCTTGCAAATCCTCGCGCAGCATTTCCAACTGGTGCGGCTTGTCCACGTCCATGCAGGGTTCGGCGTGCTCCCAGACGATGGGACGGCCCGTGATGCCGATACGTTTGGTGATGCGCTCCACCGCGTCGGTCAGGGTGAGGTTGCCCGTGGCAAGCATAAACAGGGTGCCGAAGCCGATGGTGGCCGCCTGTTTCATGGGACTCTTGCGATTGCCGATCAACTGCTCCCACATGTCGAGATGCTCGGTGGCCATGCGCACGTGCGAGACGTTGATGTCGGCCCCGCAGACTTGCATGTCCTTGAGCTTGGTGTAGGTGCGGCGGGAGTTGGGGAAGCGGGTTTCCATCACCTCGCGCGGACAGACGCCATAGTACAGATCGTCGTGGGTCTGCATGCAGGTCTCGATCAGCCAGTCGACATGCTCGCCGCGCAGAGCGGGGATGTCGGACGAGACGATCAGCACGTACTCGGCCTGCGGATGGATCTCCAGCACCTTGTTCACGCCTGCGACGATGTTCGACAACATGCGTCCCTGGTTGGAGAGGTAATGCAGGGGCTTGGAGCAGGTCAGGCCGCTCTTGGGCGTCAGACCGACAATGATGACGTTTTCCACGTCCCGGGCTTCGCCGAGCGCGTCCAGCACCCATTGGATCATTGGCTTGCCTGCCACATCGAGCAGGGCCTTCGAATCGCCTTTGGCATACGTGTAAAGCGGATCCTGGGGCAGGGGGATTCCGCCTGCGGTGACAATCGCGTCCATAAAGATTCTCCTAAAGGGGAATTAGTTCAATTCCTGGATCTGCGGCTCGAAGCCGAGCTGGTCGATCATTTCGGTCAGTTCGGGCCAGGTGAGGGCGCGGCCCCTGCCCGAGGCGGCCACCAGCGCGGCTTCCATCATGTTGGTGCCGAACGAGCGTCCGT
>CAZGFR010000184.1:0-3305 GCA_964524485.1 uncultured Anaerolineaceae bacterium | reverse complement strand
AACCTCAAACAAAAAAACTCCCCAAGCGGGGAGTCTTGCTGGCGGAGAGGGCGGGATTCGAACCCGCGAACCTTTGTGGGTTACACGCTTTCCAAGCGTGCGCGCTAAGCCAGACTACGCGACCTCTCCATAAGTCAAGCGGGCGAATTATACACACGTTGCCTGTTTCAGGCAATGCTTATCTGCTCCGTAATCGGAAAACTTTTTACAAAATCTCCATAATCCATCCGTATTTTTATCACCATGCACTTCGTTTGTCCCGTTAGAATCACCAAATTCAAAGGAGAAGACATGACGACGGAAACACAAACCAAGCCCCGCAGTCAGACCAGGACGAAGCTATGGATCGACCTGGCGATCTTCGCGGCTTTTTTGGTGACCATGGAGCCCCGCTCCAGCGGACTGGCGATCCACGAATGGCTGAGCCTGTCGATGACCGCCGCCATCATGGTGCATCTGCTCTTGAGTTGGGACTGGATTGCTCAAATCACGCGCCGCTTCTTCAGCAGAGTGGCAGGCATCTCGCGCCTCAACTATTTGCTCAACTGGCTATTATTCTTCGACGGGATCTTGATTATGCTTTCGGGGATTCTGATCTCTGAGGTGGCGTTGCCCACGCTGGGACTCCGACTGCCGCCTGGTTTTGGCTGGCGCAGACTGCATGACATGTCGGCCAATTTCTTCCTGCTGTTGTTGGGTGTCCATACGGCCCTGCACTGGACCTGGATCGTCAATGCCTTCCAACGCTATATTCTTGGCCCGCTCGGCCGCCTGTTCTCGAAGAAACCGCCAAAGGATGTGACCGCATGAAGACCCTTGGACGAATCCTGATCATTTTACTGGCCGCCGCCATCGTGACAGGGGCCTGGTTCGCCCTGGTCAACGGACTCGGAACGAGCATCTCGGTTCCGTTCGATCGACCTGGCGGGGCTGAGTTCCGCCCGCAGCAGCAGGGGAATCAGCCGCCCGCTGGATTTCCCGAAGGCGGTTTTCCCCAGGGTGAACGTCCCGACCGTGAACGGGGCGGCAGTGGTTCCATGGGGCGGTTCGCGCTTGGGATGGTCAAGAACGTTGGTATCGTAGCGGTGCTGGTGGCACTGATCGTTCTTCCCAAGAGTTTGTTTGGCAGAAAGCGGAAGAACGATCCACAAGGAGACGAAGCTTCGCTGGAATCTCAATCGTAATCGACCGAATCAAAAGAGCCGAAGGAATAACCTTCGGCTCTTTTTTTTATGAAAGGAACTTATACGCTGATGGCCGTCTCGGGCAAAGTGATGATGACCTTCAGCCCGTCGCCGAGTTGGCTCTCGGCGCGGATTCCTCCGCCGTGGGCCTGCACAATGGATCTGGCAATGGCCAACCCCAAGCCCGAGCCGCCGTCGGCGCGATGGCGGGCGGCGTCGGCGCGGTAGAAGCGGTCGAAGATGCGATCCAGGTCTTCGGAGGCCAGACCAGGCCCCGTGTCGCGGACCGAGAGCTCGATTCCTTCCGAGGTCAGGCGGGCGGACAGGGTCACGCGTCCGCCTGAAGGGGTGTGGCGCAGAGCGTTGTCGAGGATGTTGGTGAGCACCTGCATGATGCGGGCGGGATCCGCCGTCAGGTCAGGCAGGGTGGGATCCAGGTCCAATTGCAGGTCGATGTTCTTCTGTTGGGTCTGGAACTGATAATGAGCTGACAAGTCCTGCATCAGTTTGGACACGGAAAAGGTCTGCGGGTTGAGCTTGAGCTCGCCCGCGTCGGCCAGCGAGAGGGTGCGCAGGTCATCTACGAGGTGTTCGAGGCGTTCGGCCTCCTCGCGGATGATCTCGAAGTTCTCGCGCGTGGGCGGCAGGACGCCGTCGTGCACGGCCTCGGCGTGACCGAGGATCAGGCTGAGCGGGGTGCGCAACTCGTGGGCGATGTCGGCGGTCATCTGTCGGCGGGTATGGATGGAGCGCGCCAGTTCGGTGCTCATGCGGTTGAAGGCGCGCGCCAGTTCGCCCATCTCGTCCTTCGAGCGGACGGGGACCTGCTGGTCGAAGTCCCCTTCGGAGATGGCGTGCGTGGCCGCGGTCAACTCGCGGATGGGGCGGGTGAGTGTGCGCGAGATGAGGATGCCCAACAGCAAGGCCACGAGCGTGGCGCCAAGGCTGCTGTAGATGAGAAGCACCGTATTGCGCTGGACAAATTCCAGGGCGCGCGGGTCGTTGGCAAAGGGCTGACGGTTGCTCATCATCAGGATGCCGACCGTCTTGTCGTCGACTTTGATCGCGATGCCGCTGCTCAATTCGTTGGCAGGGACCAGTTCCCCGATGGGAAAACGATCCCTGGCCAGCACCACCATGCCGTTTGCATCGGTCAGCGTGAAGGGCGGAATGGGGTGATCGTTATGATCCGCGTTCGCATCGGGCGGGTTGTTGGAGGGGGAAGGGAACAGGGACTCGACGTTTTTCCAGGACCCGTTGCTTTGATAGTACCTGGTCAACGCGTTGACCGTGTCGTTCTGGGCGCGGTCAGTGACGAACCGCATGAACTCCTGATTGGTGTTCCAGCGCGCCAGGACGAGCATCAATACGATGCTGATCAGGCCAATCACCAGGAAGCCGAGCACTAATTTGAAGGTGATGGTCCGCATGGATTATTCCCTGGCGAAGCGGTAGCCGACGCCATACACGGTTTCGATGTAGCGCGGGCTGCGCGGATCGTCTTCGATCTTGCCGCGCAGGTTCTTGATGTGTGTGTCGATGGTGCGTTCGTAGCCTTCGTAGCGTACGCCCTGGATGATGTCGAGCAGGTCCAGGCGCGAGAAGACGCGCCCAGGCGCGGACATGAGCGCGGCCAGGATGTCGAACTCGGAGGGGGTCAGGTCCACGTACTCATCGCTGACTTGCACGGTGCGGCCTTCGCGGTCGAGAGTCAGGTCGGCGGCGTGGAGGACCTGGGCGGCGGGCTCGGTGTTGCCCACACGGCGCAGGACGGCGCGTACGCGCGCGGTCAGCTCGCGCGGACGGAAGGGCTTGGTGACGTAATCATCCGCGCCCAGTTCGAGGCCGAGGATCTTCTCGTCGTCGTCCACGCGGGCGGTGAGCAGGATGATGGGGGTATCCTGTTCGGCGCGATGCGCGCGCATGAAGGCATAGCCGTCCATCTCTGGCATCATCACATCCAGGATGATCAGGTCGGGCTTTTCGCATCGTGCCACGGTCAAGGCTTCCTTGCCGTTGTAGGCGGTTGCCACGCGATAGCCTTCCTGGGTGAGATAACTCTCCACCAGCGAGACCAGTCTTTTTTCGTCATCTACGACGAGGATGGTTTTTGTTGTCATC
>CAZGFR010000183.1:0-3333 GCA_964524485.1 uncultured Anaerolineaceae bacterium | reverse complement strand
GGCCGCGAGACGGCTTCCTATTTTGCGGACTACGCCGAAGTGGTCGCGCGCCGACTCGGCGACCGCGTCAAGGATTGGATCACGCTCAACGAGCCCTGGGAACATGCTGCGCTTGGACATCTACTCGGTGAGCATGCCCCTGGTCATCACAACCCGTGGACCTATCTCAAAGTGGCGCATCATCAACTGCTCGGTCACGGCCTGGCCGTCGAGCGGATTCGCGCCGCCTGCCCCGATGCGCGTGTAGGCATCACGCTCAGCCTGACGCCCATCCTGCCCAAGACCAATCGCCCGCAGGACGTGGTCGCCGCCAAAGTGGCTGACCAGTTTTTCAATACCTTTTATCTGGATGGCATCTACAAGGGCCACTATCCCGCCCCGTTCTGGTCGCAGGTGCGCTGGCTACACCCGCACATCGGCGCCGACGACATGCAGGTCATCTCGCGCCCGCTCGATTTTCTGGGTGTCAACTTCTACAGCCGCGAGTTCGCCCGCGCCGTCTGGTGGATGCCCTTCCTGCGCTTCTGGGTGGACGGCGACCTCTCCGCCAGCGGCGAAAAGGTCGTGAACGGCATACCCTTCACTGCCTCGGGCCGCGAAGTCTACCCGCAGGGACTCTACGATCTGTTGATGTACCTGAAACGGGAATATAACAACCCGTTCCTCTACCTGACCGAAAACGGCGCTGCCTTCACCGACCACCTCGATGGCGAGCAGGTCCACGACGAAAAGCGCGTCGCCTATCTGCAAGGCTACATGGACGCCGCCGCCCGCGCCATCCGCGACGGGGCGAACTTGCACGGCTACTTCATCTGGTCGCTGACCGACAACTTCGAGTGGAGTCTCGGCTATGGCACGCGCTTCGGCATTGTCTACGTCGATTACGCCACTCAACGGCGTTATGTCAAAGACAGCGGCTTGTGGGTGAAAGAGATGATCTGCGGGCAATCAGGTTGATGCTTGACGAATAGGGTGTTTGGTTGCATAATGGTTCCAAAATGGAACCATTATGGAGGTTGAAATGACTACAATTACCATCAAAAATCTGCCAACCATGCTTTACGAGCGGTTGAAAATTCAGGCTCAGAATAATCGCCGCAGTATCAACAACGAGATCATTTTCATGCTGGAGCAGGCGCTGACCATTCCACCCATCGATATAAATGCTACTCTGGAGCGTACCCGCAAATTGCGCGAACTGACCGCTGATTATGTCATTTCTGCAGATGAGATCGAAAAGATGATCAACGAAGGCCGCGAATGATCGTTGCTGACACCAACCTCATCCTGTATTTGCACATCACGGGCGACCAGACATCCTTGGCTTTGGATGTGCTGTGTAAAGACCCATATTGGATGTCACCACCGTTGTGGCAGAGCGAGTTCCGTAATGCGCTTGCAGGGTATATTCGCCGTGGTATGCCGCTGGAAAAAGCGCAAGGGATCATGACGGAAGCCTTGTTGATGATGGCAAAACGTCAGGTCGCACCACAATCGAATAGAGTGTTGGATCTGGTTGCCAGAAGCTCCTGCACTGCTTATGACTGCGAGTTCGTTTCTCTGGCAGAACAACTCAATATTCTGCTGGTAACAGCAGATGCAGTGTTGCTCAAGAGTTTTCCAAAACTTGCCATCTCCCTCAGTGATTTTGTCTCAAGGTAAATCATGACCGAAGCCACCATCCTCTCCCTTGACCTCGGCACGTCTGGCATGAAAGTGGCGCTTATCACGGTGAGCGGAAACGTGCTGGGCTGGGAGGCTGAGCCAGTCCAACTCTACGTCACGCCCGATGGCGGGGCCGAGCAATCGCCCGACGAGTGGTGGGGCGCCTTCCTCTCAGCGGCGAAGCGGCTGCTTGCGCGGGAGCTGGTCGAGGTCCGCGCGATTCGGGCGGTGTGCTGTTCCACGCAGGGCGAAGGCACCGTCCCCGTCGACAGGGATGGCAAGGCGTTGATGAACTGCATCCTGTGGATGGACATGCGCGGCGCACCCTATCTGCGCAAGCAATTCGGCGGCCCCCTCAACCTCGACGGCATCGACCTGTTCCGCATCCTGCGCTGGGTGCGGCTGACGGGCGGCATGCCGTCGACCACGGGCAAGGACCCCGCCGCGCACATGCTGCTCATCCGCGATTGTTTTCCCGAAGTGTATGCGCGCACTTATAAATTTTTGAACGTGCTGGATTTTCTGAACCTGCGCCTCACGGGACGTTTCGCCGCGACGTACGACTCGATCCTCACCAGTTGGGTGACCGACCAACGCGACCCTCGGGCTGTTCACTACGACCCGAGCCTGGTGCGTGACTGTGGGGTGGATTCCGCCAAACTGCCCGAGATCGTGCCATGCACGGCCGTGCTCGGCCCGCTCCAAGCGGACGTGGCCGCAGCGCTTGGCCTTCCGACGGATGTGCAGGTCGTGGCAGGCGCCATCGACAACACGGCGGCCGCCATCGGCGCGGGCGCTGTGGAAGATTACGCCATGCACCTCTATATCGGCACCTCGTCCTGGATGGCGGCGCACGTCCCGTTCAAGAAAACGGATATCGCTTCGTCGCTGGCGTCTGTCCCGTGTGCCGTGCCTGGGCGTTACCTGCTGACCGCGTTGCAAGCCACGGCGGGCGGCAACCTAACCTTCCTGCGCGATAACGTCATCTATCACAAGGATGAGTTGTTGCAGGAAGCCGACGTGCCCGACATCTTCAAGGTGCTCGACCAGATCGCGCTGCGCGTGCCTGCAGGCTCGAACGGCGTGCTCTACACGCCGTGGATCTGGGGCGAGCGCGCGCCCGTCGATGACCGTCACCTGCGCGCGGGGCTGTACAACATTTCCCTGCACAACACGCGTGAAGACATCATCCGCGCCTTCCTCGAAGGCATCGCCTTCAACACGCGCTGGCTGTTGCAGCCCGTGGAGAAATTCCTCGGGCGCAAGGTGCCCAGCATCAACATCGTCGGCGGCGGGGCGCAGTCGGATGTGTGGTGTCAGATCTTCGCGGACGTGATGAACGTGGAGATCAAGCAGGTCAGCGATCCCATCTACGCCAACGCCCGCGGCGCCGCCTGGATCGGGGCAGTGGGCCTGGGCGAGATCTCGTTCAGCGACGTGCCGCGCCTGGTCGAGTTCAAGCGCAGCTACGCGCCACAGTCCGCGAGTCGCGGCGTATACGATGAGCGCTTTGCGGTGTTTAAAGATGTGTACAAGCAGATGAAGAGCGTGTACAAACACTTGAATCAATAAATCGTAGGGGCACGGCGAGATGGTTGAAGGACAAAATCTTCGCTCGTTCCACCGTGCCGCAACCATATGAGGCGACATGACCGAACAATACAAACT
>CAZGFR010000182.1:0-3389 GCA_964524485.1 uncultured Anaerolineaceae bacterium | reverse complement strand
TGATCTTCGAAGACTGCCGCATCCCCGCGGAGAACCGTCTCGGCGCGGAGGGCGAGGGCTTCAAGATCGCCATGACCGTGCTGGACGTGGGCCGCATCGGCATCGGCGCGCAGGCGCTGGGCATCGCCGAGGCCGCCTACGAGGCCGCGCGCGCCTACGCCATCGAGCGCGAGGCCTTCGGCCAGAAGATCGGCGAGTTTCAGGGCACGGGCTTCAAGATTGCGGACATGAAGACCCGCATCGAGGCTGCGCGCCTGCTGGTCTACAACGCCGCCCTGGCCAAGGAACGCTCCAAGACCACGGGCGAGCGCTTCACCCTGCAATCCTCGATGGCCAAGTTGTTCGCCTCCGAGACGGCCATGTACTGCGCCCATGCCGCGGTGCAGATCCATGGCGGGATGGGCTTCAGCAAGGAGCTGCCCGTCGAGCGCTACTTCCGCGACGCCAAGATCACCGAGATCTACGAGGGCACCAGCGAGATCCAGCGCCTGGTCATCTCGCGCAGTGAACTCGGCCTCAAGTAAATCGGCATGACCGACTATCCGCTCTGGTCGCTGGCCTTGCTCTTCGCCGCGCTGGCAGGGACGTTTGCCCTGCTGGCTGTTTCGCGCCGTCAGGGTTGGGCCGAGCCGCCCATCGCGGAGTCCCAGCCCGAGGTCCAGGCGGAGGGCGGCGGCGACCAGCCAAAAGCGGAGTTCAAATCCCGCCTGGGGGCTTTCCTGCGCGAACAGCGCTGGGGACTCCTGCTGGCGGCGGTCGGGCTGGCGGTGATTCTGTACCTGATCGTCTTCGCGCCCGTCCAGATGACGGGCCGCATCTCGATCACGCCGCGCGAACCCGGGCGTCCCTTCTTCTTCCTGCATTGGCAGCGGAACACGTTGGACGTCTTCTTCTACGAAGCCGCCCTGCTCTACAACCTGGGAACGGGACTGCTGGCCGCGGCCATGCTGTTGGCCGCCTGGCGCGGACGCTCGCTCCAGCGACTGCGCACCGCCCTGCTGTGGGGGCTGCTCGGGCTGGCGGGCGCGGCGCAATGGTGCCTGGCGCGCGAACCCGACCGCCCGTGGGGTATCGGACTGTACTTGGCCGCCGCAGTGGGGCTGGCTTTCTGGGCCTGGACCGCGCGCAAACAATCCCAGGCAGACGTGGCCCAACCTGTGCGACTCTCGCGCGGCGCGGAGATCGTGTTGGTGCTGCTGATCCTGGCGCTGGCGGTCTTCGGTCGGCTGTTCGAACTGCGCACCATCCCGTACGGCATCGAAGGCGACGAGGCCAAGTGGACGGGCGAGGTGGTCTGGCTCGGCATCCGCGGCCTGCCCGACCTCTCGGGCCTGTATCACCGCGACGCCCTGCCGACCAGCTTCTACATGCAGACGCCCTTCCACGAGATCTTCGGGCCGTCCATCTTCTCGGCGCGCCTGGCGGTGGCGGTCTTCAGCATCCTGGGCTGCCTGCTCTTCTACCTGCTCGTCAAGCGGATCGCCAACCCCCCGCTGGCCCTGCTGGCGGCCTGGCTGCTGAGCGGCTCGATCTTCGACATCAGCGCCAGCCGCCTGGCCAACGTGGAAAGCCACGTCAAGCTGTGGCCGATCCTCACCCTGTTGCTGCTGGCCTGGGCCATCCCCACCAAACGCTGGCAGGCCTACACCGTCAGCGGCGTGGCGCTGGCCATCGGCCTGTTGACCTACGACACGGTCTGGCCCCTGCTGGGTCTGGCCCTGCTGTTGACGATCCTCGAAATCAGCCGCCAGGAAGAGGACCTCGGCGAAAAGGTCAAGCAGGTCACGGCCTTGCTGGCGCCCTCCTTGGCGGCCGTACCCATCCTCATGCCCTACTTCGCCAGCCGCGTCGTGTACTACGAGTTCGGCGCAAAGGGCTGGGGGCACGGCGCCTCCACACTTTGGGCGCATTTCACGGATGTGGTGTCCAGCTGGTTCCTCGCCGTCAATACTGACTTCCTCTATAACCGCAACGGGCCGCTGCTGAACGCCTTCCTGCTGCCCTGGCTGGTGCTGGGCCTGATCGTCACCCTGGTCACGCTCCGCCAACGCTTCTCCGCCTGGACCCTGGCCTGGTTCGCCCTCTTCATGCTGCCCGTGCCCATCGCCGCCCACTCCCCGCTTGGACGGTTATATTACCCTGGCCTGCCCGCCGCCTATACCCTGGCCGCGCTGGGGCTGTATCTCTTCGCCCGCGACGGTTTGCGCGCGCTGGGCAAAGCCTTCCACCCGCTCTTCCTGACCCTGTGCCTGGTGGTGGTGCTCTGGCTGCCGCTCATGAATCTGTACATCTATTTCAATGAGGTATCCGACCCGCACGACCGTCAGGTGCGGCGCGAGGTGGGCGAGATGGCCGCGGCAGCGGCGGGTCCCGACACCTTGGTGGTACTGCCTAGCGTCCCGCGCGGCGACGAGCCGTTGAACAACGAGTATCAGATGATCGAGTTGTTCATGCTCCAGAAACTTCCCTCGTCCGCCATCTCTAGCGCCTACACGCATGTCGCCTTGGAGGATCTGCTCCCCGCCCTGCCGCACGGCCTGACGGACCGCCCCAACCTGGAGATCATCCTCGACAAGGAGACTGGCTCCGAGCGCGCGCAGCGGGATGCGCTGGCGGCCGCCCTGCAACGCTGCTACCCCAAAGGGACGCTCCTTCAGGGCTATTTCTTCGACCGATTCAGTTTGCCTGCCGCCGCCCTGGCCGACCCTGCCTGCATCGCCGCCAATTTAAGCCTACAGGTGCAGTCCGAGCGCGGGTTAAGCTGGTCGCTCTCCCAGGGGTCGGCCACGGGGTTGTCGCTGCGCTGTGAGGTCCAGAATGCAGGCCACCGATGGATCGAGGCCGAGAGCCTGCCCCTATCCCCGGGCTGGCAGACCGAAACCGCCTTCGCCAACGATTGGAGCGGGAGCGGCTTCCTGCTGGATAATTACGAAAGCCAGCCCATCCAGTACAGCTTCGACTTCCCCAGCGATGGCTCGATCTATTTGTGGGTACGGACCCTCAAGCGTACCTCTGACAATACCTCCGTACGATTGACCTTGAACGATAAAACGGACACCGTGGCCGCGCCTGGGACGACGCTGCAGCAATGGAACTGGCAGCGGGTGGGACCGTTCCCCGTACACGCAGGGAGCAATATCCTCACCCTCGAGCGTCCCTACCCTGGCGACCCGATGTCCTTCATGGCCATCTTCATTGATGCATTGGTCATCACGCCCGACTCCGCCTTCGACCCCACCCAGGACCAATACCTGCCCCTGCCCGTCCAGCACTTGCGCTTCGACAAGCCACAAAGTAATGGCTTGATCCCCCTCAGCCTGGACCCAGGCAGTTACCGCTGCACCCTGCAAGCCGATAGCGACCAAAACCTGGTGGACGCCTTTGGGAAC
>CAZGFR010000181.1:0-3438 GCA_964524485.1 uncultured Anaerolineaceae bacterium | reverse complement strand
GCGTTCAGGCGCGGCGCAAAGGTGAAGCCGATGGTCTCCTCGGTCAGTGTTTCGAGCAGCGTGTTCGAGAGTTCCGCGATGACGCGCAGGCCCAACCGTCCCGTCTCGCGCAGGCGTTGGATGCCCTTCTGCGCCAATGAGCGCGTCTCGCCCTTGAGCAGGGCCACATCGGCGATCAGGCCGAGGGCCACGAGGTCGAGGAGGTCCTCAGACCGTAGACCGTGGACGGTGGACGGTTGCTCACGGTCCAACAATGCTTCCGCCAGTTTATACGCCACGCCCACGCCCGCCAGGTTGGCGAGCAGGTGACCTTCGGGCAGCAATTTGGGATTGACGATGGCTTCGGCGTTGGGGAGAGTCGTGCCCAGATCGTGATGGTCGGTGATGATCACTTGTGCGCCGCGCGAGTGGATGTAGTCCACGGCGGCGTGGGCGGTGATGCCCGTGTCGCAGGTGACGATCAGCCTTGCCCCGGTATCGAGGATCGGCTGCAGGCTTTCGATGTGGACGCCGTGACTCTCCCTGCCGCGCACGGGGATGTAATAGCGGACGTCCGCGCCCAGGGCGCGCAGGGTTTGCACCAGCAGGGTCGTGGAGGTCTGCCCGTCCACGTCGAAGTCGCCCCACACGCAGATGGTCTCGCCCTTGCGGATGGCCGCGCGGATGATCTCCGCGGCCTGCTCGATGCCAGGAAACGGCGTGGATGGCAGTTCGTCGGGGTGCAGGAAGGCCCGCGCGGCCGCTGGGTCGCTGTAGCCGCGTCGAACGAGGGTCTGCGCGATGAGCGGCGGCAGGTTCAGCGAGTCGAGCGAGTCGGTGCGGACGGGTTGAGGATCGAGCCAGCGGGTCATGCAACAAGTATCATGTGTCAGGTGCCAGGTGTCAAGTTGGCGTTTGCTATTCAGCCTGGATGCGCATGTAGGCGATCAACCCAAGGATGGTCAGCGCCACGCCTGCCCATCCCAGCGGACCTGGGACTGTGCCGTGCAGGAAAATGATTTCACCGATCAGCGAGAAGACCACTTCCATCGATTGAGTGGCATCCACGGCGGCGATCTCGTAGGGTTGGGTGCAAAGGTGGCGCGTGTACAGGAAGAGCGTGGTGGCGATCACGCCCGCCAGCAGGGCCACCAGCGCCGTGCTGAGGAACTGTCCGCGGGTGGGGGCGGGGGGCGCACTGACGAGGAGCAGCGCCACCCAAAACGGAATCGAGCCGAGGGTCAGGAGCAGGACACGGGCGAAGCCATTTTCCAAAATGGGATGATGGATCTGCGGGATGTGGGCGTGGCGTCCTGCACGCGCCTCCCAGACGAGTTGATTCCCGATCGGGTAGGCGAAGGCCGCGCCCAGGATTGGCAGGGCGCTGAGCAGCACCTCGCGCAGTCCCGTCAGCGCGGCGTGTTCCACGTTGACCAGCAGGATGCCCACAAAGATGATGCCCGTGAACAGCAGTCCCTTGGTGGGGACCTTGTGCCCGAACCAACTCAGCACCAGCGGTGAGGCCAGGATGGTGGTCTGCCAGGTGGTGGCGACGATCCAGCCTGCGGCATATTGCGAGCTGAACGTGATCAGCGAGTAGAAAACGCCAAAACCGATGCCGCCCGCCAGGACCCAGAAAAGCCAATGGCGGCGGAACACTTCCCACACGTCGGCCAGCGCCTGTTTGCCCTGAGTGACCAGCAGGATCGCGACCAGAAAGGCCAGCATGAACCCGAAGCGCAGACTGGAGGTCCATGCCCAGTGACCGCCTTGCAGGCTCATGGCGCGGTTGAGGATGAAGGTGCTGCTGAAGAATAAAGCCGCGAGGCTTCCGAGGGTGATAAGGCGGGGCATGGGTTCTCTCGATAAAAAATCGTCAGCAGGGGCACTGCTGACGGGGATGGGTTGGGCTCGGTTTTACCACATTTTTAAATTGTAGGGGCGGACGGCCCGCCCGCCCCAAATCATTACAACGGTTCGAATCGCGCCGTGAAGTGTCGCAGCAGCTCGGGCGCGTAGGTGAATTTGTAGCCGCGCACCTTCTCCGCGCGGGACTTGATGCGGGCGGCGCAATCTGCCACATAGTCGAGGTGGCTTTGCGTGTACGTACGGCGCGGGATGGCCAGCCGCAGCAGTTCCAGCTTGGGGTAGATCATCCTGCCTGAATCAGGATCGGGGTAGGCGAACATGACCGAGCCGATCTCCACGCCGCGGATTCCGCCTTCGCGGTAGAGTTCCACTGCCAGCGCCTGGCCTGGGAACTCGCCCTGCGGGATGTGCGGGAAGACGTGCGCGGCGTCGAGGTAGACGGCGTGTCCGCCCGCGGGCTGGATGGTGGGGATGCCCGCGTCGTTGAGGCGCGCTGCCAGGTAGGCGGTCTGAGAGAGGCGGTAGGCCAGGTAAGCTTCATCCAGGCCTTCGTACAGGCCGACGGCCATCGCATCCAGGTCGCGGCCCGCCAGCCCGCCGTAGGTGGGGAATCCCTCGCGCAGGATCAGCTCGTTCTTGACCTGCTGGAAGAGCGCCTCGTCGTTCATGCACAACAGGCCGCCGATGTTGACGATGGCGTCCTTCTTGGCCGACATGGTCATGCCGTCGGCCAGGGCGTACATCTCGCGCGCGATGTCGATGGCGGACTTGTTCTCGTAGCCCTTTTCGCGCAGTTTGATGAAGTAGGCGTTCTCGGCGTAGCGGGCCGAGTCAATAAAGAAGGGGATTCTGTATTCGCGATAGACGGCCGCCACCGCCTTGAGGTTTTCCATCGAGACGGGCTGACCGCCGCCCGCGTTGTTGGTGACGGTGACCATGCCGAAGGGGATCTTGTCCACGCCGACGCGCTCGATGAAGGCCCGCAGTTTGGCGATGTCCATGTTGCCCTTGAAGGGATGCGGATTGGCGGGGTCGAAGGCCTCGTCGATGACCAGGTTGGTCGGGCGTCCGCCGCGGGCGCGGATGTTGGCATCCGTGGTGTCGAAGTGCATGTTCGAGGGCACGTAGGTCCCAGGCTTGACCAGGCAGGCCGAGAGGATGTTCTCCGCCGCGCGCCCCTGGTGGGTGGGGACGAAATACTTGAAGCCGAAGATGTCGTCCACGGCGGCTTTCAGGCGCTGGAAAGAACGCGCGCCCGCGTAGGATTCGTCGCCGCGCATGATGGCCGCCCACTGTTCCTGGCTCATCGCGCCTGTGCCCGAGTCGGTCAGCAGGTCGATGAAGATGTCCTCGGCTTTCATCGAGAACAGGTTGTAGCCAGCCTGTCGCAGTGCGGCCTCGCGCGACTCGGGCGAGATCAGGCGGATGGGTTCCGTCACCTTGATGCGGAAGGGTTCGGGGGGATAGGATGGGGTCATTGTGCTCCTCGTTTTTAGACCTCGGAGGTCTCCAAGACTTCCGAGGTCTTTTGGATTGATCTTGGGTAGCGAGCCTGGCATCTCCCCTGATCGCCATTCGGTCTCCAATGAC
>CAZGFR010000180.1:0-3488 GCA_964524485.1 uncultured Anaerolineaceae bacterium | reverse complement strand
TTATTTACGGAATATACACTTCGCAGCTGCTTGCATCCATCGCGCAGCGGGCCACTTCCTCATCCTTCCACAGCACGCGGAACTGGTGGCTGTTCTCCTGGGCTGTCCAGAAGATCTGGCTGTCCGTGGCCTGGCGGAACTGGATGACGTTCAGGTACCCGCGCTTGCATTCGCGCGGGTCGAGGTACGGGACGGTGTTGCCGTAGATCTTGAGCACCACGCAGTAGCCGTTGCGGATCTCGTCGAATTGCCCCTGCCAGTTCCAGCCGCCGAAGTAGTATGGCAGGGTCTTCCCGTCGTCGTCCAGGCGCTCGAAGGCAAAGCCCGACATGGTGCGCGGCAGGGTCCCCTGGCTCAGGAGCACAAAACTGCTTTCATTGTAGAACAGGATAAAGCGCTGGCCGTCGGGATACATCACGGTCGCCTGGGGCGCGGGCGTCGAGCTGGGCAGGGGCGTCGGTGTGGCGGTAACAGCCGCGGTCGGTTCGAGGGTCGGGGTGGGTGTCTCGCTGGGGAGGGGAGTGGGGCTCGCCTCGGCCTGCGTGGGGACGGGCGTGAAGGTCAGCGTGGGGGCGCTGGTCATCGTCAGCGCGGGGGTGGAGGATGGCTCGCTGGTCGGGACCAGGCTCGGGGTCGAGGGCAGGGGAGTGGCCGAAGGGGCCGTCGCCGCCAGGACGGGCAGCGGCAGGGAGGAGAAGAGTCCAGGGTTCGTGTACCACAGTCCGCCTGCACCCGCCAGCAACAGGATCAACACCAGCCACCACGGGAAGCCGCGGCGTTTTTCCTGCACAGGTTTCGCAGGGATGGCAACCGCCTCTTGCGGAGGGGTGACGCGCACCGTGGGCGGCGGGGTCTGGGGGAGCACGGCCGCCATGCGTGTGGCGGGTGCGGGGCGTTTGGGGACACCGCGCCGCGTGAGCTCGTCGATGGAGGTCTCACTGCGATGGATGGTCGGCACGTTGACGGGCAGGGGCGGCATCGGCAGCTTGGAGGGGATCTTTGTCACCGCCAGCGCCTTTTCGAGCGCGTCCATCAGCTTCGCGCCCGACTGGAAGCGATCCTTGGGGTCTTTCTCCAGCGCCTTGAGCAGCACGGCCTCGACCTCCATTGGCAGGTCGGGGTTGATGCCCCGCGGGGCGGGCGGCTTGTTGGTGATGTGCTGCAGGGCCACGCTGGCGGGCGAGGGGTCGTTGAACGGGACCACACCCGTCAGGATCTCGTACAGGATCACGCCGAAGGAATACAGGTCGGATTGCGGCACGGCGTCGGCGGAGCGGCGGGCCTGCTCGGGCGAGATGTAATGCGGCGTCCCGAAGACGTCGCCCATCGAGCCGTCACGGACCTCGAGCGCCATGCCGAAATCTCCCAGGACCACGCGGCCGTCGCGGGCCGCCAGCACGTTGGACGGTTTCACGTCGCGGTGGATCACGCCCTGGGCGTGGGCATAATCGAGCGCGCCCGCAATGGCGCGGCCGATGCGCAGGATGTCGGCGATGGGCATCAACTCGCCCGCTTCGGCGTAGTAGGCCATGAGCGAGGCCAGGTCCTGGCCGTCGATGTATTCCATGGCGTAGTAGTACAGGCCCGCCTGGTCGTCGGCGTAGTAGATCTGCAGGATGTTCTCGTGTCGCCACTGGGCCATCACGCGCGCTTCCTTGACGAAGCGTTGGGCGTAATCAGGGTCCTTGCGGTAGCGGGAGTCGATGACCTTGATGGCCACGGGCCGCTGCAACTTGACATCCTGTCCGCGGTAGACCTGCGCCATGCCGCCGCTGCCGATCAGCGATTCGACGCGGAAGTTGCCGAGCAGTTTTCCAATCAAGGGGTCATTCATGTGCGGTGTCTTTGAGGCGCGGAGATTTGACGGGCTGGGTCTCGCGGCTGGCGGTGGTGATGCGGATCAAGTCCTGAATGAAGGTGTTCATGCCGAGGGCATACGAGTCGAGGTAGTCCTGCGTGACGAGGCTGGCCAGGTCCTTGCGGCCTGCGGCCAGCAGGGCTGCCACATGCGGACGGAAATCGCGCAGGCTGACCTGCATTATACCGTTTGCATCGGTCATCACGCCCCAAACGAGCTGCTTCTTTTCGTTGTCGTCCTTGGCGGTGATGAAGCGTGTCAGCGAACTGGTCCTGGCCACCGCGCCGATGTTCGAGAAGACCTCCTGTCCCTTGAGCAGGTTGTTGATCAACTCGAAGCGTTCGGGCACTTTGTCGAGCAGGCGCTGGACAGGGGCGGGCAGGTGCGCCAGCAGCTTGATCGCGCCGACGCTGGCGCTCTGTCCCTGGCCCGCCACCTCCTTGGCGCGGCTCAGGTACATGCCGAAACCCGCCAGCGAGGCCAGGTACAAGCGCTGGTATTTGTCGAACTCCTCGTAATTGGCAGTCCGATCTCCGATGGCGGATTCGTAGCGCTCGAGCGCGTGGATCGTATATGCGTGCAGGTTCAGCAGGTCCAGGTCGGCCAGCGGCACTTCGAGGTTGAGCGGATACAGGCGTTCGCGCGGATTGCGCTGGCTGGCATCGATGGGGATCAGCAGGGAGGGATTGAGGCGGTTGGTGTTCTCGAGTCCGCGCATGACGATCTGATAGGTGTCGTCGCGGTTCTCGGCCAGCTTGCCCAGTTCCGCCAGCAGGGCGGGGGAGGGCTGATAGGTGAAGGCATGGATGGCGCGATACAGCACCAGCAGGTCGTTGATGGTCAACTGCAGGAGGTCGTTGCGCTGCTTGAACAACTTGCGCAGGCTCATGCAGGCCTTCACGTTGACGCGCGCATTCTCCGCGCCGACCTCGGCCGAGATGTGCGGGGTCTGCTGGATCTCGGCCACGTCGGCTTCCCCGAGCGGCAGGGACAGGGGCGTGTACAGACGCTGCGGGTCCGAGGCGGCGGGGCCGAGCAGCTTGAGATAACCCGCCCAGGAGAGCGCCTCGTTGGTGATGATCTCGGCCAGGGCCGCACCCCAGGCGCCGTCGAAGAAGATGTGCGACTGGTCGAAGACGAAGGTCTCTTCGGTGTTGAAGACCGTCAGCGGGTGATCGCCGACGCCGCGTTCGGCCTGGCGCAGCTCGGAGAGCGGCAGGGCGCGCGTGCGCGTGTCCATGTTGAGCAGGATCGGCGCAAAGCGCAACTTCTCGATGTCGCCGATCAACGCGGCGTTCAGGCGATGACGCAGACTCGGCAGGGCCTCGCGCTTGACGCGGGCCAGCGAGATTAGCCGCGCGGGCGAGCTTGCCTGGGAGCGCAACATGCCCGCCACCTGGGCGCGGACGCGGTCCACGCGCATGGGTTGGGTCGTGCCAGGCTCGCAGACGGGCAGCAGGAAATAATTTCCGTGCAGGACGATCGCGACATGCGCCTGACTCAGATGATACGGAACGCGCGTCTCGCCGTAGGGGCCAGGGTCGAGATAGGCCAGGATGGACATCTGGCGCTGATAGGCGGGCAGGTCGCTTTGGATGGCGGTATTCAGCTTCAGGGTCCAGGCCGCGTG
>CAZGFR010000179.1:0-3513 GCA_964524485.1 uncultured Anaerolineaceae bacterium | reverse complement strand
TCCCATTGGGCGCCTGCACTTTGACGTGGATGTGCTCCGTACGGCCAGGATACTCGCCAGGCATGACCGTTTCGAGGAAGTAACGCCCCTGGCTGTCGGCGAATTGATGTCCGCGCAGGGTGTAGCCCGAGTTGTCGTATACGCCGTTCGCGTCCGCCTGCCAGAAATCCAGCCAGGCGTTGGGGATGGGCTGACAGTTCGGGTCCAGCACGTAGCCGACCGCGATCAGCCGTTCGCCCGCCATGCCTGGCTCGAACAGGATGTTCCGCTCAGGGGTATTGGGCGTGTAATACGGACCCTCGGTCTGTTCGGGCGTCAGGCCATTGCAGGCGGGCGCGGGCAGGGCGATGAAGTTCGCGGCAAATAGATCGTCGGGCTGGGTGGTCGGGGGGAGCGTGGCCGAAGGGAGGATCGCCGTCGGCGCGGAGGTGGGGAGCGGCGCCGCGGTCGGCGGGATAGGTGTGGGGTCGGGCTCAGGGGACGAGGCAGCAGGCCGGCTGCATGCCGAAAGGATCAGGGTCAGGAAAACGAGTAAGGGCTTCTTCACGGTAAATCTCCATATAAATTAAGGGCGAATCGGTTCGACGCGTTTCTCGACGTCGGCTTCGTACAGGCGCATCAGGCGCAGGGTCAATGCGCCGACCTTACCATCGCCGACCTGCATCCCGTCCAGGTCCACGATGGGGACGATGCCGCGTGAGCTGCTGGTGAGGAAGGCTTCATCGATCGACCCCGCCTCGCTGAGGAGCAATGGTTCGTACAGGATCTCGATGCCTTTGGCGCGGGCAATGGACAGCACCTCGTGGCGCGTCACCCCGTTGAGGACGCCGCGCGGGGCCGTGCCAAGCTTCCCGTCGCGCACATAGAAGAAGTTGCTGGTCAGGCATTCGAGGATCTGCCCATGCTGGACGATCAGGCCTTCGAAGGCGTTCTGCTCGGCCAGCTGCGCCCGCTCCGCCTGGCTGGCGGCGATGAAAGCCGTGGACTTGAGCGTGGGGTTCTCGCGGTGGGCGCGCGTCTCGACCACGCGCACACCCTGCTCATAGACCGAACGCGGCAGCAGCTTCAACGGTTCGAGCGCCAGGTAGACCTGCCCGTGGTGGGTCAGGCTGATGCGCACGCGCGCCTCGTCGGCGGGGTAGGCCTCCAGGCGGTCGGCCATCGCGCGGCGCAGGGAAACGGGATCCGCCGAGGGGTGGAGTCCCTTTTTGGCGGCGGGCAGGAAGAGGCGGTCGAGGTGGGTCTTCAAGTCGAGGGCATGCGTACGCTGGCGGAAGGTCCGAAAGGTGCTGTAGAGGCCGTCGGGCAATCCGTTCGTGGCTGCATCCAGCGAAGAGAGGTCGGGCAGGCGGACTTCCTCGCTCCCCTGCCCCGTGATTTTCCATAGTGTAACCATGAGGGTGATTATAAAACACTCGTGGGCGATTGCTTCACGCTCACGCAATGGCACAGAAATTTCCGTATAAGTCTTGACATATCCGCGGGCTACGCGGTAAACTCGGAGCGTTAATAAAATTCTAAGAAAGGAGGCGCACTTCATGAGCACCATCACCCGTATCAGTTCGTTCGTTCCCGCTGGATCCATTCCTTCTCGTAGTGCGCCTGTTGCCCGCCCGCGTTAGTTCTTAACGACCTTACGCCCCCAAGCCACGGTGCACCCAGCGCCGTGGCTTTTTTGTTGTTCCGCTTTATCACGAAAGGCTTCACCATGACCACCCTGACCGAACCCGCACCCCTCACCTTCGATTTCCGCACCACGCTCAATAAGAACCGTCTCGTGGGCCTGTGGCGGATGATGACCGATTACCATCTGTCCTACGCAGGCGCGACGGCCGCGCTGGCGGTCTCGGCCCTGGCCAAGACCTTCACCTACCTGTTGCTGCGCTACTTTGCCGACGACGTGCTGACCCAGGGCAGATACATTGCCGACAGCCTGACCATCACCCTGTTGTGGATCGCGGCGGGCTTCGTGGCGCTGGCCGCCTTCGAGGGCGGATTCTCCTACGTCTCCGGACGCATGGCGGCCTACACCGCCGAGGGCATCACCCGCCGCCTGCGAGACTTCCTCTTCGACCACATCCAGCGGTTGAGCTTCTCGTACCACTCGACCACCCCCACGGGCGACATCATCGAGCGCGTGACCTCGGACCTGGATGCCCTGCGGCGCTTCTTCAGCGAGCAGGCCATCGGCATGGGGCGCATCATCCTGCTGTTCGTGATCAATTGGATCGCCATCCTGCAGTTGAACGTGACCCTGGGCCTGGTGTCGGTGGTGGTCATCCCCGTCATCCTGCTGGTGTCGCTGTGGTTCTTCAAGAAGGTCACCAAGGCCTACGAAGACTACCAGGCGCAGGAGGCCCTGCTCTCCACCACCCTGCAGGAGAACCTGACGGGTGTGCGCGTGGTCAAGGCCTTTGCGCGGCAGGACTACGAAAAGGGCAAGTTCGAGAAGGACAACTGGGGCAAGTACCTGAAGGGCAAGATCCTGCTCTTCATGCACTCCATGTTCTGGCCGCTCTCGGACATCGTGCTGGGCTTCCAGATGCTGTTCGGATTCGTCTTCGCGGCGCTGATGGCCATCCGCGGCGAGATCACGGTCGGCACCTACCTGGCCTACGTGGGACTGGTGGTGTGGCTGATCTGGCCGATCCGCAACCTGGGACGCATGATCGTGCAGACCTCGACGGGCATGGTCTCGTACGGCCGCATCATGGAGATCGTCAAGCAGCAGCGCGAGCCGCTCTTCGACGGGGTGTACCAGCCGACGGGTCCCGTGCGCGGCGACATCCAGTTCGAGAACGTCTCGTTCGTCTACTCCGACGGCGAGCACCAGGTGCTGAAGAACGTCTCCTTCCACGTCAGGCCTGGACAGGCCGTGGCCCTGCTCGGTTCGACGGGCTCGGGCAAGACCTCGCTGGTCAACCTGCTGCCGCGCTTCCATGAATACACGGGCGGGCGCATCCTGCTGGATGGCGTGGACATCAAGGATTACTCGCGCTCGACCCTGCGCCAGCAGATCGGCATCGTGGAGCAGGAACCCTTCCTGTTCAGCCGCTCGATCCGCGAGAACATCACCTACGGCGTAGGCCGCCAGGTGCCGCAGGAGGAAGTGGAGCGCGCCGCCAGGGCCGCCGCCGTGCACGACGTGATCGTCGGCTTCCCCGACGGCTACAACACCATCGTCGGCGAGAAGGGCGTGACCCTCTCGGGCGGGCAGAAACAGCGCGTGACGATTGCCCGTACCCTGCTCAAGAACCCGCGCATCCTGATCCTGGACGACTCCACCTCCTCGGTGGACCTGGAGACGGAGGCCGAGATCCGCGAGGCGCTCAACGGCCTGATGAAGGACCGCACCACGTTCATCATCGCCCACCGCATCCAGTCCGTGATGATCGCGGACCTGATCCTGGTGCTGGACAAGGGCGAGGTCATCCAGATGGGCACGCACGAAGACCTGCTGGCCCAGCGCGATGGCATGTACCGCCGCATCTACGACATCCAGACCCGCATCGA
>CAZGFR010000178.1:0-3525 GCA_964524485.1 uncultured Anaerolineaceae bacterium | reverse complement strand
CATGCCTCGTTCTGACCAGGGTGTCAACCGTGACCGTTACCTGCTGATCCCACGCGTGCTGATCTTCCTGACGCGCGGCGAGAGTGTCTTGCTGCTCAAGGGCGCGCCGACCAAGCGTCTGTGGGCGGGGAAGTACAACGGCTTGGGCGGGCACGTGGAGCGGGGCGAGGATCCGCTTTCGACAGCGCGGCGCGAGTTGTGGGAGGAGGCAGGCTTACGGTCCGCGCTGCGGCTGTGCGGGGTGGTGGCTGTGGATGTGGAACCCGCCATCGGCGTGGGCATCTACGTCTTCACGGGCGAATGCCCCGAGGGCGAGCCGATCCCCTCGGCTGAAGGGGGCGCGGAATGGGTCCCGTTCGCGGACCTGGCGTCCCTGCCGCTCCTCGAAGATGTGGCCTGGATGCTGGAACGCATCCGCGCCATGACGCCGAGCAGTCCGCCGTTTTCGGCGCGTTCGTTTTATGATGAGAGTGGGAATTTGCAAATGGTCTTTGCGGAATAAAGAAGCATTTTTACCGCTGAGACACAGAGGGCGCGGAGAACGCTTATAAACTCAATCGTCCGCCCGTTGGATTTTTTTCTTTGCGACTCTGCGCCTTTGCGTTACAACTCGCAAAGTTTTCGAGCCGTGCTTACCGCCGCCAGCCAGGCAGGGCGATGCGGAAGGTGCTGCCGCGCCCGACGACGCTCTCGACGGTCAGCGTGCCTTTATGCTGCTGGATGACCTGCCTGGCGATGGACAGCCCCAGGCCGAGTCCACCGAAGAGGTGGTCGCCGCTCTTCTCGACGTGGAAGAAGCGGTCGAAGATGCGCGCGCGGATCTCGGGTGGGATGCCGATGCCTTCGTCCTTGACGAGGACCAGCACCTGGTCGGCGCGGCTGGTCAGGCTGATCTCCACATCGCCGCCGTTTGGACTGAACTTGACGGCATTATCGACCAGCGCTGTCAGCGCCCGCTCCAGCGAGCGCGGGTCGCCCGCGGCGGGCGTCAGGTGACGATCCTTGCGGACGGCCAGTCGGACGCGGCGGGCCAGAGCCTTCTTGGCGTAGGCTTCCACCACGCGGTCGGCGATGGCGGCCAGGTCCACGGGTTCGAACTCGGGCATGACCAGCTCGACCTCCTGCATGAACAGGATGTCGTTGACCAGCGTGACGATCTGTTCCACGTTGCGGGCGGTGGTGTTGATGGCCTCGTTCATCTGTTCGGGCGGCAGGGTCCCTTTTTGTAGAAATTGCAGATAGCCGTTGGCGGCCATGAGCGGGGTGCGCAGTTCGTGGGCGATGTTGGTGAGCAGTTCGCGGCGGGTGTGATCCTCTTCCGCCAGGCGTTGATAGGCGTCGGCCAGTTCCGCTGCGCGCACGCGCAGGTCTTCGATGGCCAGGTCGTCGTTCTGGCGCAGGCGCTGGCTGATCTCGTGCACCATTGCCATCGACACGCTCGGGCTTTGCTCGAGGATCTGGTCGAACTCCGCCTTGTCCAGTTCGAGGACGACCACGTCCGTTTTGGCGGTGACCGTGGCGGCGCGCGGCGCGTTGTGGATGAGCGCCATCTCGCCGAAGAAATCGCCCGCGGTGAGCGTCTTGAGCAGGCGCGCCTCCTGCTGGTTGATGCCCTTGCTGACCTCCACGTCGCCTTCGAGGATCATGTAGAAGGTCTGCTCGATGGCGTTCTCACGGCACAACACGGTCCCCGACTTGTAGGTGGTGACGCGGCTCTTCGAGATGACCTGCTCGATCTCTTTGGGCTTGATGCCTGGGAAGGCGCGGGGGATGATCTTGCTGGGCGTGCGGACGGTGGTCATGGGACCTCGGGCGCGACGGGCGATTTCAGAAAATTCTATCATCGCCGCTTTTCGGAGGCTTTCACCCATTCGGGCTAGATTTTTGCGCCGCGAGGGCGGCCTCGACCTCGGGGTGGGTCCGCCAGGCCCCGTCCTGGTACACGCGGCGGTCCCACGGGAAAATGATCAGCGCGTCGCTGACCAGCGCGGTGACGTTGGGGCGGGGATCGGCCCACGAGTGGCTGACCAGGCTGACGGTCAGGGCGGTGCGGGCGCCGCGTTCGAGGGCGCGGGCCGCCACCAGGGCCAGCGTCTCGCCCGTGTCGGCGATCTCATCGATCACGGCCACGCGCTGCCTGATCACCGTCGAGGGGACATCCACCCGCCAGATGGGGCTGGCATATTGCACCACGTCATCCACGCGGCGGGTGACGCGCACGGGCGTCAACTCGCGGCGCAGGGCGCAGGCCACCGCCGTGGCGGGGAAGAGTCCCGCGCGGGCAATGCCGATGACCATGTCAATTTTGTGCGGGGCCAGCGCCTCGGTCAATTGGGCGGAGAGCGCCGCGAAGCGCTCCCAACTGATCTCCTCGACGCCCTGACGATGCTGATAGTCGTAGCTTTTCATGAGATCACCAAAACCTAACCCCTGCCGTTTGTGGCGGCACCCCTTTCCTTTTAGGGAAGGGGGATGGGGGGATAGGTCCTAAAACTTATACCCGATCATGCGCAGGAAGTCCTTGCGCCAGGCCTGATCCTCGGGGCCTTCCACACCCTTGGGCGAAAAGCCATCCACCACGCCGAGGATGCCGCGTCCCTGCTCGGTTTGGGCCACCAGCACTTCGGTCGGGTTGGCAGTGGCGCAGTAGACGCGCGTCACCTCGGGCAGGGCCTTGACCAGGTTCAGCACGTTGATGGGGAAGAATCCGCCGCCGAGGAACAGGATGAACGAGTGCCCCGCGCCGACGGCCTGGGCGTTGGCCTTGGCCAGTTCGATCATGGCCTCGTCCGTGCCCGACCAGCGGATCAGGCATTTGCCCGAAGCCTCGCAGAAGGCCAGCCCAAACTTGATGCCAGGCACCGCGCCGACCAACGCCTCGTGCATGTCTTCGACGGTCTTGATAAAGTGAGACTGTCCCAGGATGAAATTGATGTCTTCAGGTTTTTCGATTCTGACGGTCTGGATGTCCATGGAGCCTCCCGAATTGCAGATTGATATTTTTTATGATACAACAAATCCCGACGAAAAAAAGGTTAATGAGGTTGCAATGTCCCGATTTTGGAAAGCCCTCCTGCTGCTCCCGATCCTGATGAGCGCCTGCGCGCCCAGCGCGACCCCGACCGTGGTCTCGATCCCGCCCCAACCGACCTTTCCGCCGCCCCCCACCTCCACGCCGACGGCTGTCCCCGTGGCCGAGGCCACGTCCACGCCCGCGCCGCTGGTGCCGAACTTCAAACACATCGTCATCGTCATTTTCGAGAACAAGGAGTTCGGCACGGTCATCGGCAGCCAGAACATGCCCTACTTCAACGTGCTGGCGCAGACCAATACCCTGTTGACCCAGTATTACGCCCCCACCCATCCCAGCCTGCCGAACTATCTGGCCTTGATCGGCGGCGACACCTTCGGCATCACCAGCGACTGCGAGGATTGTTTTGTCGACTCCGCCAGCCTGCCCGACTTGATCGAGAAGAGCGGACGCACCTGGCGCACCTATCAGCAGAGCATGCCGTCGCCTTGTTT
>CAZGFR010000177.1:2445-3527 GCA_964524485.1 uncultured Anaerolineaceae bacterium | reverse complement strand
TACGTGCCGCGTTATCGTCTGCCTGCGAAGGAAGTCGCCCGTGTCTGGACGGGTGGCAAGGGCGCGGGCCTGCCGATCAAGGAAAAGGCCGTGCCTGGTCTCGACGAAGACGTGATCACCATGTCCATCGAGGCGGCGCGCAACGCGATGAAGCGCGCCCAGATCGACCCGCATGAACTGCGCGCGGTCTGGGTCGGCTCGGAGTCGCATCCGTACGCCGTCAAACCGACCTCCACGCTGGTGGCGGAAGCCATCGGCGCGGTTCCCAACACGCAGGCCGCCGACTGGGAATTCGCCTGCAAGGCGGGCACCGAAGCGCTGGTCGCTGCGATGGGTCTGGTCGGCTCGGGCATGGGACATTACGCCATGGCCATCGGCATGGACACTGCGCAGGGCAAGCCTGGCGACGCGCTCGAATACACCGCGGGCGCGGGCGGCGGCGCGTACATCGTCGGTCCCGCCGAAGAGTCGCTGGCCGTGATCAACGCCTCGTACTCCTACGTCACCGACACGCCCGACTTCTGGCGCCGCGAATATCAAAAGTATCCCGAGCACGGCATGCGCTTCACGGGCGAACCCGCTTACTTCAAGCACATCACCATGGCGGCCACGCACATGATGGAGGCGATGGGCACCACCGCCAAGGATTACAAATGGGCCATCTTCCACCAGCCCAACACCAAGTTCCCCCAGCGCGTGGCGGGACAACTGGGATTCACCCCCGAGCAGATCGCCCCTGGACTGCTGGTGCCCGTCATCGGCAACACCTACGCGGGCGCCGCCATCATCGGCCTGACCGCCACCCTCGACCTGGCCCAGCCTGGCGACCGTATCCTGATGGTTTCCTTCGGCTCGGGCGCTGGCTCCGACGCCTTCGACATCACCGTTACCGACAAGATCACGGAGCGACAGTCCCTGGCAACCAAAACGCAGGAATACATCGCCCGCCGCACCGAGATCGACTACGCCACTTACGTCCGCTTCCGCGGCAAACTGGCGATGAGATAATCAGATCGGGAATCGGGGTTGGGGAATCGTTTTTTCTCCAATTCAACATTTCCCGATTCCCAATTCCCGACTCC
>CAZGFR010000177.1:0-2345 GCA_964524485.1 uncultured Anaerolineaceae bacterium | reverse complement strand
GTCCCTGCCGTGCGTGGTCGAATATATCGGTTATGGCGGCGGACGCAGCCTGCCCATCGATTGGCTGCTGTGGTCCAGCGCGGGCTATGCCCACTTCATCATGGACACGCGCGGACAGGGCAGCACCTGGTCGCCTGGCGACACGCCCGACCTGTATGCCGACGGCGGCAACGCGCACTATCCTGGCAGCATGACCAAGGGCATCCTCGACCCGCAGCATTATTACTATCGCCGCGTCTTCACCGACGCCGCGCGCGCCATCGACGCGGCCCGCAGTCATCCCGCCGTGGATGCGTCGCGTATCGCCGTGATGGGCGGCTCGCAGGGCGGCGGTATCACCATCGCCGCCGCAGGCCTCGTCCCTGATGTGACAGCGGCTCTGCCCGATGTGCCCTTCCTGTGTCACTATCGCCGCGCCACCGAACTGGTGGATTCCTTCCCGTACAAAGAGATCGCGGAATATTGTCACACCCACCGCGACAAGGTCGAGACCGTCTTCGAGACGCTGTCCTACTTCGATGGCGTCAACTTTGCGGCGCGCTCACAGGCGAAGGCGCTCTTCTCGACTGCGCTGATGGATCAGGTCTGCCCGCCGTCGACGGTCTTCGCGGCCTACAATCACTGGGCAGGCGAGAAGGACATCAAGGTTTATCCATACAACGGCCACGAAGGCGGCGGCACTTATCAGACAGCCGAGAAGTTGAAATTTTTGAAGAGTATTTGGAAATGATTGTGTCGCTCTGAGGGAGCGATAGCGACCAAAGAGTCTCGGAATTTTTGGTAGAGATCCTTCGCTACGCTCAGGATGACACACAGGAGAATTCATGACAGATATCGTTATCGCAGGAATCGGACAAACCGAAGTCGGCGAGCATTGGGACATCAGCCTGCGCGAGCTGGCCTTCGAGGCCATCCAGGCCGCCGTTAAGGACTCGGGCGGGTTGAAGCCGCAGGCCTTGTTCGTCGGCAACATGCTTTCGCCGAACCTCTCGAACCAGGCGCATCTTGGCGCGCTGCTGACGGATTACGCGGGCCTGCGCTTCGACTTCGCTCAGCACTCCGCGGGCATCGAGGCGGTGACCGTCGAGGCGGCGGGCGCTTCGGGCGGGGCGGCGCTGCGACAGGGCTACCTGGCCGTCAAGAGCGGCCTGGTGGATGTGGCGTTGGTCGTCGGCGTGGAAAAGTTCACCGACAAGGTCGGTTCGGACGTGGACGCCGCCATCGCCACCACGGGCGACTCGGATTACGAGGCCGTGCAGGGCCTGACGGCCTCGGCGCAGGCGGCGCTGCTCATGCGCCGTTACATGCACGAGTACCAGGTCCCCGCCGATGGATTTGCGGGCTTCGCACTCACCGCGCACGCCAACGGCGCGGGAAACCCGTACGCCATGTTCCAGAAGGCCATCAAGCCCGAGACTTACGCCAAAGCGGAGATGGTCAGCGATCCGCTCAACATGTTCGACATGGCTCCCAACGCCGACGGCGCCGCCGCGCTGGTACTCACCCGCCGTGACTTGATCCCGTCCAACGGGTCGACTCCGCTCGTGAAGGTGGCGGGCTCCGCCGCCGCGGCAGACACGCTGGCCCTGCACGACCGCAAGGATCCGCTCTTCTTCGATACAGCCCAGATCTCGGCGGGCAAGGCCATGAAGCAGGTCGGCCTGCCGCTCGATGGGATCGACTTCTTCGAGTATCACGATGTGTTCAGCATCTACGCCGCACTGCAACTCGAGGCGGTCGGCTTTGCGATCAAAGGCAACGGCTGGAAGCTGGCTGCCGAAGGTGCAATCGGCCTGAAGGGGCGCATCCCGTGCGCGACGATGGGCGGCATGAAGGCGCGCGGATTCCCCGGCGGAGCCGCGGGTGTGTACCAGGCTGTCGAAGCGGTGATCCAACTGCGGGGGCAGGCGGGGAAGAATCAGGTCGAGGGCGCGCGCTTTGGGCTGATCCAATCGTTGGGCGGTCCCGCCTCGACGGCGGTCAGTCACATTCTGGAGCGAATCGAGTAGCGAACATGGCCCTGTCAGGTTATACTGGCAGGGCTTTTTGATATGAACCAATCCTCTTCTTTGACCTGGGACGTAATCGTTGCGGGCGGCGGGCCCGCGGGATTCTTTGCCGCCATCCGTTGTGCGGAGCTGAACCCGCGCCTGAAGGTTCTGATCCTCGAAAAGGCGCAGCAGCCACTGGGCAAGGTGCTCATCTCGGGCGGCGGACGCTGCAACGTGACGCACGCCTGCTTCGAGCCTGCGCAACTTGTCACCTATTATCCGCGCGGAGGCATGGCCCTGCGCGGCGCATTCACGCGCTTCCAACCTGCGGACACGGTCAAGTGGTTTGCGGCG
>CAZGFR010000176.1:0-3577 GCA_964524485.1 uncultured Anaerolineaceae bacterium | reverse complement strand
TTTTGACGATTGTGTTGAATGTGATCATCAGGTTATTTAAAAAGTAGGACAGGTCGTTGCGAGGGCGATCTCCTTTTGACAGAAACAGCCCCTCATTTTTTGGCGGTTATTTTATTCCATGAGATGGCTTCGCTCGCTGACGCTTGCCCGCATGACGTTAAATTTCCGCCTGCATGATGCTTCCGCTCTCATAGCGCTTCAAACCCCGATAGAAGACCCAGATCGAGAATAACACCAGGAGCACCGCGCTGACCAGCAGTTGCAGCAGCGCGCCCCACGAAAAGGACTTGACGAATTCGGCGGGCAGCGAGCCGATCAGCGAAGCGGGGATGATGGTCAGCAGGATGAATTTGGCTGCGCCCTCGAACAGGGAACCTGGATACAGCGAAAAGGTCAGCAGGGCGTTCAGGGCCAGTTGGCTGATGGCAGTGGTGTTTCCCAGCCAGAAGGACAGGCTTTGCACCAGCGTCAGAAACGAGAGGAAGATCGAGACCGCCACGGTCACGCCGACCAGGTAACGCAGGAAGCCGTCGGGGGTGAGATAGCCTGAAAGGATGTAACTGCCCAGGCCGTAGATCAGGTCACCCATCCCGCTGCCGAGACTGCGCGAGGCCAGGGTGTGCAGCAGCACAGGCCGCGGCAGGGATAGGTAATAGTCCAGCCGTCCGAGCGTGATGATCTCCGAGAGCGTCGTGAAATTGCCGAAGAAATAGGCGGCGATGCCCCAGGCCGTGGCCGCAATCCCGAAGAGCAGCATCATGTCCTGCAAGTTCCAGCCGCGCACCGCGTTGAACTTGTTGAAGTACAGCACCCAGAACATAAAGTAAGCCAGGTTGTTGAGCATCATGAACACCACCTGCGTCAGGAACGCGGCGCGGTATTCCATGGCGCTTTGCAGGTTGGCTTTCCATAAGGCGACGAGGAGTTGCAGGTTGCGTCTCATGTTACCCACCATTCACCGCCAGTGAGCGGACGCTGCTGCGGTAGGCCAGTCCCAGCAGGAAGACCAGCAGGATGATCCAAATCCACTGCACGGACAGGAACTGCCAGAACAAGGTGAGATCAGGCTTGACGAACAGACGCGCGGGCGCGTACATCATGTAGGCAAAGGGCAGCGATTTGGCCACGGGCTGCAACCAAACGGGGAACATGTCCAGCGGCAACAGCATCCCGCCCAGGATGAAGACCGCCTTCTGGTAGATCAGCTCGAAGGAGTTGGTCTCTTCCACCAGAAAGGCAAGCAAGCCGATCAGCGACATCATGCAGAAATGCAGCACCCAGGCGCCGAAGGCCAGCGTCACGGCCATGCCCCAACCGATCAGCGTGGGCGGCGGACCGACCAGCAGCCACACGGCAGGGATTCCGACCAGCAGGTTAAGCGAAGCGCGTACGCCGCCATCTCCCAGCCCGTGGAAGAAATGATAGACGAGGAAGTTATACGGCTTGCTGAGCAGATAGGCTACCTCGCCGCTCTTGACCTGTTCCGAGATGACGCGGTTTACACGCGGACGTCCCAGCTCGATGACCTCGCACATCAGCAGATACCACAGCATGTTCGGGAAGGTCAGCCCGTTGATGGACTCGGTCCCAGCCGCCGCGAAGGTGGCGCGCCACAAGCCCGCGAAGATCAGCATGAAGACAATGATGCTGACAGAACGCCCGAGGAAGTCGCCAGGGTAAGCGAGGGAGTTGACGACCTGAGTGGAGAGGATAGCCCAATATTTTTTCATGGTTCTTCTTGTGTCATCCTGAGGGAGCGTGTTTTTCGCGACCGAAGGATCTGTGTTTGCGATATTTGAGATTCTTCGCCGCGCTCAGAATGACACAAACCTAGTATGGCTTCAAATTAGCATTCGCTTCCAGTAACAGGGATTGCAGCTTTTCCTTATGCTTCAATTCTTCCGCTGCGACCACGCGCAAGGTGAGGCTGCGCAGGAAGTTGCGGACGTTGAAGTAGGCGCGGCTGCGCTCTTCATTCATCCAGGCGCCCTTCCAGCCGTCAGCGGTGGGATTTGTCAGGGAGGCGAGCCAGCCCTGGACGGCGGCTTCGTCGAGCAGGTCACGTTCGAGGGCGGTCAGCGCGGCGCGGACGAGGCGGTCGTCTTCGCCGTGGATGTAGATCCAGTTGGCGGCGTCCACCAGTTTGGTCGAGATCCCATTCAGGATCAGGAGCAGGTCGTCCGCGCGCAGGTGCGGGCTGCGCGCCAGCACGAACAGCAGGTCGGCGGTGTGGGCCAGGGCGTGGCCCCAGCCTTTTTCGCCTGTGTAGCCGCGCGGGTCGGCTTCCGATTCGAGATAAGCCAGCCCGCGGGTGAGCAGGTTGTGGACCTCGTCTGCATCCAGGAAGGGCTGCTGGTTGTCGTGGTGGACGATCTCGGCCAGGCACAGCACCGAGAAGGCGCGCAGGTACAGGCTGTCGTCGCCGACCTCGCCCAGGCCTTCGTTGAGGTTGGCCAGCAGGCGCATGATGTAGGTGCGCACCAGTTCGGGCGGATACAGTCCCTTGTCGAGCCAGGTGGCGAAGACCTCGTAGGCGATGGTGTCGCGCAGGTCGGGGTCGGGGCTGCCGAGGTAGATGAACAATTCCTCGGTCAGGGTGAAGACGTCCTGCCCGTCGGGGACGGCAAACTCGTTGTTGCGGATGTCGAGCCAGAATTGTTTGTTCACATCGGATTCGCTTCCTGATATATTCTCGCAATGACCTCTTCCAGCGGCGGGTCGGAGATGGTGATGTCGACCACGTCGCCTGCTTCGGTGAGGCGCGCGAGCACTTTCTGGACGGGGGTCTGGTGCGTGTCGAAGCGCAGTTTGACGCCGTAGTGGCCGACCTTGAGCACCTCCACGCCGTCGAGGTGGAAGTCGCGCGAGACCTGTTCGGCGTAGCGCACCTCGACCATCTTGCTGGCCAGGTATTTGCGCTTGAGGTTCGAGACCTTGTCCTCGTACACGATCTGCCCGTGGTTGACGATGATGACGCGTTTGCACATGGCTTCCAGGTCGCCCGCGTCGTGCGAGGTGAGCAGCACGCCCACGCCTTCCTCCTGATTCATGCGGCGGATGGCGTCGCGGATGTGCTGTTTGGCGACCACGTCCAGGCCGATGGACGGCTCATCGAGCAGGAGCAGCTTCGGGCGGTGGAGCAGGGAGGCGGCCACCTCGCAGCGCATACGCTGTCCGAGCGAGAGCTTGCGCACGGGCGTCTCCAACAGGTCCTGGATCTCGAAGGCCTCAGATAGGAATCCGATGCGGCGTTTGACGTCCCTGTCGTCCAGTTCGTAGATCTTGCCGAACAGCATGAACGTGTCGATGGCGGGCAGATGCACCCACAATTGCTGGCGCTGACCGAAGACCGTGCCGATGTGATAGGCCAGCTTCTGACGGTCCTTCCAGGGCGTGAAGCCAAGCACGCTGGCCTCGCCCGCGCTGGGATGCAGGATGCCTGTCAGCATCTTGATCGTGGTGGATTTCCCCGCCCCGTTCGGACCAATGAACCCGAGCAGTTCGCCCGCTTCCATCTGGAACGAGAGGCCGCGTACCGCTTCGACGGTGCTGTACTGCGGGCGGACGAGAGCGCGCA
>CAZGFR010000175.1:0-3593 GCA_964524485.1 uncultured Anaerolineaceae bacterium | reverse complement strand
CATCGGGGGTGAGCACTCTTCGAATTTCATCCAGAGCATGGACCATGCTCTCGTGTTCGATGCATCAGAGCGACCAGGCCAGGATGGCGAGGTCGAATTTCTCGTGGGGGAAAGGCAGATGGCGGGCGCTGGCCCCCGTCAGTGCGACGCGTGACTCGAGCCGCAAGGGACGGTCGGCGCGGGCCACGCGCAGGGCGTCCAGGTCGGAGTCGAAGGCGGTGACGTGGCGGGCCGAGTCGGCGTACAGCCAGGTCAGCCGTCCCTCGCCGCAGCCGACTTCCAGCACGCGCTTATCGCGGAAGTCGGCGAAACGATGCAAGGCCTTGCGTTCGAGGTGCTGGGGGTCGCGTTGGAGAGCCATAAATCCTCGAGACCTCCGAGGTCTATCGCTATAGAACCGAATATAACACCTGCGGCGCTTTGCGCTCGACGAGGCGTTCGGCGGCCAGGGCCAGACGCAACAGCGTGGCCTCGTCCCACGGCCTGCCGATGGCCTGCATGCCGATGGGCAGGTCGCGCGAGGTGTAGCCCGCGGGGAAGGAGATGGCGGGCAGACCCGTCAGGTTGGCGGCGGTGACGAAGCGCATGATCTCGACGGTGGTGGTCAGGTCCGAGTTGCCGTCGGGCAGGGCGTCGGCGGGGATGGCGGGCGCAGGGAGTCCCGTGGTTGGGGTCAGGATCACGTCCACGCTTTGGAAGGCATCCTTGAAGTGCTGGATCATGCGCGTGCGGATGCGCTGTGCGGTGACATAGTCGGTGGCGGTGAAGCGTCGCGCCAACGCCAGGTTGAGGCGCACATCCAGTCCGTGTTCGCGGTGATGATGTTGGTAGGTGGCGGACATGGCCTGGGCCATCTCGCTGGTGATGGTGACGGTGTGCGCGACGCGGTTGGCTTCCAGGTTTGGGATGACGATCTCGCGCACCTCGCAGCCCAGCGCCTCGAACTGCTTGAGCAGGGCCATGCACGTGCTGACCACTTCCGCTTCGGCATGGCGGAACCAGGGCCAGTACACGCCGATCTTCAAACCTTTCAGGTCGGAGTTCCAGCCCGTCAGCGTGGGATCGGGTTGCAGCAGCGAGGTCGGGTCTTTGGGGTCGGGGCCAGCGATCAGGGCGTAGGTCAGGGCTGCATCGGTGGCGGAGCCCGCCAACGGTCCGACGTGGGCAATGCTCCAATCGAGCGGGGCCGCGCCGAATTCGCTGACGCGCCCATAGGTGGCTTTCAATCCCACCACGCCGCAGAACGAGGCGGGGATGCGGATCGAGCCGCCGCCGTCCGCGCCGATGGCCATGGGACACAATCCCGCCGCAACGGCTGCCGCCGAACCGCTGGAACTTCCACCCGTGAAGTGGCCCACGTTGTAGGGATTGCGCACCGTGCCATGATGCGGGTTGAGGCCTGTCACGTTGATACCGATCTCGTGCATGTTGGCTTTACCGATCAACAATGCGCCCGCTGTGCGCAGACGAGCCACGACGGTGGCGTCCTCTTTAGCTGGAGCTTTGCCGAGGAAGGACGTGCCGACCGTGGTGGGATAAGGCGTCATGTCCAACTCGTCCTTGACGGCCACAGGCACACCGTCGAAAATGCCGAGAGGCTGGCCGTCCTTGAAGCGCTGGGTCGACTCGCGCGCCATGCGCATGACCTCCTCGCGGTCCACGGCGATGACGGCGCGCAGCGGCGGGTTGGACGCGTTGCTGGCCTCGATGGCCTCCAACACCTTTTTGGCGACTTCCTCGGGTGTCGTCTTGCCCGAGCGATAGGCTTCGGCGTACTCATGGATGTCCGCGAAGCGGAAGCCCTTGCCCTCGGAGGGCTGGGTCGGCCACTCGTGTTCGGGCACTGACGCCGCCTCGGTTTGCATCCGCCCCGTGTAATGGATGGGATAGTTCGTGGGCGCGTCCTCGAAGTTCTGCTTGCGCAGCCAGTTGATACCCGCGCTCTCGAACAGGCTGGGCGTGAGCAGCCCGCCCAGCGGCCCCTCGACCAGGGAAACGAAAAATTTCAGCAGTCCACCCGAAAGATAGGGCAGTTTGACGGACTTGAGATCGTAGACGTCTTTCATGGGTACCTCGATGAGATTTGTTTTGGGCGCAGTGTTTTGGACTTCAAATTACCAGAGGCCAGGGAACAGGCGGAAGCGCGTCTTTTGCGTGTACTCGCGATAGCCTGTCAGTTCTTTCATTAAAAGTTTTTCTTCGTCTTTGGCGCGGATCGCCAGCAGGGGAATCAGCCCGAGCGAGGGCAGGAAGGCCCAGAACGACCCCAGCGCGAGCGGGGTGGCGCTCATCAACAGGATCATGCCCAGATACATGGGATGGCGCACGAGCGCGTAAGGACCTGTGCTAATGACCTTCTGTCCCTGTTCCACCTCGATGACGCGCGAGGCATAGCTGTTGGTTTGCAAGACGAGGATGTACAGGCCGTAGCCTGTCACCACGACCAGGTCCGCCAGCAGGACCAGCCAGACGGGGACCTGCGACCAGCCGTAGCGTTTGTCAAAGCCAGGCAGGAGGAAGATGACCAGGAAATAGAGAGTCGAGGCGGCGATGATGAGTCTCTGCTCGGGGCGTGTCTCGTTCGTGCGCGTACGCCGTTCGAGCAGGGCGGGGTCGCGGCGGACGAGATAGACTAGCGAAACACCCATTGGAATGAAGAGCGCCGCCAGCCAGGTCCAGGCCTGCCAGTAATTGAATGTCCCAGCGGGCCAGAAGAGACACGCGCCGATGAAGATAACGCCCGATACCAGTCGGATGAGGTTGGTGAGGATCGAATTTACTTTTTGTGAGGCCATTCTATTCTCCTTCATTATGACTGAACCTCATACCTTTAAAACTTTCGCACCGCGGATCTTACCTTGCTTCAATTCCAGCAACGCTTGATTAGCGTCCTTTAAATCATACTCTTGAAACTCGGGTTTGATACCCGCCTGCGCCGCCAGTTCCAGAAACTCGCGCACGTCGGCGCGGGTCACGTTGGCCACAGACTTGATCTCCTTTTCCATCCACAACTGCGACGGATAATCCAACGTGGTCAGGACCTGCTTATCCGTCTCCTGTTTGCGGATGGCGTTGATGACCAGCCGTCCGCCCGGCTTGAGCCGTTTCAGCGCCTCCAGGTCTGGACCCCAGGCGGGCGTCGTGTCGATGACCGCGTCCAACCCCTCAGGTGGGACTCCGTTAATCTCGCCCGCCCAGGCCGCTCCCAGCGACAGGGCGAATTCGCGCTCCTCGGCGTTGCGGCTGAAGACGAAGACCTTGGAATTGGGGAATTGGTAATTGGTCATTTTTAGGACCAGGTGATTGGAGCCGCCGAAGCCCATCAGGCCCAGCGTGCCTCCATCGCGCAAGTTGCTCAACCTCAGCGACCGATAGCCGATAGCGCCCGCGCACAGCAGCGGAGCGGCCTCCGCATCCGAGAAGGCCTCAGGGATGGGATGCACAAAATCCGCGCGGACGGTCATGTACTCGGCATAGCCGCCGTCCGCATCGCGGCCTGTGGCCTTGAATTGTGCGCACAGATTTTCCTGCCCCGATTTGCAATACTCGCATTTCCCGCACGCAGACGCGATCCACGCCACGCCCACGCGCTG
>CAZGFR010000174.1:0-3604 GCA_964524485.1 uncultured Anaerolineaceae bacterium | reverse complement strand
CAATCCGCGCCCCAGCCGCGCACCCAGGGCAGCATCTCGCGCGGTTCGGCCACCTCCGCGCTCCACAGGCAGCCGCCCTCCTCGGTGTCCTCCACGCTCTCCAGCGGATGCCAGATGCTCTCCCGCACGCGGCGGGTTACAGCGGGGGAGAAGCGCAATCTTACGAGGACGGGGTCTTTGTCTCCAAACCAGATGCCCCAGGCGTGTTTCAGCAATTGCTCGTCGTCAAAGCTTTCGGGGATCTCGAACGTCTCGCCCGAGAGCGCCGCCGAGAGGATGCGTTCGATCTTGAAGGACAGCACCTTGTCGTTGAAATCGCTGCGCGCGATCACGTACAGGCTGTCGCTCCAGATCGAAGGCTCGATCAAGTAAGGGCTGAGGGTGTGGCGCGTCAGGCCGTCGCTGCCCAGCGCCTGGTATTCCACGCGTACCTTGCGTTGCTCCACCCAGGCCTGGGTGACGATCTCCAGGATTTTGACCTTCTCGGGGTCCTTCTCCTGCCGCAGCAGGCGGTCCGCCGACTTCAACAGTCGTTCGGTCATGGGCTGGCGCAGGCTGGCCGAGAGTTTTTCCACGGCGTTGGCCGTGTGCGGCTGGTAATGGCGCGTCTGGCGCGAGGCCTTGTGCGCCGCCAGGTACAGGGCCAGCGCCTCGTGCAGGTTGACCTTGATCTCCGAGATCAGCTTCGTGCGCGGGATGTGATAACGCCCGTTCTCATCCTTTTCGATGGGGTATTCCCCGCTTAGTTCGATGCGGTCGCGATAGATCAACGTACGGTCCACGCCCAGCCGCTCGGCCATCTCGATGTCCGAGAAGGCGCGCTGGACGTACAGGCGTTTCATTTCCTCCAGACGTTCTGCTTTGGTTTTTCCGCTCATGTCTGCTCCCTGCAACCCGTTCTCACAAATTCATCCATCGAGAATGTCCCGCAGGCTCCCCTGGGTTGATAACCTGCGGGACGGGGGATGGGCGCTGGTTGCATCGGTCTGCAACAGCATAGCATGCCGCCCCGTCGAATTCTGCAACATTTCTTCGCCTTGTGTAGCATTGTGTTTTGGGTCATTGAGATTTTTTGAACGGCCATAGACCTCCCTTATCGTCCTCGCTTAGGTGCAATCCTCGCTCTTCGAGCGTGGGCAGCGAACGGGTCACTTCGCTGCGGTTGAGTCCCAACAGGCGGGCGATGAAGCCTGCCTTCTTTCCTGGATGTTCCTGAACGGTATTATAGATGCTTTCCAATTTTTTGTCATCGGTCTTGCGGGCCATGTCTGCCTCCGTGGGGGGTGGATTTTCTCCACTGTACGGGGGCCATGTTGCAGGTACCGCAACATCACAGCTTGAATTCGATTTGAAATTGAAGCAGAGGTTGGGCCCCGAGGCATTTCTCCTCGAAGCCCAACCTTGATCATGCGGCTACACCTGCAGCGTCTTCTGGCCCGTGTGACCAGGCAGGTCCCTGGCCACGGCCGTCACCTGCGCGGCGTTGACGCCGTCGGCGGTCGTGGTGTAGGTCCACCAGGCGCCTTCCGCGGAGGCGGCGGGGCCGTGCTCCAGCACGTCGCCGCGCGCGTCCAGGATGGACACCTCCACCTGGGTCACCTGCACGTCATCCACAGCCAGGATGCGGATGGTCTTGCCCGCCGTGCCGTCCCAGGCGCTCATGTCTACTTCCTTCACCTCGGGCGGATTGAGCCAGTCGCCCACGGCCACGTTGTAGGTGTTCATCGGCGTCCCCGCCGCCTTCTTGGCGTAGACCTCCAGGCCCTTGGCCCCCTTGGCGTAGGTCACCGCCGCGCGGAAGTCCTCGTGGTGAGAGACCTGGGCGGGGGTGAAGACCTGGCCCTCGTTGAAGGTCGGGCGGGCTCCCACGATGGTGCGTCCCGCTTTGTCGGTGCGGAGCAACAGCTGGTCGCCCAGCAGTCCAGTCAATCCTTGCATGGCCATATTCTTGCGAACTCTTGCCATTTTGGCATTCCTTTCGATGGGTAGATTGTGACGATCGAATCCAGCCCTGTCACCGTGCGCTGGCGGATGCCCCTCCTCAGGGCTTGCGCAGCCCTGCGGCCATCCTCTATCGAACCTCTATCGAACCTCTATCGATCCTCTATCGGTCCTTTATCGCGCTGTTCCCCAATAGGTCTTGTCCTTTCTGAAGGGCAATGTGCGCATCATGGCCCTCCTGTCGTTTGAACCTGCGATTCATTCTAACGAGCTTGCCGCAATCCATGTTTTGCAAATTTGAAAATTCGATAGAGCCCCCGCTTAACACTTTTGTCAGAACAGGGCTGAATCCGCCCTCTTTCGCCCTGCCTGCACTGGGCCGCAGGCACATGTGAGCGGAGCGAGCCGTGGTGGTCGAGTAGGTCGGTGTTCTTCCGACCGTATCGAGACCAGGCGAGCGCAGTCGACATCGTACCCGAAAGGGTAAGGGCGAGCTTACCCCCCAAAAAGACCAGGCCATGCATAACGCATGACCTGTTCCTCTCCAATGATCGACATCCCTCCGCGTCCTCTGCGGCTCCGCGGTGAACCCTCTGGCTATCCCCGCGTCCAGGCGATCTGCGGATCGAGGCGCTTCGCCAGGCGATAGGCCACCTCCTGGAAGCCATACCTCGGCCAGTGACGCGCGGCCAGCAGGTTGGGGCTGATCCAGTTGGTGGTGCAGACTTCGAATCCGCTCTCGCACGCGTGCTGCAAGCCATGCCAACTCAACAGCGTGCTCAGGCCGCGTCCGCGCGCCTCGGGTTGGGTGGCGGCCACGCTCAGGTAGACGGTGCGGGGCCCAGTCAGCAGGTCGGTGTCCGTTTCCTGCTGCGGGGTGAAGCCCACCATCCCCAGCGCGGACTCGCCTTCCAGCGCCATCCAGACCGTCCAGTCCTTCTCATCCGCCAGTTCCGACCAGCCCTCGTGCAGTTCCCCCCATTCCTCGGGGACGGTCGGGTGCCAGTAGGGGGCGTTCGCCAGCGCGCGGAAGATCACGTCCGAGAAGCCCCCCGTCAGCGCGTTGTCGCCTGGGCCCGCCTGTCGGATGTGGATGCCTGCTGGAGTTTTCCCCTCTGGGATGGACAGCGTCCGCAGGTCGAGCAGCGCATCCACGCGCTCCTTGCCGAAGCCGACGTTGAACAGCGCCTCGACCATCTGCGGCTCGGCCGCCGAGACGTACAGTCCGTGGCTGAAGACGCCGCGCCGCACCCAGTCCTCGCCCAGGCGGGCGTACAGGTCCTGCAGCAGGGCAGGGCGCTCGCCCTCGTCCAGTGCGTAGCCTGGCAGGGTCACGTACCCGCAGCGCCCCCACGACTGGACCACGGTCTCACCCAGCAGGTAGCCCAACATGCGCCCGTCGCGGAAGGCGGCGTAGCCACTCTTGAACTTCTTCTCCCATAAGGCCTTCACCGCCTGGGTTGCGACGGCGGGCTCCTCGAAGCGCGCGGGCAGCAGCGGCAAACGGACACGGTCCGCGCGATGGCGCGCGGCCAGCAGCCGTCCCGCCTCTGGGAGGTGTTCTTCTGTAAAAGGAATGATTTGAGTTTTCATAATATATTCTTGAACCTTAAGGCGGTCGAGTAGCCCGACGCGCTGGCGGAGGGCGTACACCTGCACTGCG
>CAZGFR010000173.1:0-3634 GCA_964524485.1 uncultured Anaerolineaceae bacterium | reverse complement strand
AAATCGCCGTCGCCTTGCAGATACTGCCATTCCAGGTCCTCCACATTCACATGATGGTCGCCCGTTTTGTCCTGGGTGAGGGTGAAGCTCTTCCCGTTCTTCACGGTTTTGACTTCGTCGTAATAGGGAGCTTGTGTTTCAAAGAGCGTGGGCTGGTAGGTGCCTTTGTAGGTTTTGCTCTCCACCGCATAGCTGGTGCTGATGAGTTTTTTCAGCCCAAAGCGCTCGAAATTTTGGGCGAAATATTTGGTAAAGTTGCTCCATTCGGGGTCGTCGCAGGGCAGCAGAATCGTCTTGCCCCGAAACACGTCGGGGTTGAATTCCAGGTATGCGTTCATTTCCTTCTCGATATCGGCATACTGGGTGTAGAACTCGTCGTTTTTTGCCCGTTTGGCTTCGGTAAGGTTGCTGTTTGGCATGAAAGTTCCCGTCAGACGATTTTTCATTCGTGATCAAGCGCAATGGGGCTGGAGGCTGAATGAGACGCATCCTATCTATCCCATCCTGATCGGGGATAATTATACGCGCACGGCAGGCGGCTGACAAGAAAACAAGCGCCCATCCCCCTTTGTAAAGCCGCCGTAAGTTGTGTGAATTGGCGCAAATAGGACGGAAGGGGTAAAATTAATGTCGTATGGCATGCCCCCAGGAACGGTTGCCTCGGCAGCCGTTTTTGTTTGTCTCCGATTCGGCCGTAGGTTTTGGCTGCGGTTTGTCGTCAGGTACAGGTACCCATTGACATTCAACATTATGGACCCCATTATCGAATTGCGCGATGTCGTCAAAGTCTATTCCACCGCGGCGGGAGAGTTTCCCGCCCTGCGGGGGATCAATGCCCAGGTCCATGCGGGGGAATTTCTGGGTGTGGTGGGCAAGTCGGGCGCGGGCAAGTCCACGCTGCTCAACATGCTCAACGGTGTGGACCATCTCACCAGCGGCGAGGTCGTCGTCAACACCGATGGTAGTCCCGTTTCCATTCATAAACTCAGTGAAGATGCGCTGGCCTTGTGGCGCGGACAGAACCTGGGCATCGTCTATCAGTCCTTTCAGCTGCTGCCCATGCTGACCCTGGTCGAGAATATCACCCTGCCCATGGACCTGTGCGGGCTGTACAGTCCGCGCGAGAGCAAAGAGCGGGCCATGCAATTATTGGAATTGGTCGAGCTGGAAGAACACGCCAAAAAACTGCCCGCCTACATCTCGGGCGGACAGCAGCAGCGCGTGGCCATTGCGCGCGCCCTGGCCAATGACCCGCCCATCCTGATCGCCGACGAGCCGACGGGCAGCCTCGACTCGCTGACGGCCGACCACATCTTCGACGTCTTCGAGCAGTTGGTCGGCGAACATGGCAAGACCATCGTGATGGTCACGCACGACAGCGGCCTGGCCGCGCGTTTCTCGCGTCACCTGGTGCTGGCGGATGGGGAGATCGTGCACGAGGTGCGGAATCTGGCCGAAGGGAGGGCGGCATGAACCCGACGCCTGCTCCCGTTCAATGGGCCGAATCCACGCCCGAGCCGATGATCCAGATGCAGCGCATCCAGAAGATCTACAAGAATGCGGCGGGCGAGTTCCTGGTGCTCAAGGGACTGGACCTCACCATCAACCGCGGCGAGTTCGTTTCCATCGTCGGGAAATCGGGCAGTGGAAAGTCCACGCTGCTGAACATGATCACGGGCATCGACCATCCCACGGCGGGGCGGGTGGTGATCGGCGGCAAGGACATCTACACCAGGGTCACCGAGAGCGAGCGCTCCAAGTGGCGCGGACGCAACCTCGGCATCGTCTTTCAGTTCTTCCAACTGCTGCCGATGCTGACCCTGCTCGAAAACGTTATGCTGCCGATGGACTACGCCGACATGTACGACTTCGACGAGCGCCCCGAGCGCGCCATGGATTTGCTCAAACTGGTGCACCTCGAAAAGTTCGCCAACAAACTGCCCGCGCTGGTCTCCACGGGGCAGCAGCAGACGGCCGCCATTGCGCGCGCGCTGGCCTGCGACCCGCCCGTGCTGGTGGCGGATGAGCCGACGGGCAACCTCGACTCGCGTTCAGCCGACGCCATCATCGACCTTTTCCAGGAATTGACCCAGAGCAGCAAGACCATTGTCATGGTCACGCACGACCCGTCACTAACCTCGCGCACCACGCGCAATATCGTCATCTTCGACGGCGAGCTGATCGACGAGACCATCTCGCGTGCGCTGCCGCAACTGCGTCACCGTCACATGCTGGAGATGACCAAGAAAGCCGAGCACGTGGTCCTGCCTCCAGGCCAGACCATCCTTGGCTACGACCAGCCCGTGGACCATTTCTACATGATCGCGCGCGGCCGCGTGGATGTGTTGACCCGCTCGACGTGGGGCGAGCGCGTATCCAGCCTGGGCAAGGGAGAATTCTTCGGCGAGATGGAATTGCTACGCGGCGGACTCTCGCGCGCCTGTGTGCGCGTCGCGGAGGATACGCCTGTCGAATTGCTGACCTATCCGCGGGACGCCTTCAAGAGCATCGTGGACGAGTCACCCATCACGGCCGAGGTCATCCGCGAGATCATCGAGAAGCGCCTGGCGGAAGACTCCGCCAACGGAGGCGCATAGCGTCCATGGTTCAGCCCGCCCTCGACCCGCGTTCGCTGCCGCGCGTCCTCTACATCGAGGACAACGACTCGGCGCGCCTGCTCGTGCGGCGTCTGCTGGAAGGGAAATACGTGGTGCTGGAGGCAGCCGACCCGCTGGATGGCTTGCAACTGGCCGAGGAGACTCGTCCGCACATCGTGCTGCTCGACCACAACCTGCCGCACATGACGGGCCGCGAGGCGGCCACCCGCCTGAGCAAGATCCTGCCGAATGTGCCGCTGGTGATCGTCTCGGCAGATGCGAGCGTGGACGCGCGTGAGCGGGCGCTGGCGGCGGGCGCGGTGGGATTCATCCCCAAGCCCATCGAGGTGGACACCTTCCGCGAGCAGGTGGACGCCTTCCTGAACGGCAGGCGCGAGAAACTGGAACAGGCCGAGCGTCACCACGAGGCCTACCAGCAGGAGCTGGTGGAGCGGCTCGAGAACAACGTCCGACAGTTGACGCATGCGGCCGAGCGCAACAAGTACCTGTTGCAGCAGAACGAGCGCATGCTGTCGATGCTGGAACGGCGTCACAAATTGCTGGAGATGGCCGCGCGCGTCGGGCAGGCGGTCACCTCGATCCTCGACCTGGACGAACTGCTCGAATACGCCGTGAACGTCATCTGCAAGGAATTCGACTTGTATTACTCGGGCGTGTTCCTGGTCTCGGACGACGAGGAATGGGCGGTGCTGCGGGCGGGGTACGGCGAAGCGGGGCGCGCCATGCTCGACGAACAATTCCGCCTGGCTGTGGACGACAAGTCCATGATCGGGCGGGCCATCCGCTCGCAGAAGGCGCAGATCGCGCTGGACGTGGAAGGCGAGACCTCGCATTTCAAGAATCCGCACCTGCCGCAGACGCGCTCCGAGATGGCCCTGCCGCTGGTGGTCAAGTCGCATCCGCTGGGCGCGCTGACGGTGCAAAGCGGACGCCTGAACGCCTTCACCGAAGAGGACATCACCTCGCTGCAGACCATGGCCGACCAGGTGGCCATCGCCATCAACAACGCGCAATTA
>CAZGFR010000172.1:0-3675 GCA_964524485.1 uncultured Anaerolineaceae bacterium | reverse complement strand
AAGAAGACCTTCGTCTTCACAGGCGGCGAGATCGTCAACGAATTCCTCATGTCCACGGGGTACCTGCGGGGCGCGCATACCGAGGACTGCCCGATCTACCCACAAGTGACAAGCCTGCGCCCTGCCTGGATGAGAGAATAGACCACACCTGCGCCGTCCTTGGCGCAGTTTTTTCTACTGCGCGTATAATTCCCGACATGAACACTTTCGATCCCGCGTTGTTTTTTGGAGGGCGACCATGACCCAGATCATCCCCACCGCTGAACCGTTCTTCCTTCCCGCCGACAATCGTAAGCTGGGCTGTCTACTCACGCACGGATTCACGGGCGCGCCCAAGGAAATGCGCTGGATGGGGGACTACCTGCACGAAAAGGGCTACACCTGCCTGGGCGTACGCCTCGCGGGACATGCCACCCACCCCGAGGACATGATCCGCTCGCGCTACACCGACTGGCTGGCCTCCGTCGAGGACGGCTACCACCTCCTGCGCGGCTCCGTGGATCACGTCATCCTGGTCGGGCTTTCGATGGGCGGAGCCCTGTCCCTGCTGTCGGCGGCGCGGCTGGATGTGGCGGGCGTGGCGGTCATGTCCACGCCGTATGCGCTGCCGCCCGATCCGCGCATGCGGTACCTGAAACTCATCAGTCTGTTCCTGCCCTACATGCCCAAGAGCAAGCTGCCGCCTGGTTCGGGCTGGTTCGACCAGAATGCCTGGCAGGAGCACGTCTCGTATCCGCAGAATCCCGTCCGCTCGATCGCGGAGTTGAACGGGCTGCTGGCCGAGATGCGCGCCGCCTTGCCGCAGGTCAAGGTGCCGACCCTGCTCATCCACTCGAAGGACGACACCTACGTCCTGTCCGAGAACATGGAACGCATCTACGCCGACCTGGGCGCGTCGGACAAGGTCAAGGCTTATATAACGGGATCAGGCCACGTCGTCCCGCGCGATGCGGCCCGACTCCAGGCCTTTGAGTTGGCGCTCGATTTTATCCGTCGTGTGGAGCGGTCTTTGTGAATCCGAGTCTAGTTTTGATTTTCCTCGCCCTGTTCACCTGGGGGATCGGCGAGGGCGCGTTCATGTATTTTCAATCCATCCATCTCCAAAACCTCGGCGCGGACCCTGTGGCCATCGGCGCCATCTTGAGTTTCGCGGGGCTGGCGATGATGATCTCGCACGTGCCTGCGGGCTTTCTCTCCGACCGCATCGGCCGCCGCCCGCTGCTGATCGCGGCCTGGCTGATCGGCATCCTGGCGGCGTTGTTGATGGCGGCTGCCTCGGCGTTGCCGCTCTTTGTGGCGGGCTTGCTTCTTTACGGTTTCACCGCCTTCGTTTCTTCGCCGCTCAGCAGTTACGTGACCGCTGCGCGCGGCACATGGAGTGTGAGCCGCGCCCTGTCGTTTACATCGACGGCCTTTAACGTCGGCGCGGTGCTGGGTCCGCTGACGGGCGGCTGGATCGGCGAGCATTTTGGCCTGCGCTGGGTCTTTGCCGCGGCGGCCGTGACCTTCGTGGTCTCCACGGCCTTCCTGGTCTTCATCAAGCCGCAGTCGCTCGACCATCACGACCCCGAGGCGCCGCCCACCGACTTGTGGAACAACACGCGGTATCTCGGGTTCATCGCGCTGGTCTTCGTCATCATCTTTGCCATGTACCTGCCCCAGCCGCTGACGACCAACTTCCTGCAAACCCAGCGCGGTCTGACGTTGCAGCAGATCGGCTTGTTGGGGTCGGTGGCGGTGTTGGGGAACGCCCTCATCACATTTGCCTTCGGCTCGTGGCTTTCGGCGCGGCGCGGCATGCTCATCGGTCAGGTTTTGGCCGCAACCTTTGTCCTGCTCATCTGGCGCGTGACGGCCTTCCCGGTCTACGCGCTGGCCTATTTCCTGCTGGGCGGATTCCGCGCCGTGCGCCCGATGCTCTCGGCCCAGGTGCGCGGGCTGGTCCACGAATCGCAGATGGGCCTGGCCTTCGGCATGAACGAAACTGTCGCTTCGATCGCGCTGACCCTTTCCCCGATTCTGGCGGGTTTGCTCTATCACCAGGCGCCCGACCTGGTCTACCCCGTCAGCCTGGGCGCGATCGGCCTGGCGATCCTCCTGACCCTGACCTTTTCTCCGCGAGGTGAACATGCTTGAGATCGTGACCTTTACCCTCGGCCCCGCCCAGACGAACGCCTACCTCGTGGCGGATTCTGCCACCCGTGACGCGGCCGTCATCGACCCATCCTGGGACGGTGAGTTGATCCTGTCCGAAGCGCGGAGTCGTGGCTGGCGCATCGCCCACCTATGGTACACCCACGCCCACTTCGATCACCTCGGCGGTGCGGGCGCGATCGCCGATGCGTTGAATCCGCTTCCTCTGGTGGCCCTGCATCCCGACGACCACGTCCTCTGGCGCTCGGGCGGGGGCGGCGCCGCCTTTGGCTTCGACATCGATCCAGGCCCCGAACCCACCATCGACCTGGTTCAAGGTCAGATTCTGCGCCTCGGCGAAGTAGTCTTTGAAGTCCGCTTTACGCCCGGACATACGAAGGGGCATTGTATCTTCTACGTGGCCGACTCAGGCATTTGCTTCTGCGGCGACCTGATCTTTGCAGGCTCGGTCGGCCGCACCGACCTGCCCGGCGGTGATTTTGCCACGCTGGAACGCAGCATCCGCGAGCAGGTGTATACTCTGCCCGATGAAACCCGTCTGCTCTCAGGCCACGGTCCCGAGACGACGGTGGGGCGGGAGAAGCGGTCCAATCCGTTCGTGGGAGAGGTGTGATATGAAGCGTGCCGTCAGTATCAGCCTGGGGAGCTCCAAGCGGAACAAGAGCGTGACCATCCGCCTCAAGGGCGAAGAGATCCTGGTCGAGCGCATCGGCCTGGACGGCGACGTAGCCAAGGCCCGCCAGATGTATCTCGACCTGGACAGCAAGGTGGACGCCTTCGGCGTCGGCGGCGTGGACCTGTACCTGCGCCTCGACGAGCGCGAATATCCGCTGCACGCCGCGCTCAAGATGGTCGAAGGCGTGACGAAGACTCCGCTATGCGACGGTCGTGGACTCAAACACACACTCGAACGCCGCGTCTTCGAGTTGGCCCGTCCACAGTTGGGCGAGGTCCACTTCAAGCAAGCCTTCGTCCCCGTGGCCGTGGACCGTCTCGGACTGGCGCAGGCCGTGGCCGAGGTCTCGGACCAAACCGTCTTCGGCGACCTGATGGTGGCGTTGGGAGTCCCGCTGCCGATCTACGGCATTCCTGCCTTCAAACGCGTCGCACGCGTCATGCTGCCCATCGTCAGCCACTTCCCCATGTCCATGATCTTTTATGGCAGTGACGGCGCGGAAAAAGAACCGAAATACATCAAATACTTCGAGGAATCCGACCTGATCGCGGGCGATTTCCTCTTCATGCGCAAATACATGCCCGCCCGCCTCGACGGCAAGACCGTGGTCACCAACACCACTACCGAGGACAACATCGAAACCCTGCGCCAGCGCGGCGTGAAGACGGTCATCACGTCCACGCCGAGGTATGAGGGCAGGTCATTCGGCACGAATATGATGGAAGCCGCCCTCACCGCCTATGCGGGGAAGGGGAGGAGATTGACGGATGAAGAATTGAACGGGCTGATCGACGAGTTGGGGTTGAGGCCGGAAGTGATACAGCTATAAAAAGAAGGCGACCGAT
>CAZGFR010000171.1:0-3684 GCA_964524485.1 uncultured Anaerolineaceae bacterium | reverse complement strand
CCGATCAGGGTTGGAATGACCGTGACCAGGATGATGCACATCACGAAAGCGGTGATACCGCACCCCAGCCACAGCGACCAGCGCGTGGTGGTCTTGACCGTCTCGGCGGCCATGTTCATGTAGGGGGCGTAGATCTGCTGCACGGCCTGGCCTGTCATGGTGTCGTAGAGTTGGGTGCCCGAAAGGTTGTCCACCATGTAGCGCGCCGAAGATTCGCTGTTACCCGTCAGCGCCATGTATTTCTTGACCGCTTCCTCTTTGTTGCCCCTCTGCGCCATCTGGACGACTTCGCTCCACTGGGCGCCGTAGCCGACCATCGAGTTCAGGTCGACGCCCGAGAAAATACTGACCTGGGGGCTGGCTGCCGTTTCAGAGGCCGAGCGCAGGCTTTCGGGGATGACCACCGCGTTGCCGCAGTAGGTACATTTCATGGTGGCTTCGCCGCGCGGCGGTTCGAGCGGACCTCCGCAGGCAGGACATTTCAACAGGCGCATCTCAGGCATGGGAAACTCCGATTGAGAGGGGTTTGCAAGTTAAACCTTGCGGACAATTGGCGAAGTCCAGAAGTGAGACTTCTGGACTCCAAGTGAACAGCACTAGTTTACAGCAGATGCTTACCAAAGTTTATCCGCCATTGGTCGCAGGCGGCTCACTGGGCGGAGGCGCTGGCGGCGTGGGCAGATTGGCCGTGTTCTGCTTTCTGCGGCGGCGCTGATAGGCGGCGGCCAGCCCGCCTTCGGAAGTCTCGCGATAGAGCGAAGGCAGGGCGTGCCCCGTCTCGCGCATCACCGACACCACGTCATCGTACGAGATGCGGTGGCTGCCGTCGGTGAAGAGGGCGTAGTCGGCGGCGGCCAGGGCGCGTGCGGCGGCAAAGGCGTTGCGCTCGATGCAGGGAATCTGCACCAGCCCGTTGACGGGATCACAGGTCAGGCCGAGGTGGTGTTCGAGTCCCATCTCGGCGGCGTACTCGATCTGGCGGACGGTGCCGCCCAGCAGTTGGGCCGCCGCGCCTGCCGCCATCGCGCAGGCCACACCCACCTCACCCTGGCAGCCGACCTCCGCGCCCGAAATGGATGCGTTATGCTTGGCAATGTCACCGATCAGCCCCGCCGTGGCCAGTGCTCGCAGGATGGAATCCTCAGAGCAGTTGAGAACCTCGTGCAGGTGGCGCAGCACGGCGGGGACGACCCCGCATGAGCCGCAAGTCGGCGCGGTGACGATCTCGCCGCCGCTGGCGTTCTCCTCCGAGACGGCCAGGGCGTAGGCTGAGACCAGTCCCGCCCGTTGCAGCACAGGTCCCGACAGGTTGGCCTTGCGATAGAACGCCCAGGACTTGCGCGCCACACCCAATCCGCCAGGCAGGACGCCCTCTGCGTGGAGTCCCCGCTCGATGGCAGCCTGCATCACCCGCCAGACCTCATGCAGGTAGTCCCAGACCTCGGGGCCTTCGTTTTCCTCGACGTATTCCCACAGCGCCTGGCCCGTCTGTTTGCAGTGTTCAAGGATTTCGCGCATGCTTTTGGTGGTGTAGACGCATTTCGGCACGGGCAGGCTGCCTTCGTCGCGCAGTGCGCCGCCGCCCACGGAGAAGACTTCCCAACGGCCGAAGGTCTTGCCGTCCGCGGTCAGAGCCTCGAAGCGCATTCCGTTGGGGTGGAGGGGCAGGGTTTTTTCGGGTTTCCAGACCAGTTCGAGGGTTTCGGGGTTGAAGACGCTCTTGATGGCCGCGTCGGTCAGGTGACCGCGCCCCGTGGCGGCCAGACTTCCATATAATTTGACGCGATACGCCGCCGCCGACGGGTAGCGCCCGCGGAAGATCTCCGCTGCGCGCCGCGGTCCCATCGTGTGACTGCTCGACGGACCGATGCCGATCCGATAAAGTTCTTTGATCGATTCCATTGCTTGCTCCTGATTTGTCGATAGTCCCCGCATTATGCCACGGAATTACCCCCATCCCGACCCTCCCCCATTTTCGACGTACAAAAATGGGGGAAGAAGAGTATGGCGCTCCTCCCCCAAATGCGTTCTTTGCATTTGGGGGAGGCTGGGAGGGGGTCAGCCTTCGCTGGTCATGATGAACAGCGGCTTCATTTCGAAATTCTCGTACTTGGGTCGGTAGCGATCCGTGTCGTAGGAGCGATCCACGTTGACCAGCTTCTTGGTGGCGGTGACCACGTCCAGCGGCAGGTTGTCGTAGCGGCCGTTCTTGAGGACGACCAGCCGCCCGTGGATGCCTTTCAGGATCAGGTCGAGGGCCAGGTTGCCGAAGGCCATCGGCACGATCGAGTCGATGGCGTCGGGGTCGCCGCCGCGCACCATGTATCCCAGCTTCTGGTTGACCACGTCCACGGTCTTGCCGCCATTGAACTTGGGGGAGAGTTCCTTCATGGCCGAGGAGACCACGTCTCCGATGCCGCCCAGTTTGGCATGGCCGAAGGCGTCGGTGGTCTGGCCTTCGAACATTATGTCGCCGCCCTTGAAGGTGGCGCCCTCCGAGACCAGCGCAATGGAGTAGCGGCTGGGATTGCGCAGTCGGTCCTTGCTCATCAGGTCGGTCAGGTGCTCGATGTCGAACTGGAACTCGGGGATGACACAGCGATTGGCCGCGCCTGCCAGGGTGGGCAGCATGGCCGTGAAGCCCGCGTAACGTCCGAAGACTTCCAGCACCAGGAAGCGTTCGTGCGAGCCCGCAATGGTGCGCAGACTGTTGGTCAGCGCGATGGTGCGGGTGACGCAGGTGCTGAATCCGATGCAATAGTCGGTGCCAGGCACATCATTGTCCATCGTCTTGGGGATGGCGATCACGTGCATGCCCTCCCGATACAGCCGCACGCCGTAGCTGAGCGTGTCGTCGCCGCCGATGGGGATCAGGTAGTCCACGTTTAGGAAGGCCAGGTTCTTCAGCACCTCGGGCGTCAGGTCGTTGCGTTCGGCATTGAACTGATCCCTGAGGTGTTCGGGGACCGCGGATTTTTTGACGTTGCTGGGGTTGGTGCGGGACGTGTGTAGAAAGGTTCCCCCGGTGCGGCCTGAGCGGTTGACGATCTCTTCGGTCAATTCCTGGTAGTTGTTCGAGTTATCCACCCCCTTGTCGCGGATAACGTCCACCAGCCCCGCCCAGCCGCGTCGAATACCGATGACGCGGTAGCCTTCCCGCAGCGCGCGGATGGTCACCGCGCGAATGGCCGGGTTCAACCCCGGGACATCCCCTCCGCCTGTCAAAATTGCGATCACGCCTGGTTTCTTTGACATGCCAGCCTCCTGACTGGGTTCAGTTGTGTTAAAAAATTATATACCCAAAACAGACGGAGCGTTTCAACGAAAAAAAACAGCCCGACCAGAACGGGCGGGCTTTAACCATTCCATGAGAAACCTATTTTTCAGGCTGGTTCCCCTTTTTTTCCTCGATTTCGGTCTTCTCAGAATCGTACTGCTCTTTCGATATCAAACCCTCATTGCGTTTTTTCAGGAGCTTTTCCATTCGGACGACGCGATCGTCCGTGGAAGCTGTGCGCCTGGATTTGTAGTAAGCAGCGCTGTCGGTTTGACTGTTGCGGGCGGATGCTGCGTTCATGCCGAAGTAAAACAGGGCAGCGTAGATGATGACGAGCAGGCTGCCTGTGCAAATTCCCTGGGGGAGCGTGTAAATCTGTAACGCCTGGATATTGTTTCCCATGACAA
>CAZGFR010000170.1:0-3714 GCA_964524485.1 uncultured Anaerolineaceae bacterium | reverse complement strand
TGCGCGCGGACGATGTCACTCGGTTTGGAGTTGCTCATCCTGTTTCCTCTCGCGGAACATGTTGACCAGTCCCCACAGCGGGATGACCAACGCCATGCCCAGCATCAGCAGGTAAGGCGCCATGTTGCGCAGCGCCACCATGAACACGTTCTGACCAAGTTTTGACTCGCGCCAACGCGTGTCGAGTTGGGTGAGCGGCATGCCCAGGGCGCGCGTCGCACCCAACTCGCAGTCCAGACCGTCGGCGTAGGCCTTGACCAGGGCGGAGAGTCCCGTGGTGCTGTAGGTCTCGCGCAGGTAGCGCACGAACGAATCAGCCTCGGCGTAGGCCAGGTAGGCACGGCCCGCATCGGGCGGGAAGGGGGCGCACAGGTCGCTCATGGGCAGCAGCGAGTTATTCTTGCTGGCCATCTCCAGGGCATTTTTGTAATCGGGTTTGGGGTAACGCTCTGCGACCGAGGCCAGGCCTTCGTTCAGCCAGGTGGGAAGGCGGTTATAGCCCTCGCCTAGGGATCGATACAGCATCACGTGCGCCAACTCGTGCGGGATTTCGGTATCCATCTCGATACCCTGGGCGGGATTGGGGGCGATGGCCACCATGACCACGCCCAGCTTCGGGTCAGCGTGGTCGCCGACCCATTCCTGGCCGCCGAGGTAGAGCGCGCCCTGCAGGTCGTCGGGCGTGGAGTAGATGTAGATCTCGAGCGGCTTCGTCAAATCGACGGGCGTCACCTGGTTGACGGAAGAGAGGCTGGCGTTGGCCGAATCGAGCGCGGCCTGGCCGAAGGCGTCGTCGCCCTGATACCAGTGGACGGTGATCGGCCCCTGCGAGGATTGCCGCCAGGGGAAGCGGTTGTCGTCGTAGCGAAAGTCGTACACAGGGCTGGTGGCTGTGCTCCCGTCCGCGAAGGTGACCTGGAACCAGAACATCACGGTGGAGAAGGGTGGCAGCAGGTTCTGCGAGGCGTTGTACTGGAAGTTGACGCCGCCGTCGGGCGCCAGGGTCAGCGTCTCGACGCGCGTGATCGACTCGTTCGTCTCGCGGAAGAGGATCGAGGCCTGCGAGATGGCGGCGGGGGATTGGATGCGCGCCTGGAAGGTGATCTGCTCCCCGAAGCGGTACGACACCTGCAAACCGCTGACGTCGAATCCGCCCTGCGCCTCGGCCTGCTTCGGCAGACCCAGGAGGAGGGCGGCCATCAAAACGACGATCCAGCCTGCATGGAGAAGGGATTTCACGGCGCGCATCGGGGCATCCTTAACAAAACAGTCACTTTCCAGTGACTGTCGGTTTTCACTATTCTTCGTCTTCCGGGTCGAACGCCATCAGATCGAAGCGCTCGAGGTCCTCGGTGAACTCCAGGTTTTCGAGCGCCTCTTCGAGGAACTCGACCTGTTCTTCGTCATCGGTCATGTCGAGCAGGCTTTCGAGGTAGGTGCGAGCGTCCTCGCCGCCGATCTCCGAAAGCGACCAGATGGCTGCGCTCGTGATCGTATCGTCCTCTTCGTCCTCCAGCAGGCGGATGAGCAGCGGACGGGCCGCAGCCAGCCCCAACTCGCCCGCCGCCTGGACGGCTGCCAGCCGCTCGTGTGAATCCTCGTTGACGAGCATGCTGAGGACGTGCTCCTGCCAGCGGTCGTCGTTGGAGCGGCCCATCGCGAACAGGGCGCTGGCGCGCCAGCCGTGGTCGGCGCGTCGGAAGGCGGACTCGATCAACGGCGGCACTTCGGGCCGCGATGAGAAGCCCAGTCCCTCGACGGCGCGGCGGGCGATCTCGCGATCTTCCGCGCTGGCGGCGTGGAGCAGGGCCTCTTCGGCCTGGCGGTGCACCTTCTCGGGAATCTCTTCCAGTTCGCCGAGCATGAGGAACTGACTCAGGGCCGTGGCGGCCTCGGCGCGGGTGGCTGGGTCTTCGTCGGCTTCGAGGATTCTCACGAGAGACGGGACCAGCTTCGGGTCCTCACTTTCAACCAGCAGGCGGATGGCCGCCGCGCGGATGGAGGAGTCGGGGTCGGTCAGCAGAGCGCGAGCCAGGTCGTCGTAGGACACCAGGGTGTCCTCTTCGAGGTTGGCTTCCATCTGTTTGAGCAGGGAGCGTTTGCGGCTCGGCTTGACCTGCGGCCAGGCCTGCATCAGCAACGACAGCGAGGCGGGATCGATATCCGAAAAATACTGGAGGTAGCGGCGCGGGAAGTCCTTGCCATCCAGCAGGGCTTCGACCACGGTTTGGAAAGGGACGCGGGAGTCGGTCATGTTAGGGAATGATTTTGGCGAGGAGTTCCCTGCCGTTGATGAAGAGCATCAGGGCGATCAGCAGCAGCATGGCCACGCCGTTGACGATGTTTTCCTTGTCGGCAGGGATGCGGCGGCGGAAGAGCACTTCCGGCAGGGTGAAGAGGATGCGTCCGCCGTCGAGGGCGGGGATGGGGAACAGGTTGATGACGCCCAGCGAGACACTCAGCATGGCGATGATCAACAGGGTCTCGTAACTGGGACGCGGAGCGGGAGCGCTCGATTGCACAGGTTCCTGGCGCGAGGCCACGTCGTTGTCCACGGCGCTGCTGACGATGTCGAAGATGCCCACCAGGCCGACGAGCTGCGCCTGTTCACGCGGGATCGCGCCCTGGATCAACGCGACGGGCAGATAGACGATCGAAGCGGCCTGGAGGCCCGTGATGACCACGCCGTTGGAGACAATCTCGCCCAGGGTGGCGGGACGGGTGGCGGGGGCCGCCATCAAAATACCGAGCGGACCCTGCCCACCTTCCACGCGGCTGGAAAGCGGCGTGGCGGTGATGGTCACCTGCTGGCCGCCGCGGTCCACCACGAGGGTGAGCGGCTTGTCGAGGTTGTTGTAGATGATGGTCGAGACGTCGCTGTTCTGGCTGACGGCTTGTCCATTGATCGAGAGGATGACGTCCTTCGACTGGAGTCCCGCTTCGAGGGCGGGGGAGGCGGGCGAAATTTCCTCGAGGCGCACGGGGCCCTTGACCGGCACGCCCTGTAGGCCCGTGATCAGGCTGTACACGACGATGGCCGTCACCAGGTTCATGACCGGTCCCGCCACGTAGACCATGATGCGCTTCCACGGGCTGGCGGCGCCCAACCCGCCGGGGACGGACGGGTCGGTCTCGCCCTTGGGGCGCACGAATCCGCCCAGGGGCAGCCAGTTCAGGCTGAGCAGCGTGCCGGGATGCACTTCGTCGATCTGGCCCGTCCACTCGATGGAGCCGCGCTCCGCTCCGAGGGTCAACGCCTTGGGCTGGGGGGCAGGCTGGGGCTCCGAGGTCACCTGCCCGTTGGCATCCACGAGCAGTTCGCCCGGGGCGCCTTTGGCGGGGGCAGGCGTTTCGTCGAGGGTGATGCTTATCGTGCGCAGGACGTACTTATCCCCGTCCTGATCCACGGTGGCGACGGCGGGACGCCGCTCCACACCGAACCAATCGAAGTTACGTTCGAAATTCTTGGGGATTTCCACGCGCTGGCGGTTGAAGAGCAGGTAGCCCTTGGCGCGCCACAGCGCAAGCGCGCGCGGCGGCAGGCCGAAGCCGAACTCTTCCACATCGATTTTGGCCCAACGCGAGGCGAGGTAATGTCCGAGCTCGTGCAGGAAGATCATCCCACCCAATGCCAGGAAGAACACCAACAGTTTTGTTGCCAGGTCCATCAAACAATAATCCTTTCCTGCGCGACGTGCGCAGTGGACGAATTAT
>CAZGFR010000169.1:0-3824 GCA_964524485.1 uncultured Anaerolineaceae bacterium | reverse complement strand
TGACCAAGGGCTGGTCCGAGGTCGGCATCACGGTCAACGGCGGGACGCCCGGCACAGGCGACGGCTGTCTCACTTCCATTCTGCGCGCGCTCGGGCTGGCTCAATGATGTGGATCACTTTTGAGCGTTCGGGCGGAATCATGGGACGCAAGATGTCCCTGGCCCTCGACCTGGCCAACCTCCCCGATGACGAGGCCCAGTCCCTGCGCCTGCTGCTGGACGAGATGAATTTCTTCGCCCTGCAAGATGACCTGCCCACCAGCCCCATCCCCGACGGCTTTTCATACGCCATCACCGTGCGGACGGAAACCGTCACCCACACCGTCCACACCACCGACATGAGCGCTTCCCCGTCTCTTCGGGCTTTGATCCAGGACCTCTCGGCCCGCGCGCGCACGCAACGCAAGCCTGTTTGACCTTTCGTGTTTGGAATCAAAAGCGGCCTGTTCGAACAGGCCGCTTTTGATTTAACGGGATTCCGCGTCAGGCAGGATTCGCCAAACTGGCGGTGGCAGACCCCAAGTCCGCGTGCAGGGGGATGATCTGGCTGATGCCCGAAAGGACCAGCACCTCCTCCACCAGCGGGGCTGCCCCGAGGATCATCATCCACCCGCCGTGACTCTTCAAGGCCTTGGCCGTCATCAGCAACAGGCGGATGCCGATCGAGGCGATGTAATCCACCTGCGAAAAATCCACCAGCAAAGCCACGCGCTCTCCTGCGGCATACGTCGTCAGGTCTTTTTCTATCTCCGACACCCCGTGAATGTCCAGCTTGCCGCGAAGCGTTACCAGGCGAATTCCACCCTCCAATTCCTTGTAGTGCAAATCCATGCGATGCCTCCAACGATGCAAAGTGCGCTGATTATAGTACAGAGATAAACCTCGGAAGTCTTGATGACTTCCGAGGTTTGTTTCACTTGCCCTTCGCTGCGAGGTAATCGCTGTATCCGCCTGCATACCCGACCAACCTTCCATCCTCGATGGCGAGCAGGCGCTGGACGGTGCGGTCGAGGAAGTAACGGTCGTGCGAGATGACCAGCACCGTGCCGACGAAATCTTCGAGGGCGGCTTCGAGCACTTCAGCTGAGGCGATGTCGAGGTTGTTGGTGGGTTCGTCGAGCAGCAGGAAGTTCGCTCCCGAGAGCACCACCAGCGCCAGTTGCAGGCGCGAGCGCTCCCCGCCTGAGAGTTCGCCGATCTTTTGCGAGACTTGTTTGTACGTGAACAGATACCGCAGCAGAAACGCCGTGGCGCGCGACTCGCTCATCTCGCCCGCATAGCGGACGGCGTCCAGCAGGGTTTGGTTGAAGTCGAGCGTCTCGTGCTCCTGGGCATAATGTCCGATGGACACGCTCGGGCCGATCTTGATCTCGCCTGTATCAGGCGCTTCCTGCCCGAGCAGCATGCGCAGCAACACCGACTTGCCCGCGCCGTTCGGGCCGATCAACCCCACACGCTCGCCGTGCCAGATGATTTCGTTCAAATCGCTGAAGACGCGCTTCGCGCCGAACGACTTGCTCACGCCGACCAACTCCAGCACCTTGTTCGAGCCGCGCCAGCCGTTGAGAGTCAACTCCATGCGGCGGCGCTCGGTGACGGGCTTCTCGACCTTGTCCATCTTGTCGAGCCGTTTCTGCATCGACTTGGCCTTGCGCGCAAAATCCTCGTTATCGTAGATCTTGCCCCAGATGGCATAACGTTTGATGGCGGCCTGTAAACGATCGATCTCGTGCTTCTGCGCGCGGAACATCTCTTCCTGCCGCGCCAGCCGCATTTCCTTGTCGGCCACATAGGATGAGTAATCGCCCGCGAACACGGTCAGTTTGCCGTCTTCGAGTTCGGCGATGTGCGTTACGACCGCGTCAAGCAGATAACGGTCGTGGGAGATCATCACCACCGTGCCTGCGTATTCGCGGATCAACTTTTCGAGATACATCTTGCCAGGCAGGTCGAGGTGATTATCGGGCTCGTCGAGCAGCAGCACATCGGGACGGACCAGCAGCAGCCGCGCCAGCCCGACCAACTTCTTCTGCCCGCCGCTCAACACGGACAGGGGCTTGGTCAGATCGCTTGGAGCGAGTCCCAGCCCGAGCAGAATCTCGCGCACCCGCTCGGGATAACCATCCCCGCCCAAGACTTGATACTCCTCGATCAGCGTGTGCTGACGCTCCAGCGCGCGCTGTAATTTGCGCTCATCGCCATACACCGACGGGTCACCCAGGCTGGCTTCCACGCGCTCCAGTTCCGCATGGACCTCGGCCACGCGCGGGTTGCCCTGCAGGGCGGCGTCGAGCGCCGTCAGCATGGGGTCAAGCTCGGGCTGCTGGGCCAGGTAACCCGTCGAGATCGAGCGGGCGCGGGTGATGGATCCGCCCAGTTCGGGGGCATGCTCCCCTTCGATCAGCTTGAACAGCGAGGATTTCCCCACGCCGTTTGGGCCGATCAGCCCGATCTTCTGTCCCGTCTGGATCTCCCAGTTAAGATTCTCGAAAAGACGCCGCGCGCCGAGCACCAGGGTGATGTTGGAGAGTTGAATTTGGATCATGATGTTTTTCCATTTTGATTGTGCAGGGGCAACCCGTCAAGGTTTGCAGTCGCCAGAAGTTTCCCTGGCAGGTAGCCCCCACGCCGTTAAATAAAAACGCCGCAGGGCAGCCTGCGGCGTAAGCAGCAAATAACGCTATCTTCCGGGAGCAGGCGCGATTCGATAAGGCTCCGCGAAGATGAAGCCACGCACACCGATAACCAGGGGCGACTTGCCTGCCTTGAAAGCGTAAATCATAACGGGCGGATTATACTCGAATTTTCGGTCACGAGTCATTTATAATCGGAATATGATCACCCTTCGCTCGCTCAGTCAATCGTCCCTGCAGGATTACGCCGACTGCCCGCGGCGCTTTCAGTTGCGCTACCTCGAACAGTTGCAATACCCCGCCGTCGAGTCGGAGCCTGCACTGGAGAACGAGAAACACCAGCAGGAGGGCGAATATTTCCACCGCCTGGTGCAGCAGCACCTGATCGGCATCCCCGCGGAACAGGTCGGCAGGCTGGCCAATACCGACAACCTCGCGCGCTGGTGGGACAATTACCTGCACGCAGACTTTCCCTTTGCCGGTTATACAAAACATCCTGAGGTGACCCTCTCTGCCCCGCTGGGACCCTTCCGCCTGGTGGCCAAATATGACCTGATCGCTGTCCGCGACGGGCAGGCATTGATCTACGATTGGAAGACCTATCGCAAGCGGCCCAAGACCGAGTGGCTGGCTCCACGCTGGCAGACGCGCGTCTACCGCGCGCTGCTTGGGAAGGCGGGAAGTCACTTAAACGGCGGCCAGCCCATCGGTCCAGAACAAATTCAGATGGTCTATTGGTTCGCAGATTTCCCCACCGAGCCTGCCGTCTTCCCCTACAACGCGGGACAGTTCCAACGCGACTGGGACACGCTGGTCAAGCTGGCCGAGGAGATCGCCGCCTCGACAGATTTCCCCAAGACGGACGACCACCAAAAGTGCGCTTACTGCCCCTATCGCGGCTATTGCGACCGCGGCGTGCGCGCGGGCGATGCTGCTGACGCCGAGGCCGAGATGGAAGCCGAGGAACTGTTCGACGTGAACTTCGAGCAGATCGGCGAGATCGCGTTCTAGGATTAAGTAAAATATCCTTGACATTTAGTCAAGGATATTTTATACTCCTGGAAGTCAAGCAAACTTTACTTTTTATCAAGGAGACTTCCATGAATCCCACCACCAAACGTTACCTGCGCGAGTTCATTTACTCGATGATCGCCTATGTGCTGACGCTCATCCCATCCATCCTCGCGGTTAA
>CAZGFR010000168.1:0-3987 GCA_964524485.1 uncultured Anaerolineaceae bacterium | reverse complement strand
TTCGGAGATTTTCGCATAAAAGCCTCGCAGGTTAGCGGGTGAGTCGGGTGGCGATGTTATCGGCAATCTTGGCAAAGATGGCGCGCAACTGGTCGCCAGTGGGAGCATAGTAATACAGGCCGCCAGTCACACCAGCCGCGTATTTCAATAACTGTTCACCATCTCTGGGATCACCCTGGCTTGAAGTAGTCACGAGCTTGCCCAAACCAATGGAAAAGGTCAATACGTTATTCATGGACAGCCAGTCGGCCATATCGCGGGCATAATCGTCTGCATCGTAATGCAGGCCGTTGTCCGCGATACCGGGGGTGTCCCAGGCCGGGTCGGTCACGCCCATGCACATCGCGTGGTTATCCATGATCGGGTCGCCGCTGGAGTTCAGGATGGAATAGCAGTGACGGGTCTGCAGATAGTTTCCCGAGCCAGCCGGGCTTTGAACCTCTGCATCGCGACAATAAGGCCTGGTCGTACCAAGGCCAGCATTGCAAAAACCAAAGGGCAAATTACCCGACGAATCGGTCGAGCTATTGGCAGCGCCATCGGTGAGCAGGATCGTCACCCACAGAGCCTCCTCGCGCATACTGGCTGAAAACTCATTGGCTGCCGCCGCCAGACCAGCACCGATATTGGTAGTGGTACAGGATTCGTAACTTCCGCCCAACATCGCCACAGGACAATCGAGGGTCAAATAATTGTCATTATTATCATAGGCACGGCAGGGCCCAGGACCCGGTTTATCCATCGCCAAGGGATAGCCGGGGACATTTCTGCAATTATCGCCATTGACGCCCGCATTTGACAATTTGGGGGCATTGTCATCCCCAGCCTGATACACCCACAGATTGCGAATACGGTTATGAATCTCAGTTTCGTCGGAACTGAGCGCCAGGTATAAACGATCACTGCCAGCAGAGCCGCAGGTACTACAGTGTGCAAAACGGTCAAAGGTGACCACCGCCACACGGTCGTAGGGGAAGAACAATTGGTCAACAAAGGCATCAGCAGCGCGCTTCACATCGTCAAAAGGCTTGCAATTACCCGAAAATCCTCCACCACCACTGAATGGAGGGGGATCGACATTGCATTGCGAAGGATCCCATCCGTTTCCCTGAGGTACGCCGTTCGTCATCGACTCGGAGCGGTCGATGACCAGCACCACGTCCACCGAGGCAGCCTCGGAGACGGCTTCCGCACGGAGCGGAATCTGGTTAATACCGATCACGCGCAGGAAAGCCAGTTGCACATCGGTGGACGCGATCACCTGAACAAACTTGCGATGTTCCGTGTCCGAAACGGTCCCATCCCCATTGGTGTCACACAACATGGGCTGCTCTTCGCAGGTGACCACCGTGGCATGCGGATCATGGATCCCGTTCAACGTCAGGAACTCGGTGGCCGCGGCTTCCAACCCGGCGATGGTGTAGCCTTCGCGGTATTGCAGGGAGGCGGCCAGGGCGGCGGCATCCACAGAACGGCGCAGGTTGCCATAGCCGATGTACACCAGGCCCAGGTCCACCACCAGGCCGATGAAAGCCACCAGGCCGATGATGGCGAACACCACAATGATCAGGACCTGTCCTTTTTCACGGCGGCGCTTTTCTGTTCTGGTAGATTTAGGAGTAATCATTTCCATAAAATAACCTCGTCTTATGGGGCCGGGGTCGGCGTGGGTTCCGCGGCCGAGAGCGGCATGATCGCGTAACTATACAGCGGGATCGGATTGGGGATCACGTTCGAAAAGATCGGTAGGTTCATGGTCTGCCAGTAGTGGTAAAAAATCTCGATCAGCAAAACACCTGTCGATGGTGCAGTCCCATTCAAGCGAGACTCGATGTCCTCTGTGGTAAATTGCGAGACACTGATTCCGTTTCGGCTCCAGCCATCGTTATCCGGGAAGCGGACTGCCGAGGTGCCGTTGACACTAAAAAAGGAGATCACTACATCGTCCAGCGTGGGATCCAGATGGATTGGGAGGAGGAAGTTATCCACCAGCGCGCCTACATTCGGAAAGAAAGTCGGATCAATGGACCCGTTCGAGAGGAACGGGTCGGCCAGGCTGGCCTGACGGGCGGCCTCGCGTCCACCGTCCAGGATGTTCAGGTACTGGTTGAGCAGGAAGCCATATTCGACGATGGCGATGACCATGAACAGCAAAAGAGCCAGCACGATGGCCAGTTCCACCAGGCTCTGTCCACGCGCCGAACGGCGGTGCTTTTGACGGGAATCTGCGAGTTTTTTCAGTAAATTTGCCATGAGGCGCTCCTCTGCCATTTCAATCATATCAAAGCGAAAATGTACAGTCAATTGAGCCCGGGGAATTGTCAGGGGAACGTAACGTTTTTTTCACAAAAACAGGACAAAAGAGGGCGATTCTGGACCTATTTTGGACTCGGCCCGGGAGTTCTCGGGTATAATCCCGCCTCGCAAGAAGTCTAACCCAAGAAGGAGGTGCACGACAAATTTCATAGGGAAAGCAGCGCATGGACTTTGGCATCGATAGACCAGCCAAAGTTGACGAGGAACAGGGTTCTTCACTTCGCCGTGAAGTTAATTCACCTCTCCCCCGTCCCCTCTCCTAAAGGAGAGGGGGGAAGGGAAGGTTGGAGAAAATCGAAAGATCAGCGGAAGCCCTGCGGGGATGCCAACCCCGAGACCTTTCCCTCCAGTATGAACTCCAGCACAAGACGTGTCGGCAACGATGCGGATAAAGCGCTGGGGATGGCAAAGAATGTCATTGCGCACACGGACAGGCAATGGTCTATTGCTTGTCGCATGGTTGCGCAACTACACCTAACTCAAAAATCTGGAGGAACCTATCATGTGTGGTATTGTCGGTTACATCGGCCCGCGCGACGCGACGCCGGTCATTCTCAACGGCCTGAAACGGCTGGAATATCGTGGGTACGATTCGGCGGGAGTCGCCGTTATCAATGGGGCGCAAATCGAGGTCCGCAGGGATGCGGGCAAGCTCTCGCAGTTGGTGGACCTGGTGGCCAAGTCACCCGTCAGCGGGGCGCCTGGCATCGGTCACACGCGCTGGGCCACGCACGGAGCGCCGTCGGCGCGCAACGCCCATCCGCATTTGGGCAGCACGGGGCGCATGGTCGTCGTCCATAACGGCATCGTCGAAAATTTCCTGGAACTCAAAGATGAACTGGGCGCCGAGGGCGTGACCTTTAACTCGGACACGGACACCGAGACCATCGTCCATCTGGCCGAGCATCACTACGCGGCCGAGCGCGGATTGGTGGAAGCCGCCCGCCGCACGTTCAAGGAGATCGAGGGCGCAAATGTGGTGGTGATGCTTTCGTCGGACGAGCCCGACAAGATCGTCACGGCGCGCATCGGCAACGCAGGCGGCGTGGTCATCGGCCTGGGCGACGGGGAAAACTTCCTCGCGTCAGACATCCCCGCCATTCTGGAACACACGCGGCGCGTCATCTTTTTGGAATCCCACCAGATGGCGATCATCACCCGCGAGGGGGTGCGCGTCGAAACCCTGGACGGACAGTTGGTCCAGCCCGAGGTGCATGTCATCGCCTGGGACGCGGTCTCCGCTGAAAAGGGCGAGTATCGCCACTTCATGCAGAAAGAGATCCACGAACAGGTGCGCGCGCTGACCGACACGCTGGCGGGCCGCGTGGACTTCAAGGAAGGGCGCATCCGCCTGCCCGAGCTGAACCTGACGCCCGAACTGGCGAAGCGCATCCAGCGCATCTACATCACGGCCTGCGGCACGGCCGCGTACGCGGGTATGGTCGGCAAGTACCTGATCGAGAAGATCGCGCGCGTGCCCGTGGAAGTGGTGATCGGCTCCGAGTTCCGTTACAGTGACCCGATCATCGACGAGAACACCGTGGTGCTGGCCATCTCGCAATCGGGCGAGACCGCCGACACGCTGGCCGCCATGGAAGAGGGACGCCGCAAGGGCGCCATCGTGTGGAGCAACGTCAACGCCATCGGCTCGCAGGCCATGCGCGTGGCAGA
>CAZGFR010000167.1:0-4110 GCA_964524485.1 uncultured Anaerolineaceae bacterium | reverse complement strand
CTGCATGGACGGCTGGTCGGTCAGCCACTCGGGATGCCATTGCACGGCCAGCGCGTACGGATGCTCGGGCATCTCCACGACCTCCACCAGCCCGTCCGAGGAGTGGCCTATGGCCTTGAGCGCGGGCGCAATGTCCTTCAGCCCCTGATGATGCAGCGAGTTGACTCGCAGCAGGGTCTCGCCGAAGATCTCCGCCGCGCGGCTGGTCTCGTCCACGTGGACGGAGTGCACCAGGGTGCGGCGCAGGTTGCCAGGGTAATCGTGGTCGAGCGCGTTCGGGAGTTGGTCCCGCAGATGCGTGTACAGCGTCCCGCCCAGGGCCACGTTCATCAATTGGGCGCCGCGGCAGATCCCCAGCATGGGTTTGCCGCCCTCCGCGGCGGAACGCAGCAAGGCCAGTTCAACGGAATCCCGCATCGGGTCCACGCCATCGATGCGCGGATGGGCGTCGCCCGCGAAGTGGTCGAGCGCGATATCCCCGCCGCCCGAGAACAGGATTCCATCCAGGCGCGCGTACAGGTCCATCAGGATTTCCTCGGGCAGGTTGCACGGGACGGGGACCGCCACCCCGCCTGCGCCTGTCACCGCATTGACGTAGGAATGCTGCACCACCACGGTGGGGTGCCCGTCGAAATCTTTGCCATTGCGCGTGGTGATGCCGATCAACGGTCTGGTCATGTTGACTCCTAAAGGTCTGGGATTCATGGACGCCCAGTGGGAATTAAGGCAGGAAGGCTGCCCAAATCGAGTGCATAGTATATACCGAAATCGATGGAAGCGAAAAGCGACGGGCACAGCTGACCGCGCCCATCGCCTGGGTGATTAAAACGGGCCGCTTTGGCCTCCCTGGTTATACGGTCTGCTGGGCCGCGCCAAATAGCCGCTTTTGAAGATAGAACGCCACATTGACCAGGGCGATCATCACAGGCACCTCGATCAACGGACCGATCACGGCCGCAAAGGCCGCTCCCGAATTGATCCCGAACACGGCAACAGCCACGGCGATGGCCAACTCGAAATTATTGCTGGCAGCGGTGAACGAGAGCGTCGCCGTTTTCGAATAATCCGCGCCAATGGCCCGCCCCATGAAGAACGAAACGAGGAACATCGCCACGAAATAGACCAGCAAGGGAATGGCGATCCGCACCACGTCCAACGGCAGCTGGACGATGACGTCCCCCTTGAGGGAGAACATCACGACGATGGTGAAGAGCAGGGCGACCAGCGTGATCGGGCTGATCTTCGGAACGAAGGTGGCGTGATACCACTCCCTGCCCTTGGCGCGCACGAGCAGGAAACGCGTCAGGAAGCCAGCGATGAACGGGATCCCCAGGTAGATAAAGACCGTCTTCGCGATCTCGCCGATGGTGATGTCCACGAGGTTGCCTGTCATGCCGAACCAGGTCGGAAGCACCGTGATGAAGATGTAGGCATACACGCTGTAGAACAGCACCTGAAAGATGCTATTGAAGGCCACCAGTCCAGCCGCGTATTCCGTGTCGCCTCTGGCCAACTCGTTCCACACGATGACCATCGCAATGCAGCGGGCCAGGCCGATCAGGATCAACCCTGTCATGTACTCGGGATAGCCGCGCAAAAAGAGGACCGCCAGAACGAACATCAACACGGGACCGATGATCCAGTTCTGAACGAGCGAAAGGCCCAGGATCTTCCAGTTGCGGAATACGTCGCCCAATTCTTCATAGTGCACTTTGGCCAGCGGCGGATACATCATCAGGATCAGGCCGATGGCGATGGGAATATTGGTGGTCCCCACGGAAACGAGGGCATTGAATCGTGCGACCTGGTCGGTGAAGAAATATCCCATCAGCACGCCGATGACCATCGCCAGAAATATCCACAGGGTCAGGGTGCGGTCAAGAAAGGAAAGGCCTTTGCGGGGTGTGTCGTTCATGGTTCCTCCCAGGAAATCCTACGGTTTGTATGCTGTGATCTTCGCGCTATAGATGGACTGGTAGATGTCCTCGCGCGAAATGGTCATGAGTTCGACCACGTCCTTCATATCATCGAGCGCGCTATCCACGGTTTCCTTATCGAAGAACACAGGCTTGACAGTGATCCCCGTGAACCCGACGTTCTCCATCATGCGGAGGTACTCGTCCGCCTGGACCGCTCCCGCCACGCAGCCCGCCCACGCGCTCAGGCTTTGCCTGACCGCATCGGGCAGCGGGCCATCCGTAACGATGTCGGAGACCGCCAGCTTGCCGCCTGGCTTCAACACACGGAAAGCCTCGGCGAACACCCTGGACTTATCGGGCGAGAGGTTGATCACACAATTGGAGATGATCACATCCACCGTGTTTTCCTCGACGGGCAGATTCTCCAGATACCCAAAACGGAACTCGACATTGGTCAAATGGACTTTTTGGGCATTGGCCTGCGCGCGTTCGATCATCTCAGGCGTCATGTCCACCCCGATGACATGCCCCGTCTCGCCGACCTTTTGGGCGGCCAGGATACAATCCAGGCCCGCGCCCGAGCCGAGGTCCAGGACGGTCTGTCCAGGTTTCAACGAGGCGAGCGTGATCGGGTCCCCACAGCCGTAACTGGTGTCGGCGATGTCGGATGGAACGGCGGTCAGGAGATCGACAGGATAGAGATTGCTGGCCGTGTCGCTGGAACGGCTCGATCCACAGCAGGAGCCAGAATTCTTGATTCTCCCCGCATAGTGGTCGCGGACGGTTTCATGAATGGGGTCGGATGGTTGGGTCATTTTGTCTCCTTATATGACTTTAACAGGTCGAGCATGGTGGCTTCAATTTCGTCGCGCACGCGGCGGAAGTCGTCCATCTGGTTTGTAGCCGCGGGGTCGGGGAAGCTATGGTGCAACCGTTTTCCCTTTCCCAGCCAGATGGGACATTCCTCCGCCGCCGAGTCGCAAACGGTCACGACCAGGTCGAAATCCACGGACTTGTATTCATCCGCCAGTTTCGACCGTCCCTCGTGATGGATCCCGATCTCTTCGAGCGCCTGGATCGCCTTCGGGTGAACGAAGCCAGTCGGCTTTGTTCCCGCGCTGAAGGCCTGCCACTCCTTCCCCATCCGCGCATTGACGATGGCTTCCGCCATCTGCGAGCGGCAGGAGTTGCCCGTACATAAGAACAGGACTTTCTTCATTCGGCAGCTTTCCGATCGTCAGGATGAGAGTTGGATCAACGGAAGCGCGCATTGCGGGCAATCACAGGATGGATAGTTCTTCCTGTTGGTCACCTCGGAGATGATTTCGGAGGGGATTTCATTCAGGTCTGCGGCGCTGGTAAGCAGGGACAGAAAGGCGGGATTCGTCAGCCTGTAGTAGATGTACTTCCCCTCTCGGCGGCCTTGCAACAGTCCCGCCTTCCGCAAGGCCATGAGATGCTGCGAGATGTACGCCTGCCGCCAGCCGAGCGCAGTCTCCAGGTGACAGACACAGGCCTCCCCGCTTCCAATCGCAAGCAGGATGGCGATCCGCTGGGAGGAGGCAATTGCCGCCAGCACGGCAGCGATCTTCTCGGATGTTTCGAGCAGTAAATTCTTTTTCATATTCAATATCCTGAATATATTATATCACACATTCAAGAAGTTGAATGTGACCAGGTGTAAAAAAACGCCCGTTTGGGCGTTTCATTTCTCGGTCATAGAAAACGGGCGCAGCTTCCTGCGCCCTTTGGTCTGACTTAGTCGAACTTCTGTTTGAGGCGGGCCGACTTGCCCGTGCGTCCGCGCATGAAGTACAACTGCGCGCGGCGGACGACGTTGTGACGTTCCACCACCACTTTGTCGATGCGGGGCGAGCGGAGCAGGAAGGTGCGCTCCACGCCGATGCCATTGCTGGCCACGCGGCGGACGGTGATAGAGGCTTCGTTGCCGCCCTTGCGCAGGCGGATGACGGTGCCCTTGAACTCCTGGATACGCTCGCGATCGCCTTCCTTGATGCGGACATGCACGCTGACGGTATCGCCGGGGCGCAATTCAGGGATTTTCTCGTTCGGTTTGGCCTCGACGGCCTTCAGCAGATCAGTCATGTTCGTTCTTCCTTACAATGATGATTAGTTTAGTTTCAAACGCGACGGCGCATTATAGCACGCATTTTCTGAATGAACAAGTGAA
>CAZGFR010000166.1:0-4233 GCA_964524485.1 uncultured Anaerolineaceae bacterium | reverse complement strand
ATTAGACGCGAAAAGACGAAGAACCTCAAACTTTGGTGCAAAATTTGGTTGAAAAATAGGATTCTTAGCTCTCTCTGATCACTCAGAATGGCATAGCCGAGCAATTTTACGAATTTCAAAACACTTTCTTAAGTTTGGTTAAACGGACGAATGATTGCCTTGCTCACTGACTGCCCATCATGGCATGTGGAGCGATTTATCGTGAAGCGTTATTTTATCACGTCAAATCCTTATGGTATGATTTGGCGCGTCTTCATGAAACTCCCCAACCGTCTCCCCGCCTTTGACCAGATCCTCGCTGTGTATGCCGTGGCTGCGTTCATGCTGTTTGCCTGGTCGCTGCTTTGGTTCTTCTGGAATGTCCCCTCCTGGCTGCATTTCATGAACCTGGGCGTGCTGTTTGCCACGCTCAGTTATGCCATGGCGGCCAGTTTCCTCGAAGGGCTGACCTTCCTTGGGCTGTTGTTGATCGTGGCATTCCTCCTGCCGCCCGCCTGGTTCAGGGACCACTTCACAGCGCGCGGCGCAGCCGTGACGGTCAGCCTGCTGGGTCTGATCATGCTGCGCGACTACTGGATCGTCTCGGAAAATTACCTCCTCAAGCCGATGACCACTTTTGGGGTGGTGCTGGTTGCCCTGATGGCGTTCCTGTTGTTCCTGACGGTGAAATTCTCATGGATGGCAAAGGCCCTGTCCGCGCTGGCTGACCGCCTGACGATCTTCCTTTATCTCTTCGTTCCCATATCGATCATTTCCATCCTGAACGTCCTGTTGCGGAACCTGTTGCCATGAACCTGAGTCGACGTGATTTCCTCAAGGCTCTGGGCGTCCTCTCGGCGGGATCGCTGGCAGCGACCTCCCTTCCCGCGCTGACCCGTCTGCGCGCCCCGAGCGACAAGCCCAACGTGGTCATCCTGGTGCTGGACGCCATGACCGCCCGCAACCTGTCGGTGTATGGCTATGCCCGCCAGACCACGCCCAACCTGGATCGGCTTGCCTCCCGCGCTACGGTCTATCACTCGCACTATTCGGCAGGGAATTTCACCACGCCTGGCACCGCCTCGATGCTGACGGGCCTGCTGCCCTGGACCCATCGCGGCATTAACCTGGGTGGGCTGGTCCACGATCAATTTTTGGACCACAACATCTTTTCGCTTCTGCAGGGCGACTATTACACCGTCGCCTTCACCCAGAATTATTTCGCCGAGGTGCTGCTCGGGCAATTCCGCCACGGCATTGACCGTCATATCATTTCCTCTTCTTATTACGAGCAGCTCGACCGTCCGCTGCTGGGCAAGTATTTCCCGAATGACCCCGTCCCGACCTATTATGGCTTGGACGACTTTGTGTTTTCGGGGCGTAGCGTTCCCGCCGCGCCGTTCTTCGCGTTCCTGAGCAGCCTGTTCGGGAAAGGCGTCAGCCTGGAGGACAAGGGCGCGGAGGGCTATCCCTACGGGTTGCCCAACAATTTCTTTTACAGCTACCGCAATGACGTGGCCTTCGCGGGCATTCAGCAGGAGATCACCCATCTCGCCGAGCAGTCGCCCTTTCTCGGCTATTTCCACATGTTCTCGCCGCACGAGCCATATCGTCCGCGTGCGGAGTTTGTGGGGAAATTCCCCAAGATCGACGTGCCGTTCAAGAAACCGAACAAATTCTCGCTGCTCGACATCAGCCGCGAGTCGATCCTCGCGCGCCGCACGGATTACGACGAGTACATCGCCGATGTGGACTCGGAGATCGGCAAGCTGGTCGATGGGCTGACCGCCGCGGGTGTGATGGACAACACCTATTTCATCATCACTTCCGACCACGGCGAGATGTTCGAGCGCGGCGAGTACGGCCACATCACGCGCTTCCTCTACGACGCGGTCATCCACATCCCCCTGTTGGTGTTGGCCCCAGGCCAGACCTCTCGCGTGGATGTGACCGCCCCGACCACCAGCCTGGATCTGCTGCCGACCCTGCTGCATTTAGCGGGGAAACCCCTCCCTGAGGGGCTGGAGGGCAGGATTCTGCCCGAGCTGGGAGGAACCGCTGATTCGAAGCGCAGCATCTTCATGGTCGAGGCCAAGGAGAATTCCTCGTTCGGGCCGCTCGTTCAGGGTACAATTTCCCTCATTCAGGGTCCGTATAAGTTGATCCACTACACGGGATATCCCAGGAAGCCTGAAGCCTTCGAGTTGTATAATTTGCAGGCTGACCCCGAAGAGATGAAAGACCTGTTCGAAGCCGAGACCTCCACGGCTTCGTCGATGAAGGAAGAACTGCTCGATTCGCTGGCAGACGCCAATCGGCCTTACCTGAAAAATCAATCCAAGTAAAGGAATTTCACGATGTACAAACTTGTTCTCGTCCGTCATGGACAAAGCACCTGGAACCTCGAAAACCGCTTCACAGGCTGGACCGACGTGGACCTGACCGATCAGGGCCGCGCCGAGGCGCGCGCCGCGGGCCAGCTCCTGCGCGAAGGCGGCTACGAGTTCGACCTGGCTTTCACCTCGGTGCTCAAGCGCGCCATCCGCACCCTCAACATCATCCAGGCCGAAATGGACCTGGACTGGCTGCCCGTCACCCGCGCCTGGCAGTTGAACGAACGCCACTACGGCGCCCTGCAGGGACTCAACAAGGCCGAGACCGCCGAGAAGTTCGGCGAGGCTCAGGTGAAGGTCTGGCGCCGCTCCTACGACGTCCCGCCCCCTGCGCTGGAACTGACCGACGAACGTCACCCCAAGTTCGACCGCCGCTACGCGGGCCTGACCCCCGAGCAGCTGCCCGCCACCGAGTCGCTCAAGATCACCCTCGACCGCGTGCTGCCCTACTGGCACGAAGTGCTGGCGCCCACCATCAAGTCGGGCAAGCGCCTGCTCATCACCGCCCACGGCAACTCGATCCGCGCGCTGGTCAAATACCTCGACAACATCTCCGATGCTGACATCACTGAGTTGAACATCCCCACGGGCATCCCGCTGGTGTACGAGCTCGATGCTGACCTCAAGGTCATCAAAAGTTACTACCTCGGCGACCCCGAAGAGATTGCCAAGGCTGCCGCCGCTGTCGCCAACCAGGGCAAGGCCAAGTAACATTTCAAATGCTCCCTGCGCCGAGAACGGCGCAGGGTTCTTTTAAGGAGCAATCCATGACCATGACCTCCCGTGAACGTGTGCTTGCCGTGTTGAATCACGAAGTCCCCGACCGCGTGCCGATCGTGCTCGGCCCCAGCAATGCGACGGGCGTCAAGATGGGCACCTATCGCCGCATCAAGGAACTGATCGGCGTGCAGGCCGAGGACCGCTACATTTATGACTGGCCCGAGCTGGGCACTGCCGACATGGACGAGGCCACCCTCGAACGTTTGCACAGCGATGTGCGCGGCGTCCTGGACCTGGAGCCTGCCTCCGTTATCGAGAGGAACCGCCAGCGCGAGCCGCACTCGCCGCACTTCAACTCGTGGGGCGGCGGCGCGGTCGAGAGCGAACCTGGTTCGTGGTTCCCTGGCATCCATCCGCTGGAAAATGCCACCACCCTCGAGGAACTCGAAGCTCACGCCTGGCCGGACATGGACGATCCCACCCGCGTGGCGCACGTCAGGGCCCGCGCCCAGCAACTGGCCCAGGAGAACAAGTACGGCATCGTCGCCACGCCCTGGCTGCTCTTCCCGCTCGAACGCGCCTTCGAGATGCAGCGCATGGACAAGTTCCTGATGAACATGGCCAAGCGTCCCGATTTTGCCAAGGCCTTGCTGGAGAAGAACGCGTCCATATGCAAGACCCTCATGGGACATTTCCTGCGCGAGTGCGGCGATAACATCGACATCATCAAGATCGGCGACGACCTGGGCATGAACACCAGCCTGCTCATGTCGCCCAAGATGTACCGCGCCATCCTCAAACCCATCCACGCGGACTACATCGCCTTCATCAAACAGCACACCAAGGCCAAAGTCATGTTCCACACCGACGGCGACATCCTGCCGCTCATCCCCGACTTCATCGAAATGGGCGTCGACATTCTCAACCCGATCCAGACCTCGGCGGGGAAGATGTCTGACCTGCACACGCTCAAGACCCAATTCGGCAAGGACATCGTCTTCTGCGGCGGAATCGACACCCTGCAGGTCCTGCCCTTCGGCACCCCGCAGCAAGTCCGCGACGAGGTCAAGCGCGTCATCAGCGTCCTGGGCGAAGGCGGCGGCTACATGCTCGGCGCCGTCCACACCGTGATGAACGACGT
>CAZGFR010000165.1:0-4242 GCA_964524485.1 uncultured Anaerolineaceae bacterium | reverse complement strand
GGCGGGGGAATGTTTTTGCGCGAGGATTTTGAATACATCCACCGAGAAATAAAAAGCGCAAAGTCATAAAATCAGGGAACTGGCTCCCATCCGTCATGGGACCGCGAATTTGCATCATCCCCTCAATGAGAGAACCACCCCTAGGTTAAAACAAAAACCACCGTCCCGGTACGGTGGTTGTCTTACTGCTGTCGGGGCGAGAGGATTTGAACCTCCGACCTCTTGCACCCCATGCAAGCGCGCTAGCCGGGCTGCGCCACGCCCCGATTGAGCGAAGGGCATTATAGCCGCATTATCGGAATTTTGCAAATCGAGTTTGTCTTGTATAAGAGGTTCATCCGACTTCCAGCTATTCTCACCTGCCCACCCGTGGGATATGCTAAAATAAGATACTTGGAGCCGTTATGTCAGACATGATTGAAGTCGCCATCGATAGTGTCCGTGTCAGCCTGATGTCGCCGCAGCGTGTGGTCGTGCTCAGACAGACCGACGCGGACCGCTACCTGCCCATCTGGGTCGGGCCGTACGAAGCCGAAGCCATTACCGTTGCCTTGCAGGAAATCGAAATGAGCCGCCCGCTTACCCACGACCTGCTCAAGAGCGTGTTCGTCGCTTTCAACGCGCGCGTTCGCCGCGTCGAGATCGTCAACTTGAACAATGACGTGTTCTATGGAAACATCGTCGCCGAGGTGGATGGCCGCGAGGTCAACATCGACTCGCGCCCGTCCGACGCCATCGCCCTGGCGGTGCGCGCCCACGTCCCGATCCTGGTCCACCCGAGCGTAATGGAGTCGGCGGGCATCGTCCCTGAACAGGATATGCCCAATACCCCTCCGCCCGCCGAGACCAAGCCCAGCGGCCCCGCGCCCGAAGTTTCGGGCAACCGCCTGTCCATCTTTGAGGACTTCCTCGATAAACTGGATCTGGACAAACTGGACGACAAAGACAAACCCGGCGACGAGCCTCCACCCCCGACCCCGAATTGATCCCGTCACATGACCGATTATCTACCCCAGGAAGAATCCTCCACCGCCCCCGCCGCCCCGAGCATACCGCATAGTCGGGAAGCCGAAGAAGCCGTCGTAGGGGCGGTGCTGATTAATCCCGAAGTCTATTATGACGTCGCCCAATTCCTCAGCGCGGATGATTTCTACATCCACCGCCACAAATGGATCTGGGAGGCGTTCACGCGCCTGCACGAGCAGCGCATCCCCATCGACCTGCTGACTGTCAGCGAGGAAATGGACCGCGTCAACCAACTGGGCGAGATTGGCGGTCCCGCCTACCTGACCTCGCTGGTCAACCAGGTGCCGTCCTCGCTCAACGCGGAGTCCTACGGCCGCATCGTCGAGGGGCACGCCATCCGCCGCAAGATGATCAACGCAGCCAATCAGATCGCCGCACTGGCCTACGACGAGAAGTCCGTGGTCGACACGGTCATGGACGAGGCCGAGAAGGCCATCTTCAACGTCAGCGAGCGGCGCCTCAAGCACGACATCCAACCCATCCGCGAAGTCCTCAGCGATTACTATGACCGCATCGATGACCTGGCCAAACGTCCCGACGACATCATGGGCGTGCCGACAGGTTTCATCGACCTGGACCGCATGCTGAACGGGTTGAACCAGTCCGACCTGATCATCGTCGCGGGCCGCCCGGGCCAGGGCAAGACGGGCCTGCTGCTTTCGATGGCCAAGAATGCCGCCCTGACCCACAAAAAACACGTGGCCATCTTCTCTCTGGAAATGTCCAACGAGCAGGTGGTGCAGCGTCTCATCTCGCAGGAGACGGGCATCGACTCGCAGCGCCTGCGCTCGGGCAAGCTGACCGAGGCCGAGTGGCCGCTCTTCACCCACGCCATCGAGGTCTTCTCAGATACCAAGCTCTTCCTGGACGACACGCCCGCCATCACCCCGCTGGCGCTGCGCACCAAGTGCCGCCGCCTGCACATGGAATACGGCCTCGACCTGGTCATCATCGACTATTTGCAGTTGATGGGCGGCGACACGCGCAACGACAACCGTGTGCAGGAAGTCTCGTACATCTCGCGCAATCTCAAGATCCTGGCGCGCGAACTGAACGTGCCCGTGCTGACCGCCGCCCAGTTGAGCCGCGCCGTCGAGCAGCGCACCGACAAACGCCCTGTCCTCTCCGACTTGCGCGAGTCGGGCTCGCTCGAACAGGACGCTGACATCGTCATGTTCATCTATCGTCCCGACCAATACGAAAAGGACACGACCAAGCAGAACGTGGCCGAGATCATGGTGGCTAAACACCGCAACGGACCCGTCGGCAGCGTGGAATTGATCTTCCGCGGCGCGCTGACCAAGTTCGAGAACGCGGCCACCAAGCACGTGACGTTCGATACGTAAGGCCGCGTCGTCGTTCCGCTCGCAATGACATTTCCAGTGTATGAAACCCTTCGACGGCTTTAACTCCACCGAGACCTTCACGTCCATGCCCGATACGCTCTTCCGCGAATTGCTGGCGGAGATCGACGACCTGGACGAGTTGAAGGCCACCCTGCACGCCCTGTGGCGCATCGAGCACCAGGAAGGACAGGTCCGCTTTTTGCGGATGGAAGAGTTCGGTGGATTCGCTGTGGGCGTGGACAAAGCCGTCTCGCGCGGGACCCTGCTGCGGGTCCAGACCGAGGCAGGGACCTTCATCCTGCTCAACAGTCCACGCGGACGCATGGCGGTGGAGGCTATCCAAAGCGGAAGGGTCGACCCGAGTCAGATCCAGCACATGCCGCCCGTCGAGCGTTCGAATATCTTTCAGCTATACGAAGAGAATATCGGCGCACTGACCCCGTTGATCGCGGACATGCTGCGCGAGGCCGAACGTGAGTATCCCCAGCCGTGGTTTTCCGAGGCCTTCGAGATCGCGGTGGCAAAGAATGCGCGCAGTTGGAAGTACGTAGAAGCGGTTTTAAGACGGTGGAAGGAAAAAGGTTATGACGGAAAAAATCGGAAAGACGCTGTCCAAGATTTCAAACGATACACCGAAGGCGAATTCGCCGACTACTTCCGCGACCCAGACGACGCTGGGTGACCCGAACTGTCCGCATTGCGGGGGTGTCGGTTATGTTCGCTATGACGTGCCTGTGGGCGATCCGCGCTTCGGGCGGCTGGAATCTTGCGTCTGTCGCAGCGCGGACGTGGCCGAGGGCGCGCGTCAGCGTCTGTTCGAACTAAGCCGCCTCGACCGTTTGAGTCACCTGACCTTCGAGAATTTCGAAATCCGTGGCAACAAGAACGCCAAATTCATGACCCCGCAGGACGCGCACAACCTGCAAACCACGCGCGACATTGCGGAGGATTTCGCGCGCGCGCCCAAGGGCTGGCTGCTGTTGGAAGGTGGATACGGCTGCGGCAAGACGCATCTCGCGGCGGCCATCGCCAACTTTGCCGTCTCGATGGGCAGGCCCACGCTCTTCATCACCGTGCCTGACCTGCTCGATTCTCTGCGTTTCGCTTACAACGATCCCGAGACCACCTTCGAGGCGCGCTTCGAGGAGGTGCGCAACGCGGATTTGCTCGTGCTGGACGATTTCGGCACCCAGAACGCCACGGGCTGGGCGCAGGAGAAGTTGTTCCAGATCATGAACTATCGCTACATCAACAAACTGCCGACGGTCATCACCACCAACCTGATGCTGGATGAGATCGAGAGCCGCATCCGCTCGCGATTGCAGGACGAGGAATTCGTGCGCCACATCCGCATCACCGCGCCCGACTTCCGCCGCCCGACCGAGACGAGCAACCCGGGCATCTCGATGCTGTCACTGCCCGAGATGAAGGCCATGACCTTCAAGACCTTCGAGACGCGCGAGGACGAACTCGGCAAGGAGAACGTCACCACCGTCATCGCCGAGAAGCAGGACAAGTTCGGCAACAAGTACAAAGAGAAGGAGATCCAGCGCGTCAAGGTGACGCAGGAGGATCTAAAGACCCTGCGCAAGGCGGTCAACGCCGCCATCACGTTCGCGGAGGAGCCCGAGGGCTGGCTGGTGCTATTGGGCGGATCCTTCTGCGGGAAGACTCACCTGGCGGCGGCCATCGGCAACTACCGCATCGACCTGGGCGGACAGGCCATCCTGGTGGAAGTGGGCGATTTGCTCGACTACCTGCGCCAGACCTTCAGCCCCAAATCGGACGTTTCATTCGACCGCCGTTTCCACGAGATCAAATCCACCCCCCTGCTGATCCTCGACGACCTGAAGGAGAGCGGCGCCAGCTC
>CAZGFR010000164.1:0-4280 GCA_964524485.1 uncultured Anaerolineaceae bacterium | reverse complement strand
CGCATCCCCGCCAGCACCTTCGCAATGACCGCGTCCAGCAGGGCGGGATTCACCTGTCCATCCAGGCGCGCCAGCACCGCCGCGCGGATTCTCGCGAACAGTTCCGCGTCCGTGGCGGCGGGAGTCACGGGCAACGGCGCGGGGTTCGACGGGCGGTTGGGCTCGTGCGGGTAGGCCGCCACCAGGTTGACCGAGGGGCTGTAGGTGGCCTTGGGCGGCGGCGAGGATTCGGCGCGCACCAGTTTGATGCCGTGGCGCATGGCGCGCTCGACCGCCAGGTCGGTCAGCACCAGGTTGTCGGTCACGTCGATGGACGTGACCCCGCGCGCCTGCAGGTCGTCCACGTCACGTTCGGTGATAAAGGTTTTGGGCATAATGCCTGCCTTGTCTATGTCGTTGCGAGGAGGCCGCAGGCCGACGCGGCAACCTCCCGGTAAACGGAGGCTGCTTCACCTTGGTCTCGATACGCGCTCCGCGCTACTCGACCAGCGGCTCGCAGCGACATTTTACTTCTCAGGGCGTCCGTCGAGTTCTTCCAGGGCCTTGACGGCGGCGTTGCGGGCGGTCAGGATCTCGGCCTCCGAGCCAGACAGCCACATGCGGCCGAAGCGTCCCACCGAGGAGACGTGCAGGATCTTGATGTTGGCGCCCTTCTCGGCTTCGTTGACCGCGTAGTTGATGTACGCGGCGGGAGCGCATTCCAGCACCAGCATGGTCTCGCCTGGCACGAGCATCGAGCCGCGGCGGAAGCGGTTGAGCAGCTGCGCCTGGTACGGGTCCACGTTGGTGATGATCTGCACCGAGGCGATGAACGGCTTGATGCGGTCGGCGGGGTCCAGGCCCAGGCGTTCGAGCACGATGCGGCCCGCTTCCAGCACCTCGGACTGCGAGTGCGAGTGGACCTCGAACATGCCGAATTCGCGTTCGACGATCTGCGCGCCAGGCTTGGCCTCGGTCGACTTGACGGCGATGTCCACCAGGCGGAAGACCTCGTTGCCAGGCGCCACTTCCACGTACAGCGAGGCCATGCCTTCGGTCGGCAGGTCACCCTGGGTGATGGTGCCCACGAAGGCCGCGTACTGCGGCTGCATGCGGTCGAGATAGGAGTACACGCGTAATGAAAATTGTTGATTCTTGTCTGCCATTGACAGGCTCCAGTCAATTGTTGTGCATGGCAATGCCGAGCGGCGTAACGAACAACGGATTGCCAGGCAAAATGGTTTCGATGCCAGTCATCTCCTGGATGACCTGGTCCATGCCTGGGTAGGCGCAGGTGCCGCCCACCAGGTAAATGTGTTCGACCTTGTGGCCCGCGATGTGGCGGTTGATGATGCTGCCGACCTTTTCCATCACGGGGCGGATGACGGGAAACAGGCGCGTCTGCTCTTTGGGGTCGATCTTGAGCGCCTCCGCCTCCTCGAAGCTGGTCCCCGTGGAACCAGCGATCACCAGCGAGAAGTGGGTCCCGCCTGTCGGCTCGTCGGCGGTGTACACCACCTCCCCATCGCGGAAGATGGCCACGCCCGTCGTGCCGCCGCCCACATCCACCACGGCGCCGTCCCGCACCTGCAGGACGTTGTTGGCGGCGGTCGGCTCGTCGATCAGGCCCGTGCAGTCCAGCCCAGCGCCATACAGCACATTGGCCGTGGCGCGGACCTCCGCCTGCGGCACCCCTGGCGGGTAGGCCGAGGCCGCCGAGGTCAGCTCGAAGCCGAGCTTCTGCTCCACCCGCGCCTTCATCTTGCGCAGCAGGTCCACCGCGCCGACGAAGTCCACCACCAGGCCGTCGCGCGTCACCTGCGCGAACTGATACTCGCCTGCGATGGGCTGGTAGTTCTCATCCAATACCACCAACACGGTGTAAGCCGTGCCCAGATCCACGCCTACGTGGACCGCGCTGCGCGCGCCGCGATAGACGCCGTTGGGGGCCAACAGGTCAGGGTCAGGATGCCAGCCATTGGCTCCAGACATGACCGCGTCCGTGCGGGTGAGAAGGTCAGAGAGGTTTGGGTTCATCAATTCCTTTGTGTCGCTCTGAGGGAGCGCCAGTGACCGAAGAGCCTCGTCGCTTGCATAAGAGATCCTTCGCTGCGCTCGGGATGACACACTACATCCTTACAACTTTCCTGCTTTCCAATACAATTCCAGCACGTACACCGCCGACGAAAAGCGGTTGAAGGCCTGGGGCAAGTTGGCGATCGGCCCTGCTTCCAGCGCGACCACTTCCACTTCGCGCGCCTGGGTACGCAGGACGTTCAGCCAGTGCAGCATCTCGTGATCCTCTGGCCCTGGCACAATGTGCTGGATTCCGAGATGACGGTCGGGCCAGTGCGAGATCTGGTGCAGTTCTTCCTCGCTCTTGCCCAGCAGTGTCAACGGCGCGACGGGGCGCATATTGTACTCTGCGCTCATGATCTCGCGGCAATACGCGGCCAGCGTGTCGAGGTGACCTGCCAGTGCGCCCATGCCGAATCCACGCGCCTTGGAGGCCGCCAGCATGACGAAGGCATGCAGCGAGTCGACCCGTCCACGCAGGACCAGCCTCGGGGTCGTCTTCGGGGCGAAGGTCTTCGCGTCGAGTTGGGTCATGTGCTCGGGCTTGCGCTGGATCGGCTGTCCGCATTCGGAACAGACGGGCAAAGGTCCGCTCAGGACCACGGGAAAGGTCCCAGGCTTGTCCCAATCCACGCTCTCCGTTTCGCTGGATGTCTGAAACTCGATCTTGTGGCTGCGCAGAAATTCGCGCGCCGCATCCGAGAAGCGCGTATCGGGCGGGAAGGCAGGCAGCCGCCCGCGTCCGTTCTGCCAGAGTTCGCGCAGTTCGCTCTCGGTGATGATCGTCATTTCTCGTTCCAGTTGACGGGGAAGACCACGTACACAAAACGCGTGTGGCTGGGCGTCCCGAACGTGATGCTCGAGCCCTTGGGGATGTAGATCGTATCCCCTGGGCCGCCGCGCACCTGTTCCGTTCCGCGCGTGATGACCAGCTCGCCTTCGAGCACGATGTCGATCTCGTCATAAGTCAGCGTCCAGGCCATCTCGCCCTGGTCGAGCGACATGTAGCCTGCGCCCATCGGCGAGCGGTCCTGGGTGACCACCACATCCTTCAGGCGGACGTTCGCGCCTGGTGTGGCTGGCCCTTCGAGGAACGGGTCCAACTGGACCCCTGCCCCACGCACGACTTTCAGCGGGGGCAGACTCGGCGGGATGGGCATCGGCTTCGACGTTGAGCCTGATTCCGTGCCGCGAATCACCTTCACGCCCAGAGCGTACGCGACATCGGTCGCCTCGGGCGTGATGATATCGCCCTGGCCGAGCACCAGCGTGTTGGAACGCTCGCGCGCCAGGCGGCGAATATCGTCGGCCGTGAACAGTTGACGCGGCATCGAAGACGTATTCCGTTTTACGTGCTACGGACTACTTCTCTTTGTTGCGTCCGCCGAAGGAGCCCTTCGTGTTCTGGGGCAGGATCATCTCGACGTCGGCATGCGGGCGCGGGATCACATGGACCGAGGCCAGTTCGCCAACGCGCTTGGCAGCCGCGGCGCCAGCGTCCGTGGCTGCCTTGACGGCGCCCACATCACCGCGCACCATCACGGTCACGTACCCACCGCCGACATACTCGCTGCCGATCAGGGTCACGTTTGCGGCCTTGACCATGGCATCGGCGGCTTCGATCGCGCCGACGAGACCCTTGGTCTCAACCATACCTAAAGCGATCATGGAAACATCTACGGGCATTGTCGTAATCTCCTTTTGAGAGTTTGGTTTCCGATTAGACATCGGATGTCAGGGTTGAAACGAGTTCAGGCCCTGAAATCTGAGGTCTAATCCATGTCGTTGCGAGGCGGCAATTGCCCGCCGAAGCAACCTTCCCGTAAAATACACAGGAGATTGCTTCGGGCTTCGCCCTCGCAATGACATAATTACTTTTTCAATTCCAGCAGTACCCTGCGCACGATCTCCTCGACCTGCGCATCCGCCGAAGATGCGGCAGGCATCGGCGCGGGGGCGGAGTATCCGCCGCCCGAGAAGGCGCGCCGCTGGGCGGGGTCATCCGTCGAACCTGGGGCGAAGGCGGCAGGCGGCGGGACCTGGATCTCGTAGGCCAGGCGCTTGATGTTGTACAGGTGATGCACGGAGATGTTGTCACCTGTGATCGCGCCGCCCACGCCGCCCGAGCCGAGCGTCATCGATGGGCTGACGCCCGTGGTATAGCCCGTCGCGCCGAGCGTGCCAAAGGTGTTGACCAGGATGCGGAAGACGGGCTTCTCCAGGCC
>CAZGFR010000163.1:0-4418 GCA_964524485.1 uncultured Anaerolineaceae bacterium | reverse complement strand
CTTGTGCATTCCCCTATTTTCCTGTATGCTTGGCGCAATTTGTGAACCGTCGTGGCGCGAGGGCTGCCGCGGCGGGTGGGATTTTTTCAGGAATCAAGTCCATGCCATACACGATCCACTATAACGAAGAAATGCACTTGATCGAAATGAAGCATGCGGGGAAACTCGTCTTTGGGGAATCGATCACCATGACCAACGATATGCTGGAACTGGCCCGCGAAAAGAATTGCCATCGCGTCCTGAGCGACTATCGCGAGACGATCCTGTCCCTGTCCACGCTGGAGATCTACAAGATGCCGCGCGTCATCCACGAGGCGGCTGCCGGTTTGGGGCTGGACGCGCGTCACTTCAAGCGCGCGCTGATCGCGGGGAAGAACTCGCAGGCATTGCGCTTCTTCGAGATCATGACCCACGATATCGGACAGGTGGCCAAGGTCTTCTTCCACATCGACGAGGCGCGGTCCTGGCTGCTGCAGGATTGATTCCGCTGGTCAAACAGGGACAGCCACCTTCAAGTTGATCTTTGCACCCGAATGAGAATCCAATAGGGCCATTCCAGGTTGGCAAATCCAGTTCTCCACAGGGCTGGTACAACGGTTGTTTACGTTCCAATGGATGCCAGTCGACTTGCGTCGAAGACGGTGCGGCTTGACGGATCAGGTTGAATGCAGTATGATAATAGTTGAGCAACCTTTCAACTATTGATTGGCGATTTTCCATGTCCAAGATGACCGTTACCCCCAGAACTGCCTCCGACCTCGCCAGCCTATTCGACTCGCTGAGCGACCCGACGCGCGTTCTCATCCTGGCCGCCCTCATGGACGGTGAGATCGGCGTCGGCGAACTGGTGGAACGTCTGGGACTGACCAAGTCGGCCATCTCGCACCAACTGCGCGGACTGCGCGACAGGCGCATCATCCGCACGCGCAAGCAGGGGCGCAATGTCTTCGTCAGCCTTGACGACGAGCACGTCATCGATCTCTTCCAGCGCGGCCTCGACCACGTTCTACATGGATGACATGACCACTCTCCAGCGTCTCTCCCTTGCATTTCTACTCATCCTGCTCCTGTTCAGTGTAGCAGGACATGCGCTCCAGACCGTGGACGGGGCGCATCACGCCCTCTCCGAATCGACTTGCGCCTTCCATCACGGCATGAATGTGCCCATGAATTTTCCACGCTCCTGGGCAGAGACGGGCATTTCCCGCGAGCCTGTTCTTGATCAATCCAGCGCGTTCGGCCTGGTTTTGAACATCCCTCATCCTCCCACCTGCTAAATTACAACGCGTTTGGATTTCTTTTCCCCATTCATTAAATGAGTGACTGTTGTTTACCGCGATTCCTTTCAGGATCCTGTTATGGAAAAAACCATCGAACTCGATATTCCCCTCCTGCTGCCCGGCGTAGAGGATGAAAAGGATGAATGTCTCGGCCGTTTGGAGGGAGCATTCCAAAACCAAAAGGGCATCGTGCGCGCCCACCTCGAGCGTGAGAAAACGCCCGTGGACCTGTGCCTGCACTACGATCCCAACCTGCTGACCCTCGAACAGGTGCGCCGCATGGCCGAACGCGCGGGCGCGGGGATCGCCAACCGCTACCATCACGCTTCCATCCGCATCGAAGGCATGGACTGCTCGGATTGCAGCCTGGTGGTGGAACACAGCGTTGGCCGCATGGAGGGCGTCTTGAACGTCAACGTCAACTACCCCGCCGAAACGATGTGGGTGGAATTCGACACGCAAAAGATCAACCGCATCTCCATCGAGAAGCGCGTCCGCTCCCTGGGATATGAAATTCCCCTGGATGAATTTCAGGCGCGCTTGCAGGAGAACCGCGAACTGCTGTTCAGCCTGACGGCGGGTTTGCTGGTGCTGGTCGGCTGGCTGGGCCAGGCCTTCTTTGGCTTTCCCGTTTGGCTCGCCACTTCGTTGTATATGGCCGCCTATATCTTCGGCGGCTGGGATGTTTCACAACACGCCTGGCACGCTTTGCGCGAAAAGAAATTCGACACCGACAGCCTGATGATCGTGGCCGCCATCGGCGCGGCGTTCCTGGGCGAATTTGCCGAGGGCGCGCTGCTGCTCTTCCTGTTCAGCCTTGGTCACGCGCTGGAAGAACGCGCCCTCGACCGCGCCCGCCGCGCCGTGCGGGCCCTGGCTGAGCTCGCGCCGAAAACCGCGCTGGTCAAACGGGACGATAAGGAGCAGGAGCTTCCCGTCGAGGCGCTCCAGCTCGAGGATGTCGTCATCGTCCGCCCTGGCGTGCGCATCCCCGTGGATGGCGTCATCCTCAGCGGCAACTCTGGCGTGGATCAATCCTCCGTCACGGGCGAGTCCCTGCCCGTGGATAAGGCCGCGGGCGATAAGGTCTTTGCCAGCACGGTCAACGGCGAAGGCGCGCTGGAAGTGAAAGTGACGCGTCTCGCCAAAGACTCCACGCTTACGCGCGTGATGAAAATGGTCGAAGAGGCGCAGGCGCAAAAATCACCCACACAACAGACGATGGAGAAATTCGAACGCGTCTTCGTGCCTGCTGTCTTGATCCTGACTCTGCTGGTCATCGTCATCCCGCCGCTGTTCGGTTTTCCCTTCCACGAGTCATTCCTGCGCGCCATGACCCTGCTGGTCGCCGCCTCGCCCTGCGCCCTCGCGTTGGGCACGCCCGCCACCATCCTTGCAGGCGTGGCGCAAGCGGCGCGCAACGGCGTGCTGGTCAAGGGCGGCGCGCATCTCGAAAACCTTGGCCGTCTCAAGGCCGTCGCCTTCGACAAAACGGGGACGGTGACTCACGGCCAGCCCGAGGTAACGGATGTGGTGGCGCTCGAGGAATCGGGGAAGAAGGAAGCGGATCTCCTCTCCCTCGCGGCGGGCGCGGAATCTCGATCCGCGCATCCGCTGGCGCAGGCCATCGTCCGCTCGGCTCAGACTCAGGCTGCGCCTGTTGCCGTTATGGAGGAAGTCGAGTCGCTGACGGGACGCGGTCTGCGCGCCGTCTCGAACGGCAGGACGATCTGGATCGGCAATCGCAAGTTGATGGAGGAAGCGCGGGTGGCGCTGCCCGCCGACGCGCTTCAAAAGGCAGAGACATTACAGCAGGCGGGCAAGACCTTGATGTGGATCGCCGAAGAGAAAACCGCGCTCGGCCTCATCGCGCTGGCCGACACTTTGCGCAAGGAAGCCGCCCCAACGATGAAAGCGCTCCAGCAAACGGGCGTCGCCCACACCATCATGCTGACAGGCGACAACACGCGCTCGGCCTCTGCCATTGCGAAGGAAATCGGTTTGACCGAATACCGCGCCGACCTCCTGCCCGAAGACAAGCTGACCGTCATCCGCGAGTTGGTGAACGAATACGGCCAGGTGGCCATGATCGGCGATGGCGTAAACGACGCGCCCGCGCTGGCAAACGCCACCGTCGGCATTGCGATGGGCGGCGCAGGCACCGACGTGGCGCTCGAAACCGCGGATGTCGCCTTGATGGGCGACGACTTGAGCAAACTGCCTTTTGCCGTTGGACTGGGCCGCGCCACACGCTCCATCATCATGCAAAACCTGGCGCTCGCCCTGGGCGTCATTGTCCTGCTGGTCATTGCCTCTCTGACAGGCCTCATCAGCATCGGCGTGGCGGTGGTCTTCCACGAAGGCAGCACGCTGGTGGTGGTGGCCAACGCCTTGAGGCTGCTGGGATACAAACAAAATTAAGGACGACAAGGATCGGAGAATACATGCCAAAACAAAGGTCGAAATCACAAGTCCCAATTTTCTTCGCCATCGGCGGCGGAGTGCTGCTGGTCGCTGCCGCGATCCTGCTGGCGACTCAGAATGCGTCCGCCGACCCGACGCCTGCCGCGCCGCTTGGGGAGGCCACCTACCCCGAGATTCCGCGCGTCAGCCTGCCCGACGCGAAAGCCGCCTTCGACGCGCGCTCCGCCCTCTTCGTCGACGTGCGAAGCGCCGATGCCTACCAGGGCGGACACATCACGGGCGCGGTCAACATCCCGCTGGAGGAGCTGGAATCCCGCCTCGGTGAACTCGATCCAAAACAATGGATCATCCCCTACTGCACCTGACCCAGCGAAGAATCGAGCGCCCGTGCGGCGTCCATTTTGCTGGCAAACGGCTTTACCAACGTCACCCCCATCCTCGGCGGCTTTGAAGCCTGGTTGAACGCGGACTATCCCGTCGAACCGTGAGATAACGAAGGAACAATGAGACCTCCGATTTAAGCTGTGTTTGCGAAGACAGGCAGAATCGGATGTCTATTGTGTGAACAGGGAAACGAAAGGTAATGGTGCTAAAGGAGGGAAGTGAATTACGGCAGGCTGAAGGCCCGCACGAGGAAGGCGGCCATCTGGTCATGGGTGACGGGCGTGGAGGGACAGGTTGACGTGATCGCGTTGGTCGAGGGCACCCCCCTGG
>CAZGFR010000162.1:0-4457 GCA_964524485.1 uncultured Anaerolineaceae bacterium | reverse complement strand
GATTGTTAAAAAATCCGTGCGAATCTGTGAAATCAGTGGCTGGCTGTTGGACTTTGAGAAAGCCATAATGCGCAAGACTCTCGCCGTCATTGCGAGGAGCGCGCAGCGCGACAAAGAAATCTCTCGTTTCTTTACGAATACTTCCTCACCGCCAGCACCGCGTTGTGACCGCCGAAGCCGAAGGCGTTACTGATCGCCAGGCTGATCCTCTTCTCACGCGCCTGGTTGGGGATGTAGTCCAGGTCGCACTCGGGGTCGGGGGTCTCGTAATGGATAGTCGGCGGCAGGAGGCCGTCGCGCACGGCCAGCACGCAGAAGATGGCCTCCAGCGCGCCCGTGGCGCCCATCATGTGGCCCGTCATCGACTTGGTGGACGAAATAGGGACCTGGTACGCCAGGTCCGCTCCGAAGGCGGCCTTGATGGCGCGCGTCTCGGATTGGTCGTTGAGCGGTGTACCCGTCCCGTGGGCGCTGACGTAACCGACCTCGTCGGGGTTGGCGCCCGCCGATTGCAATGCCATGCGGATGGCGGCGGCTCCGCCCTCGCCTTGTTCGTGCGGAGCCGTCACGTGGAAGGCGTCCGCCGTCGCGCCGTATCCCGCCATCTCAGCCAGGATGGCCGCTCTGCGCGCCCGCGCATGGCTCTCGCGCTCGAGCACCAGCACGCCCGCGCCCTCGCCCATCACCAGGCCGTCGCGGTTCTTATCGAAGGGCTGCGGCACCATGTGATAGGCGTCGTTGCGACGGGTGGTCGCGCCGATGCGGTCGAAGGCCGCCACACCCGTCGAGGTGATGGTCGACTCCGCCGCGCCCGCCAGGGCCACGTCGATCATGCCCGTCTTGAGCATCATCAGCGCCACGCCGATCCCGTCCGCGCCCGAGGCGCAGGCAGAAGCCACCGAGAAACACGGTCCCTTGATGCCGTGGTCGATGGCGATCAGCCCCGCGCCGCCGTTCGACATCAGCATGGGGATCAGGAACGGGCTGACGCGCCGCGGCCCCTCCGTGTGGTTGGTAATGACCGCGTCTTGCAGCGACTTCAAACCGCCGATGGCCGACGACACGATCACGCCGATGCGGCCCGCGTTCTGCTCTGTCACTTCCAGCCCCGCCTGTCGGATGGCCTCATTGGCGGCCGCCGTGGCGAGCTGCTCGTAGCGGTCGCGTCGGCGCGCCTCCCTGGGATCCATGTACAAGTCGGGGTTGAAGTGTTTCACTTCGGCGGCGATGTGGACGTTCAGGGGCGTCGAGTCGAACAGGGTGATCGGGGCCACGCCCGAGACGCCCGTCGTCACGTTCTTCCATGATTCCTCGACGTTCAACCCCAACGGGTTGACCGTCCCCATGCCCGTAATGACAATCCGATCCTGCATTCTGCCTCCAAAAAAATAGATACGAAATATTGCGTTACATAAAACCCCAAAAGGGATGTATCGTCACGCCGCGGACCCCCCAGCCTGCTCCCGTTATGGGCGGCGCGCCTCCCGCTCCAGCAGGGCGTAAACGTACTCGTCTCGCCAGCCGTTCTCGGTCGGGTAACTCTCCACGTGATGCGCCTCACGCCGAAAGCCCAGCCGTTCCAGCAGACGAATGGAATGAGTATTCTCGGTATCGCACTCGGCCACAATGCGGTGCATCTCCAGTTCGCGGAAGAGGTAATCGAGCACGGCCTGGGCTGCCTCGGCGGCATAGCCCTGTCCCCAAAAACAGCGGGCCAACGTGAACCCGAAGAAAGCCTGTCGCGCATCCCCGCGCATCGGACAAAACGCCACGTCGCCGATCAGCGCGTGGTCCGATTTGCGCTGCACTGCCGTCTGGAACCAGCGCCCCTCCGCGCCAGGGACCGCGTCCTTCATCTCCGCGATGAACTCGGCTGCCGTCTCGCGCAGGTAAGGCACATGCCAGCCTTGATATCGGAAGACCTCGGGGTCGTTGCGATAGGCGTGGAACGCGTCCAGATCCGACTCATGGAAATGACGCAGCAACAGGCGCTCGGTCACCAGCGGAAACGGCACGGGTCACTCTCCAGGTTTGGGGATGTACTCGCCTTCCACCCATTCCTCGCCGTTCGGGCCGACCTCTTTCTTCCAGACGGGGACGATCTCCTTGAGGCGGTCGATGCCGTAGCGGGCCGCGTCGAACACGCCCGTATCGCGGTGCGCGGCGGTGCAGGCGATCAGCACCGTCGGCGTCCTGGGGTATAGCCTGCCGACGCGCTGCACGATGGCAATGCCCTCGACAGTCGTCCACTTCGCGCGGATCTCGTCCGCGACCTGTTTCATCTTGGCCTCGGCCATTGGGACGTAGGACTCGTATTCGAGATAGACCGTCTCATGCGGGTCGTCACGGCGGGTCACGCCGCGCACCATGCCCGTGAAGATGGCCGCCGCCCCCGTGGACTCGAGCGTGATGGCTGCCAGCAGGGCGTCCAGATCGATCTCGTCCTCGGTGATGGAGTAAAGGGTGGGAAGCTCAGACTGCATGGCGCTATCCACCCGAGACGGGCGGGAACAAAGCGATCTCCGCGCTGGGCGGGACGACGGCTTCGTCGAAGGCGTATTCGCGGTTGATGGTGACGATCACGCTCGACATGGACTGCGCCAGGTTGGGGAAATCCTGGGCCAGTTTGTCCTTGAGGCCTTGAATGGTCAGGTCCTCGGGGATTTCCAGGTCCATCGACTTGGTTCCAGCGCGGTCGCGCAGGGTGGCAAAAAATAAAAGTTTGATGTTATTCATTTTTAGATCCAGATATGGTTGGGGGCGGTTTTCTCGTCCTGCACATTGCCCGTGTTGACGGTTCCCGCAGGCTCGATCAGCAAGATGTGACATTCCTGAGCGGCGATGGGCTTATGCTCCACGCCGCGCGGCACGACGTACAGGTCGCCTGCCTGGAGCGTCACCTGCCCATCGCGGAACAGGATGGTCAGCTCGCCGTCCACCACGAGGAACAACTCGTCCGTTTCGGGGTGGTCGTGCCAGATGAACTCTCCCTGCACCTTGGCCAGCTTGACATGATAATCGTTCATCTGCGCGACGATCTTCGGCGACCAGTGTTCGGAGAATTTTGTCAATTTATCTTTTAGATCAATTGCTTGATACTCCATCGCTAAAATTCCTTACTCGTTGACAATGTCTCCGCTCTGGCCGCCGCGCTTTTCGACCAGGCGGATGTTTTGGATTCGCATGGTCTTCTCGGCGGCCTTGGCCATGTCGTAGACCGTCAGCGCAGCCACCGAGACGGCGGTCAGCGCTTCCATCTCCACGCCCGTCTTGCCGACCGTTTTGGCCGTGGCGGTGATAACCACGCCTGGCAGGGATTCGTCCAGCGCCAGGTCCACGTCCACTTTGGTGAGCGGCAGCGGATGACATAACGGGATCAGGTCCGAGGTCCGCTTGGCGGCGGTGATGCCTGCGATCTGGGCCACGGTCAACACGTCGCCTTTTTTGATCTGCCCGTCGCGGATCAGGTCGAAGGTCGCCTTGCGCATGTGGACCTCGCCGCGCGCGATGGCCATGCGCTCAGTGTCGGGCTTGGCGGCCACATCCACCATGCGGGCCTGACCGTGTTCGTCGAGATGAGTCAATTTAGGTTCAGACATGCCGAGATTATACCGCCCTGAGCGGGGCGTGGCGAAGTCGAAGGGCGGAGTGATATAATTCGCGCCCTATGGAAAATATTCTCGGCCAGCAGGTCAGCGGATACAAGGTGCAGACCCCCATCTACGAGGGGCCGCTGGACCTGCTGCTCAGCCTGATCGAACGCGCAGAACTGGACATCACCTCGATCTCTCTGGCGGCGGTGACCGACCAGTACTTGCAATACATCCACAGCATGGCCGAGGCCCAACCCGACGAGATCTCCGCCTTTCTGGTGATCGCCGCCAAACTGGTGCAGATCAAGTCGGAGGCGCTGCTGCCGCGTCCGCCCGAGCGTGAGGTGGGCGAAGAGGACCCAGGCACGTCGCTGGTCGAGCAGCTCAAGCTGTACAAACGCTACAAGGAGATCGCGGGCTGGCTGCTGGAACGTCAGGCGGCGAATCTGCGGACTCACCTGCGCGTGGCTCCGCCCCCCAAGGTGGAGGCCAAACTGGACCTCTCGAACCTGACCCTGGGCGACCTGCTGTCCGCTGCCGAACGGGCTTTTGGCCGTGAGAAGGAAAAGAAGTCGCTGGGGACGGTCATCTCGGCGCCGCGCGTGACCATCCGCGAAAAAATCGAGCTCATCACCAGGACGCTCAAGGAAATGGAACGCGCCAGTTTCCGCGGCCTGATCGGCGACAAGGCCACCCGCGTGGAGATCGTGGTCACCTTCCTGGCCCTGCTTGAGTTGGTCAAGCGCTACCACGTGGAGGCGCACCAGGACGGCCTGTTCGGCGACATCCAATTCGAGCGGCGCGGCGAATGGAAGGAAGCCGAGGAGATCGAGATCGAGTTTGAGTAATGTAAAGTGAGGTGGA
>CAZGFR010000161.1:0-4501 GCA_964524485.1 uncultured Anaerolineaceae bacterium | reverse complement strand
TCACGATCACGCGGTCCAATCCCTTGCGGCGCGCCGCCGCGATCAAATCCGCGGGACGGGTTAGCGAATCTTTCGAAGCGATGGTATGGCAGTGGAATTCGACAGAAATAGACATTTGTCACCCATGGAAATGCTTGACAAGGCTGTTTTCGCCAGTATATACTGATTTTATCCCTTTCGGGCCGGGTCGCATCTTTTCAGGGTCGTCATGGAAACCGCCAGTACATGGACAGTGTAAATTACGTCCTCGACTTGTTGTTCCTGTTCGGGGGCCTTGCGGCCATCCTGGGGTATCCGCTTGTGTTCGTGGTGCGGGATACGGCCAGGAAATTCCAGACCGCCAGAAAGAATCACAACCAGCCCGACCTGCTCGACACGCTGCAACAGACTTTGATCCTGGGGGTGGTGGTACTGATTATCGCGGCGCTGTGGACCGCCCCCGAACTCCTGCGTCAATTTGCCAAAATCAACTGGATAAAAGACCCGACATTCTACCGTTGGTTCCTGGCGGGTGGAATTTTATTATTTTTCGCCTACCTCTTGGGGCATGATCACGGGGGACGCCGCTGGTTGTACTCGTCGCTTTTCCACATCGCCGTGGTCCTCGGGGGATATTGGCTCGACAATTGGCTGGGACTGCTCTTCCTTTCCGCGCCCATCCTGCTCTCCTATTACGTGACGCTGTACAGTGTGGCGGTCATCCTGCTGCCCACTGCAAATCCCGAGGACCACTTCGAAAAGCGGATGCGCTTCAACGCGCTGGCTTCGTATGCATGGGGCATCCAGTCGCCGATGATCGTGGCCGGTGATCACGCCTGGCAGGCGCCCGAGACGCGCATCCCCGGCGACTTCACCTGGGATTTTCGCGATTTCCCGGTACCCATCATCGAAGGACTCAAATGGCGCCCGGGCCTGGTATGGACCCCCGCCCACCAGGTGACGGCTTTGGGCACCGGGCTGAAGTTCTCGCGGGTAGCCGGGCCCGGCCTGGTGTTCACGGGCAAGATGGAACGTCCCGACCAGATCTTCGACCTGCGCCTGCAACTGCGTTCGCATGAGATCGACGTCATCAGCAAGGACGGCATCCCCTTCAAGGCGGTCGTCTTCACCGCCTTCCGCCTCGACCCCGACCCCTGGGAGCAAGACTTGTACAACACCCTGCGGCGGATGAATCCCATCCTGCGCGGCGCGGACCGTCCCTCGTACACGGCAGGCAGTTTCCCCTATTCGCCGCAGCGGGTGCAGGCTGCCATGTCCATGACCGGGACCAAGGCCGGGGACGGGAACACCGTCATTTACTGGGACCAGTGGGCGGTCAACGTGATCGAGGATCAGGCCCGCAAGGTCATTTCACAGAAGAATCTGGACGAACTCTGGCGTCCTGCCGAGGACACCCGCTTCGCCAATGCCATGGACCTCGTGGCACAGGAGATTCGCGAAGGCGCCGCGCTGACCCTGCGGGCGGCGGGCATCCTGCTGGTAGTCGGGCGGGTGGTCAACTTCCACTTCGACGACCGCGGCGAGGAAACCAAGGTGGACGGGATCTCGCAGCAGCAGTTGGTCACCTGGGGCTCGGAGTGGGAACGCAAGCGGCAGGAAATCCTCTCAGAGGCCGAAGCCGAGGCCGAGCGCGCTCAACTGGAGGCGCGAGCCTTCGCCGAGGCGCGCCTGCTGAAGTCCATCGCCGACGGCCTTCACAAGACCCAGGAGATGCATCCACAATTGCCGCGCTATGTGATCGCCACCCGCTTCCTGAGCGCCCTACAGGATCATTTGCACAAACAGCCCGAAGGGAAGGCCATCACCGACCTGGACAACACCTTCAAGGAATGGCAGTCCCAGTTCTTCCCGGACTCGGAGGAGTAACATGCCCATCCAGCCGACCACCAACCCCGCTGAATGGCAGACCGCTTACACCAAGGATGAGGCGTTCCGCGACTCGAGCCGCCATTCCGCGCTGCTGGGCGTGGTATTGATGTTCAGCTTCCTGAGCGTGCTGGGCTTCCTCCTGCTGCGCTGGAACTTGTTGAGCCTGATCGCCGCGTCCGTTTACCCATGGGAGTTCAAACTGGCATTCGGGCTGGTCCTGTTCATCTTCGTGCTGGTGATTTTCCTCGTGGTGGCTTACCAACCCGCCATGACCGCAGCCATGCATTTCTTCGAGGACTTCTACCAGGCGCCCGGGCACATCACGGAATCGGCATCGAAGATCATCAACCATCGGCTGTACGGCAAAGGGAAACTGCCCCCGCCGTTGAGCATGTTCGCGCCCTTCGATTACATCCTCATCCGCGACGGAAAGATCGCCAGGGAGGACGAATGGCCCGCCTGGATGACGCGTCATATGGGCGGGCCCGCCCAGTTGATTGTCTTCGACGGCTTTGCCTTGTACCTGGAGCGCGGCAACCGCTTCTCGCGCGTGGTCGGCCCCGGGGACAGGGTCTCCGTGCTCGAATGGTACGAGATCATCAAATATGTGGTGGACCTGCGGCCTCAGGTGAAAAAGGACAGGCTTGGAGCCTGGACCAAGGACGGGATCAAGATCGAACTAGAGGCGCGGATGGAGTGCCGCATCGGGGATCCCACGCTGAAGGACCCCGAGTCTAATCTGGTGTATCCCTTCGACCCGCTTGCGGTAAAGAAGGCCGTCGAGCGGTATGCCGTGCGCTGGCCCAAGCGCGAGGAGGGCGATCCCAAGGAGTATGACTGGGTGGACGCAGCCTGGGGACAGGTGACGGGCGTGGTGCCTGGCTACATCGGCAGCCGCGTGCTCGACGACCTGTTCATTGCCAGCCGTCATAGCGGACAGATCCTCTCGCCTCAGGCGGTCCACGAGATCTACGAGAAGCTGAATCACATCACCAATGGCTTCGGCGTGTACATCACCGACTTCCAGATCCTCAAGATCGACATTCCCAAGACGGTGGAGGAGCACCAAAAGGAGTTGTGGAAGGCAGAGCGGCAGGGCATCTCCACCATCATCGACGGCAAAGTGAAGGCCTTCGACATCCGCACCCGCGAGGAGGCACGCGCCGAGGCGCAATATGAGTTGATCCTGGCCATCGCCGAAGGTTTGGAACATAACAACCAGGATGGCAAGTTCACCGAGCCAGTGCTGCTCTCACTCTCCAGCATTCTGGACGAAAGCCTCAAGGACCCCCTGATCCGCGCCTACCTGGCCAAGGAAACCCTTGACACGCTTGAACAGTTGCAGACCTTCCTCGACAGAAACCCAAGGACCCTAGGCAAACCCGATGACACTACCAGAACTGGCTCAACCCCTTAATCGGCTGGCCTCTTCCGAGGTCCAGGAACGGGAGGTGCGGGCGCTGTTCAAGCGCGTGCTGACCACATACCTGGACCGCTCCACTTGTCACAGCCTGATCCTCGACCTGCAGGCCCAACTGGATGCCGACCGCCACTCCAGGAAGACCCCCTACTATTACATCATCCTGGCTTTGATGCACTATCACTCCGCCGATCTCGAAAACGCCCTGTTGATGGCCGAGCTTTCGGCGCATCATTTCAACAGCCAGGGCAAGGACCTGCAGTACGCCTTCAGCCGCTGGTTCCGCGGGATGTTGTACTACAAGCAGGGAGACCCACCCAGCGCGAAGGAGCAGATCGAAGAGGCGGTCGAGGTGCTCACCGATCTCGAGAAGGAAGATAAACGACAGGGGATGTACGACAGGAAATACCAGGATCACCTGGAGGCCATTCGCGGGAGTGACAGCGCTATGCTGGGTGTATTGACCATGCGCGGAGGGCGGGTGCCTGTTCGGGATCTCGCAGAGGCATTTCAATTCTTCAAGCCGTCCCGCTCTGCAAAATTGATCGAGGACCTGCGATGTGCGGTACACCAGTTGAAGCTGGATGATGAAGAACAGATCCACGCCACGGCCTCGGACCTGAGTTCCATGCTCAACGAATTGAAGCGGGAAAAGCGGCCGCCCGAGCCCTTCCTCGACGCGTTCCTGGCGCACTGCCGCGCCCTGTTGGCGCAAATCCGCGAGGAGCAGCATGCACTGGCTCTGCAACACAACTGGAGCGCCGCGCGCGGTTTCGAGAGCGGGAACGATTTGCGCAACCAGGCCATCGTGCATTGGATGCGCGGCTTGCTACACCTTAGCCGCGGCGATGAGATCTCCTGCCATATCCACCTGGAGAAGGCCCGTTCCCTGCTCGAGGAATTGCTGGAGAAGAATGCCGCCAACGGCGACGCCGAAAAGAACCAGGAGATCGAAGACCTGATCAGGCGGATCATGGCGCGGCTTCCACATGGACCGTTTGCACAGGCTGGGAGGTCCGAGCAGGATCCGGTCCGTAGGTTGGCCAACCGCCTGCGCATGACCTGGAAGAAACGCAGGACTTCCACCACTCCGCGCCCCACGCGGGGGCCAGCGTTCCATAGAACACGCTCAACAAGAAAGACTTCTGTGCCGCCCGCATCGCCGCCCAGGATCATCATCCCCGGCACACCCTATTACGGGCACGTGGCGGC
>CAZGFR010000160.1:2374-4682 GCA_964524485.1 uncultured Anaerolineaceae bacterium | reverse complement strand
GGAAAAGAATACATCGCCATGCTGCAGGATGGCGTGATCGCCGCCTCGTACGTGGAAGCCTGGAAACAGCAGACCACCGACGCGGTGCTGGTGGCGCCCGCCCACACCTTCCTGCTGATGAACCGTCCCGCCGCCGTGCAATTCTGGCTGGACCCTGGCTCGAGCGGCTGGTACGAGCGCCTGGCCCAGCCGTTGACACATCCCTACGTGCTGGCGCGCACCTGGCCCTTCGGCCAGGCCTGGACCGACGCTGACGAGGTCAACGCCTCGCAGGGATCCATGTCGCGGCTGATCGGCGGCCTGCTGAGGCGCTGCCGGGAGCGGGTCTACCTCGGGCTGGCCGAACTCGGCGAAAGCGGATTCGAACAACGCGGCGAGTTGCTGCGCGCCTTCCAGAAAGTCTTGCAGGAGCAGGCCTCCTAACCATGCGGAAAAAAGTACTCGTCCCTGCCTTGATCGCGCTGATGTTCGCGCTGGCCATCGGCCTGCGCCTCGCCAGTTTCCCCAACCAGAACATCGACACGCGCGGCTACCTGAACTGGTACAGCCAGATCGAGGTGCGCGGCTTTGCGGCCCTGGCTGACGATTTCTCGGTGTACACGCCGCCCTATCTGTACCTGCTGTGGCTGGCCACATTGGTCAGGGGCGTTCTCCCGCCGCTGACGGCCATCAAGTTGATCCCCGTCCTCTTCGACGCGCTGAGCGCGTTCGCGGTCTTCAAACTGGTGCGGCTGAAATTCCCGCAGGGCCAGGCTCCCTGGCTGGCGGCGGCGGGATTCCTGCTGCTGCCCACGGTCCTGCTCAACAGCGCATACTGGGGCCAGATCGACTCGCTCTACACGAGTTTCCTGCTCCTGTGCGTCTACTTCCTGCTGACGGAGCGTCCCGCGCCCGCCATGCTCATGCTGGGACTGTCGCTCTCGATCAAGGCCCAGGCGATCTTCCTATTCCCCTTCCTGGCCGTGCTGTTCTTGAAGAAGCGCATTCCCTGGCTGACCTTGCTCATCCCGCCGCTGGTGTTCGTGGTCAGCATCCTGCCCGCCGTCTGGGCGGGGCGTCCGTTCATGGAAGCGCTGACCATCTACCTCTCGCAATCGGGCGAATTTCAACAGGTGTCCATGCACGCGCCCAACCTGTACTCGTTTGCGGTGGGACACCCGACCTGGAGGCAGCCGATCTACTACGGCGGGCTGGCGCTGACGGCGGCCGTCCTCGGCGGCTGGATCCTGGTCTATGCCCGCCGTCGCTTCGCGCTGACCCTGCGGCTGGTCCTGCTCACCGCGCTCGTGTCCGCCGCCCTGACACCCTTCCTGCTGCCCCGCATGCACGACCGCTATTTTTACCCCGCGGACAATCTCTCGTACGTGCTGGCTTTCTTTGCGCCGTCTTACTGGTATGTGGCCCTGGGATATCAGGTCATTTCCAGCCTGGTGTATGCGCTCTTCCTGTTCAGGATGACCGACCAGCAGAATCAATTCTTCCTGCTGACCGCCATCCTGCTCAACACGGGCATGGTCGCGTATCTGCTCATCCGCCAATGGCTGGAGACGAGGCCTGACTCCCCCGTCCACTGAGGCTCAGGCGGGACGGATCCGCCCCGCCTGGATTCGGAGGTTTCCATGAAAACAATTCAACGGTCCGCTTTTCTGCTGGCGATGCTGGCGCTGGCTTTATCGGTGACATCCTGCAGCGCCCTGCCAGGCCCCATCGCCACCCCCACCCTGTCTCAGGGCATGTCCGATTTCATCAACGCGCAGATGACCGCCGTCGCCACCGACCTCCCCCGCCCGACCGCCACCCCCAACGGTGACCTGGGCTGGGGAACCATTCAGGGCAAGGTCACGGATTCGATCACGCACCTGCCCATCGTCGGCGCGAAGATCACCTGTCGGCATTTCTCGGTCACGTCCACCGCGCCGTGCAACGCCAGCATCCTGACAGGCGTGGACGGCAGGTACATCTTCCCCAACGTGTACTTCGTGGACAGCGACTACTTCGAGTTGAAGGTGGAGGCCCCAGGCTACATCGACCAGACCGTGTACATCAACATCGTCCGCACGCCCAACCCCGTGGTGGACGTCAGCTTGGCTGTCATCGCCACCGCGACGCCGCAAATCGTCTGCACCCAGCCCGCCTGCGGTCCGTATGAGGCGTTGATCTGCGATCAGGGAAATTGTATCGGCGGCTGCGGATTCATCTGCGCCACGCCCGTCGCGATCTGCACACCGCCGCTGTGCGCCATCGGCACGAACGAGGCGTACACCTGCTCGGGCACCGCCTGCCCGGGCGGCTGCGGGACCACCTGCGC
>CAZGFR010000160.1:0-2274 GCA_964524485.1 uncultured Anaerolineaceae bacterium | reverse complement strand
AATTTCCTCCCCCGCCCCTCCCAACAGAACATCCTCCGTTACCGCGGCGGACTGCTCGGCATTGCCGCCGTGCCAGGCGCGGGCAAGACGCACATCCTCTCGGCGCTGGCGGCGCAGATCATCGCGGAGGGCGGCCTGCAGGACGGGCAGGAAGTGCTGATCGTCACGCTGGTCAACTCGGCGGTGGACAACTTCGAGGCGCGCATCCGCCGCTTCTTCGAGAATCCGCTGCAGGCCTTGTACAAGTATCGCGTCCGCACCTTGCACGGGCTGGCGCACGACCTGGTGCGTGAGAAACCCGCCAGCGTGGGACTCGAAACCCAGTTCAGCATCATCGACGAGCGTGAAGCGGGCTTCATCCGCCGCGAGGCGGTCAACGCCTGGCTGGCCTCACACACGCTGGACGAGTACCTCGATCCCGCGCTGGATGAATCGCGCCGTGAGTGGGTCCGCCGCCAGCAACTGCCCGACATGGTCGACGCGCTGGCAAACGCCTTCATCCGCTCGGCCAAGGACCGACTGCTCACGCCCGAGCAACTGCGTTCCCTGCTGGATGCCTCCCCCGCCCCGCTGCCGCTGGCCGAACTCGGCTGGAGCATCTACGCCGACTATCAGCGCGCGCTGGCCTATCGCGGCGCGGTCGACTTCGACGACCTGATCCGCCTGGCGCTGACCCTGCTCGAACACGACGAGGAATTCCTCGAACGGCTGCGCTTCCGCTACCCCTACATTCTGGAAGACGAGGCCCAGGACTCGAGCCTCTCTCAACAGCGGATTCTGGGACTGCTGTCTGGCGCCACGCCCCCCTTGTCCTCTGGGGGCGGGAGGGGGGTCGGAAACTGGGTGCGCGTCGGCGACCCGAACCAGGCCATCTTCGAGACCTTCACCACCGCCGACCCTGACCTGCTGCGCGACTTCATCCGCACCAACCCGAATGCGGACATGCCCGAGTCGGGCCGCTCTCAGCCGTCGGTCATCGCCCTGGCCAACCACCTGATCGACTGGGTCATGCAGTCGCATCCCGAGCCCCTCGCGCGGACGGCGCTCTCGCTGCCGCACATCCAGCCCGTGCCCGAGGGCTACCAGCCCGTCAATCCGCCCGACCAGCCCGAGGCGGTGCGCTTCATCGACAAGAAGTTCACGCCCGAAGAGGAACTCGAAGCCGTGGCCAGGTCGGTCAAGGGCTACGTCGACTCGCTGGCCGACCTGCCCGACGAGCAGAAGCCGACCATCGCCGTGCTGGTGCCGCGCAACAACCGCGGCATCGAGGTCATCGAGGCGCTCAAGAAACGCGGGGTCGAGACCATCGAGCTGATCTCGTCCACGTCCAACACGCGCGCGGCGGCAGGATCGCTGAACTACCTGCTCTCCTACCTCGCGGACCCGCAGTCGGCGCGCAAGCTGGCCAAGGCCTACGAGGTCTGGCGGCGGGACTGGCGCTCGGACGCCGAGAAGATGGAGTTGGTCAAGGCTACCATCGACGTCATCCGCCGCATCAGCGAGGTGGAGACCTTCGTCGCGCCTGCCACCCCCTCAGGGAGAGGGTCGGGGGTGAATGTGGATTGGTTGGCGCTGTTGAGCGAGTCCGAGTCGGGGCAGGTGCTGCAAGAGCTGGCCGACTTCCGCGTCAACGTGGGGCGCTGGCTGAACGCGGTCACGCTGCCCATCGACCAGTTGATCCTGACCCTGGCGCAGGACATCTTCAGCGACGCCTCGGACCTGGCGCTGGCGCACAAGCTGGCGCTGGTGCTGCGCAAGGCTGCCGCGGACCACGGCGACTGGCGCCTGCCCGAGCTGACCTCGGAACTGGCCGTCATCGCCAAGAACGAACGCCGCTTCATCGGTTTCTCGTCCGACGACTCGGGCTTCGACCCCGAGCGGCATCGCGGCAAGGTGGCCGTGACCACCCTGCACAAGGCCAAGGGCCTCGAATGGGACCGCGTGTACATCTTGTCGGTCAACAACTACGATTTCCCCGCGAACCTGCCCGGCGACCGCTTCATCTCGGAGAAGTGGTTCGTGCGCGGCGGGCTGAACCTGGAAGCCGAAGCCCTGGCCCAGTTGACCGCGCTCGAGTCGAACGGCGAATTCGACTGGTACGAGGAGGGCGCGGCCACCCAGGAATCGCGCCTGGGCTACGTCAAGGAACGCCTGCGCCTGCTGTACGTGGGCCTGACCCGCGCCAAACGCGACCTGATCGTCACCTGGAATTCAGGCCGCCAGGGCGATGCCACCCCCAGCCTGGCCCTGTCCGAGTTGATGGGGTGGTGGGAA
>CAZGFR010000159.1:0-4716 GCA_964524485.1 uncultured Anaerolineaceae bacterium | reverse complement strand
ATTGTACTTGTAAAAAACACAGCCGGGACATGTGTCCCGGCTGTGTCGTTTCAAACGGTGATCATGGAACTGGTGTGGGTGTGGGCACGGGCGTCGGGGGGACGTACAACGCGGCGGCCTCCTCGGCAGTTTGCGGCATGCCGTTCATGATCCAGCGGATCCAGACGTCGATCACATTCGCGGGCAGATGTCCTTTGGGCGGCATGACGCCGATAAGCTCTTCGCCCTTCTCGTCCAGGATGGCCTGTCCCTGGATGACCTGCAGCAGATAGGAGTTCATGTCGCCTTTGACCAGGTTCTTGTCCGCCTGGTCGCCGGTGGTGAGGATCTCCTGATAGCTGGTCATCAGGAAGTTATTGTTGTCCTTGCCCGCGCGGTGACAGGAGATGCAGTAGCGTTTGACGATGGGCGCGATGTGCACGTCATACGAGGGGACTTCGCCGTCGGCCAGCGCCGGGAAGAGCGGCTTCATGACAGGTTTGTCGAATCGGTCGTCCCAGTTATAGCGCATGAAGGTGACGATGTAGTCGATCTCGCTTTTGGTCAACCCTTCGGGGTTATAGGCCTTGCCGAAGGGATTCATGCCCGCATCGGGACGGCCATAGTTGATGATCTCGGCGATGGCGGCGTCGTTGAGCGTGTAGAGCACGTCGTGGCTGTTGATGGGGCTGATCTCCTTGCCTTCCAACCCTTTTACGCCTTCGATCTTCTCCACTTTGCCGTCGTCGCCGTGACATTCCACGCAGTGGACCGAATACAGGTCCTGGCCCGCGCTGATCTGCTCGATCAGGGTGTTGGCGACGGCTTCCTTCTCCTGGGCGGCGGGGGCAAACGGGAGGGCTAAAACGGCAAAGACCACCATCGAAACGGCGGCCAGGCCCGAGATCCAGAGCATGGGGCCGACGGGGTTCTCGTCCCCGCGTTTGTAGGCCAGATAGAATAAAGCGGCCAGCGCCAGCCCGGGGATGGCGAGTCCCATGATCGCCTGCAGGATGCCGGGCAGTTTCGAGTCGGTCTCGGTAACGGTGGGGATATCGGCCACCAGGGTCAGCAGGATGATGTCGAAGACGATGATGCCCATGACGGTCAGCGGCAACATGCGGCGGGTGTAGTGGCGCCAGGGGGATTTGTCGATGAAGGGCAGCAGGGCCAGCAGGCCGATGCCGATGGCGGGGACCAGCACTGTGGCCAGCCACTCGACCTTGCCCAACAACGGAATCTGGCCGTACAGGGCTAGGAACTTGAAGAGGAACAGGAAATACCACTCAGGGCGCGGGATGTAGGCGGTGTCGCTCGGGTCGGCTTTTGGAGAATTCTCCACGCCGATAAAGGTGGCCAGCAGCACCAGCACGATAAAAATGGCCAGCGAGACGATCACATCCTTGAAGATGCTGTCGGGCCAGAAGCGTTCGCCGCGCTGGAGTTCGCGTTCGTAGCGTTGGTTGATCTGTTTTTTGGTTTCGTCGTTCATGGGGACTCCGCTCGACTACTCGTCCCGCGAGGGATAATGCGACTCGCCGTGCTTGATGATGAGGTACAGGTGCACGCCGATCAGCCCCGCCAGCCCGGCGGGGAGCATCCAGATGTGGGCGGCGAAGAAGCGCTGGAGCGTGAGGGCGCTCAGGTCGGGTCCGCCGCGCAGGGCTTTGAGGATGAACTCGCCCAGGAAGGGCACCGTCCCTGCGATCTGCGTGCCAACCGTGGTGGCCCAATAGGCCATCTGATTCCAGGGCAGCAGATAACCCGTGAAGCCCATGCCCAGGGTCAGCAGCAACAAACCGATGCCGATCAGCCAGGTCAGCTCGCGCGGATACTTGAAGGAGGCCGTCACGAAGACACGCAGCATGTGCACGAAGACGATGATGATCATCAGCGACGCGCCCCAGTGATGGATGCCGCGGATGAGCCAGCCGAAGGCGACCCCGTTCATGATGTATTGAATTGAGTCGTAGGCGTGATCGGGCGAGGGCGTGTAGTACACCGTCAGGAATATCCCCGTCAATCCCTGAATGACGAACAGGAACAGGCTGGCTGAACCCAGGGTGTTCCACCAGTTGCCCTTCGGTTCGGGGCGGTCGAGCAGGTTATCGTACATGGCTTTCAGGCCGAGGCGTTCCTCGATCCAGTCATAAGCTTTTCTCCACATCCTAACCTGCCTTGAAGAAGAGTTCGATGACGCCGGCTTCGTTGACGCGGAATTCCTCGAAGCGGTCCAACGGACGGGGCGGCGGGCCGCCCAGCACTTCGCCTTCCTTGCTGAACTTCGCGTCGTGGCAGGGACAGATGAAGGCCTGAGCCTCTTCCTTCCAGTTGACGGTGCAGCCCAGGTGGGTGCAGCGGCTGTTCAGGACGAGCATATCCTTGGGGTCTTCGGACTTGCGCAGCACGTATCCGCCAAACGTGGTGGACGTGCGCTCCCAGCCATTGACCTGGACGCGGGTGAAGGAGAAGGGGATGAGTTTCCCGACCGGGACATCCTCCAATTTGAGGATCGGCACCCAGCCCTCTTTGGCGCTGGCGCGCAGGGCGGGATCGACCAGATACCCAATGGCGGGAACGCCCAATGCGGCGCCGATCACCCCTCCGATAAGCGCTGTGGCGGCCTTGATGAAGTCCCGTCGGCTAAAAGAACCAGACATGACACCTCCGTTGCTTCCGATTTGCGCGGGAATTTGGCGGACATTCCTCGCAACCGGTTGCCAATTCGGTTAGAATAGGCCACGTTCTTGTGATTGTGGATTATAAGGGTCTATCCCATCTTTATTGAAGGAAATCTGAAACGAATATTCCATGAGTATTGTCACTTTTGTCATACAAATTCCACAGCGATAATTGACAATCTCTCAAACTCATATCCACAAAGGAGGCCGCAATGGGCCTGAAGAGGAACGTCAGCCTGGGTACCGGCTTGCGGTACAAAGGCGGAGGGCCGATGCTGGTGTTCGTACTGCACCGCATCGGCGGGCTGGGGATGGCGACATTTGTCACGATCCACATCCTGTCGTCATTTTTCGGGGGGGATATCGGTCAGTTTGCCAACAAAATCTATGAAAACTGGGTCTTCCAGATCTTCGTATTTTTCTTCGTGTTGTTCCACGCCATCAACGGCTTGCGCATCACGATCCTGGACCTGTGGCCCAAACTGATTCCCTATCAGCGCGAAGCCATCTGGATCGAGTGGGCGGTCTTCCTGCCCATCTACGCGTTGGCGGCTTTCGTCATCCTGCGCACGGGATTGGCGGGAGGTTAACATGACATCCAAATCGAGAAACCTGTCCATTGCCGGGCGCGGCCTGACCAACTTCGAAAGCCTCATGTGGGTCTTCACGCGCCTGTCTGCGCTGGGGATGTATGCGCTGATCCTGTTTGCGATCATCGGGGCGCTGGTGATGGGCGCCCGCAACAATATGAACCTGGCCGACGTGCTGCGCTGGGGCTTCATGCCCAACGTGACCCACGTCCAGAGCACGGCGCTGGAGGATACAGCCCCCTTCGCCACGCCCTTCTGGAAACTGGTGGCCAGCGCCTTGTTGCTGGTGGCTACGGCCCACGGCGTGCACGGCCTGGTGGTGATCGCGGACGATTACATCACCGGCGAGCGCGGACGCAAGATCGTGCGCCTGCTGAGCATCATTATGATGGTCTCCATGAGCTTGATGGGACTGTACATCATCTGGACTTCATAGGACGGTAGATTCCATGACCATTCACCAATTCGACGTGGTCGTCGTCGGCGCGGGTGGCGCAGGCCTGATGGCAGGCCTGTATGCCTCGCGCGGCGCAAAGACGGCAGTCATCAGCAAGTTGTATCCCACGCGTTCCCACACGGGCGCGGCCCAGGGCGGCATCTCCGCTGCGCTGGGAAATTACGAAGAAGACAAACCCGAATGGCACACCTACGACACGGTCAAAGGTTCGGATTACCTGGGCGACCAGGACGCCATCGAGTTCATGACCAACGAAGCCATCGACGCCGTGCTCGAGCTGGAGCACATGGGTCTGCCCTTCGACCGCACCCCCGAGGGCAAGATCTCCCAGCGCCCGTTCGGCGGCCACACCAACAACGTGACCGGCAAGCCCGTCCGCCGCGCGGCACATGCCGCCGACCGCACGGGGCACATGATCCTGCAAACGTTGTACCAGCAGTGCCTCAAGAACAACGTCACCTTCTACGACGAGTTCCAGGTGCTGGACTTTATCAGCGCGGGCGGCAAAACCGTCGGCGTGGTGGCCGTGGAACTGGCCACCGGTGAGGTCCACACCTTCCACGCCAAAGCCGTCATCTTCGCCACGGGCGGACATGGCCGCATCTTCGAGGTTACCTCGAACGCCTATGCCTACACAGGTGACGGCGCCGCCATCCTGCTGCGCCGCGGCCTGCCGCTCGAAGACATGGAATTCTTCCAGTTCCATCCGACGGGCATCTACAAGCTGGGCATCCTCATCACCGAAGGCGTGCGCGGCGAAGGCGGAATCCTGATCAACGGCAAGGGTGAGCGCTTCATGCCGAAGTACGCGCCGACCGTCAAGGATTTGGCCTCGCGCGACGTGGTCAGCCGCGCCATCTACACCGAGATCCGCGAGGGACGCGGCGTGAACGGCTCGAACTACGTCTACCTCGACGTCCGGCCTGAATCCGTTATCAAATACGCCGCCTTGGACGGCCGCACCAACCCCGACGGTTCGCCCTACACCATCACGGGCGAGCAGGTGCTG
>CAZGFR010000158.1:0-4852 GCA_964524485.1 uncultured Anaerolineaceae bacterium | reverse complement strand
CGCGCGTAGTCATCCAGGCCAACGCGCACGATCAGGTCCGCGCCGAGGATGCCACAGGCCATGTTGCCGTTGAGCATGTAACCCACCCCGCCGAACATCTTCTTCTCGACGATGGGCAGGCCCTGAACCTCGGCCCGAATCCGCTCCGCAAGTTTTGAGTCGTAGGCCATGAATTATCCCGTCCCGAATTGACGGTCGCCCGCATCTCCCAGCCCAGGCACGATGTAGGCGCGCTCGTTGAGGTGATCGTCGACAGCGGCCAGGTAGATGTCGATGTCGGGGTGGGCGGTCTGCATGGCCTGGATGCCCTCGGGCGCGCCGATCAGCCCGACGAATTTGATCTTCTTCACGCCCCAGCGCTTGAGCACCTCGGCGGTGGCGGTGGCGGACCCACCCGTGGCCAGCATCGGGTCGAGGATGATGCAGACCGAGACGGTCGGTTCGAGCGGCAGCTTGTTGTAATACTCGACAGGGCGCAGGGTGTGCTCGTCGCGGTACAGGCCGATGTGCCAGACCTCAGCGCCAGGCATCAGTTCCCAGAAGCCTTCCACCATGCCCAGCCCCGCGCGCAGCACAGGCACCAGGCCGATCTTTTCCTTTAACTCCGCCCCGACGACTTTCGCCAGCGGCGTCTCCAGTTCACGTGGGACGGTCAGCAGGTCGGCAGTGGCCTCGTAGGCCAGCAGGCTGGCGATCTCGCGTACCAGTTCGCGGAATTTCTTGGGCTCGGTCTTCTTGTCGCGCAGGCGGGATAATTTGTGGGCAACCAGGGGGTGGGTGGAGGCATGGACGGTGGACATGGAATCTCCTTGAGAAGGGTTGTTTCTATTATAGCGTGAGTGACCCATCGCGATGTCAATGACAAAAAGGTGATTTTCGGCCCGTGACGGTGATTCCCTTTTGAAATAGACTGGAATCGACCAAGGAGGCATGATGAAACTTACTGGCCTTCACATCCTGTTGACGTACCAGTGCACCTTCGAGTGTGACCATTGTTTCGTGTGGGGGAGTCCGCGGCAGACGGGGACGCTGTCGCTGGAGCAGGTGAAACAAGTTCTGGAACAAGCCAGGGCGGCGGGCGTCGAGTCGATCTACTTCGAAGGCGGTGAACCCTTCCTGTTCTACCCGATCCTGGTACGCGGCGTCCACCTGGCGGCGGACATGGGCTTCTCGGTGGGCATCGTGTCGAATGCGTATTGGGCCACGAGCGTGGCAGATGCGACCGAATGGCTCAGACCCATGGCGGGACGCCTGGCCGATTTCACCGTCAGCAGCGACGTGTTCCACTGCGGGGAATGCCTGGGCGAGCAGCCGCAGAATGCGCTGGTGGCAGCCAAGTGGCTGGGCGTCCCGACGGGGATGATCAGCATTGGTCCGCCCGAGGGCGCAGAGCATGAACAGGACGAGGTCATGTACCGCGGACGAGCGGCGGAGAAACTCGTCGAAAGGGCGGGCAGGCGTCCGTGGCGGGAGTTCGACTCCTGTCCGAACGAAGACCTGCGGGAGCCTGGGCGGGTCCACCTCGACCCGCTGGGGTACGTCCACATCTGTCAGGGGATCGTCCTCGGCAACGTGTTCGAGACCCCGCTCCAGCAGATCTGCGATTCCTATCGCGCCGACGAACATCCCATCTGCGGACCGTTGCTCGAAGGCGGCCCTGCCGCGCTGGTCGAGGAATACCAGGTCCCGCACGACGAAGCCTACGCCGACGCCTGTCACCTGTGTTACGAAGCGCGTCTGGCGCTGCGGAAGGAATTCCCAGCGCTTCTCATCCCTGATCAAATGTATGGAGTTGGTGTATGAATGGAAATGATTTCATGGCCTGGGTGCTGCGCTCGCCGTTTCATGGGTTGTTGAGCAATGGCATGATGCTGATCACCGTCACAGGCCGCAAGACGGGGCGGAGCTATACCACGCCCGTCGGCTATTACGAGGAAGGCGGCTATCTGTGGGTCATCACCAGCCGCGACCGCACCTGGTGGAAGAATCTGCGGGGCGGCGCGGCGGTGGAGTTGCTGCTCAAGCGCAAGCCCGTGCAGGGTTTTGCGGACGTGGACCTGGATGCAGCCTCGGTGGAAGCCAGGATGGTCGAATACCTGCGGCATGTCCCGCAGGCGGCTGGGCCGATGAAGATCCGCGTGGAAGGCGGCCAGCCCAATCCGCGGGACATCGCGTCCACGGCCAGGGATCGGCTGTTTGTTCGGATCAAGCTCTAAGCAAGGCAAGCGCTCCGTTCACGTGAACGGAGCGCTTTGTTCCATATTACCCATTTCCCACTTTTCTACAATTTAACTTTCTCCTCCGTCAGGCTCCTTGCCTCTTCCATCGCCGCGGGGCGGATCGAGATGGGGAAACGATTGCTCAACGGACTCAACCGCGAGCCCAGGCGGGTCGGCCTGACCATCAGCCAGTCGAGGATGCCGCGCAGCGGACCCGTCATCCCAGCCGCGGCGTGGAACTCGTCCAGGGTGGCGTCATCCCAGCCGCCCATCAGTCCATACAGGAACATGTACAAGGCCAGGCTGGGCAGGATGCCAATGAAGAAGAGGACGATGCTGGTGAGCTGGTCGCCCTGCCAGATCAGCGCGGAGAGACGGTCCATCAGCAGATAATGGATGCCCGCGGCCAGCAGCGGCGCCGCGATCGATTGCCAGAAGTAGAACTTTTGCGGGAAACAATATTTATTGTTGATGAAATAGGCCACGAAATCCTTGGTCAGCAGGCCGACGAAATAGGCGATGACCAGCGCCGTCACCTGGTACCGTTCGAGCAGAATCCACGCCAACACCACGCGGATGACCTGCTCTCCGAACACCAGCATCGACTTGATGTAGGGCTTGTTCGAGCCGAGCTGCACCTGGTCGCCGACCCACGAGGGATATTGCACCGCGCCCCAGATCAACAGCGGCACGGCATAGGCCGCTGCGCGCGAGAATTCCACACCCGACGCGCCCAGGATGAAGCGCGGGCCTACTGCCAGCAGCACCGCCGCCAAAAAGGCCGAGATCATGCCGCCCCACTTGTACATCATCACCGTGTAATACTGGCTGAGGATCTTTCGCCCGTGCGAGATGGCTTCCGAAATGGACGCCATCGTCCCGTCGGTCAGGGTGCTGACCACGTTGAAGGCGAACACGAAATTCTGCGCCAGCCCCCAGTTGCCCCAGATCTCGGCATAATTGATCAACCGCGCCTGCGTGATCCACACCTCGGCAGCCTGCCCGAACGACCAGGCCGCCGAACCGAGCATCTCGAACACGCCGAAGCGGAAACTGTCCTTTACGATCTCCCAGTCGAAGTGCGCCAGGAACAGCACCCGCGCATTGAACCCGATGCGGCCATACAGCCACAACCCGAGCAGGAAGGTGATCAGCTCGGCGGCGTAGGCGGCCACACCCATGCCGAGCAGCCCGCCCGTCGCGCCGCCGAAGGCGGGGTTGGCTCTGCCCCACGCGTACGCGATGGTCACAAAGATCGGCTGGACGAGCATCGGCAGCAACACATTCAGACCCACGTCGAGGTAGCGGGCGTAATCGTTGCGCTGGAAACCCGAGAACGCATACAGGAATACACGGTAGAAACCTGGGATCTGAATGAAGGCGTGAATCACCACGCTCCATGCATACAGCGCATAGGCCGAACGCGGCGCAATCGTCGCCGCCAACGCCACCACCAGCGCCACCTGGATCGCGCCCGAAAGCAGCTGCCACCACACGAACACCTGCCCGAACTTGATGCCGCGCTGCGGTTCGTCCACGCGATACTGCGACATGTACTTGACGAAGGCCACGCTCGTGCCCATGTCGAAGAAGAACCAGGCCAGGTTGAAGAACTGCGTCACGCGGCCCCAAATTCCCAGCGCCTGCGCCGAAGGCAGGATGAACGAAGGCAGGATGGCGTTCTGATAAATGATGAGCGGGATGAAGAGGATCACGCCCGTGGAGAGCGCCACCAAAAAGCCCGAGAGCGGACGATGGAAGCCGACCTGCTCCCAGCCCGTCGATTCTTCGCGGACCTCGAAGCTGGTTCGGTCCGAGACGATCTGGTCCAACGCCTCGGGGTGACTCTGGCTATAGCGCCGCACCCAGAAGAAGGCCCCGAACGACGTCACCATCATCAGCGCGATCACCGCGAACAGGATGTTGCGTTCCACGTCGTGCGGAACGGGCGAGGCGGGATACTCCGCGAACGGAAGCGGGGTCCGACCCGCGGCGCGCTCCACGAGGTGATAAATCAGATAGTTGTAATACGCCCACTCCTGGATCTGCGGGTTGACGTCATCCAGGAAGGCGCTGACCACGTACTCGTTGGGCCGCGCCTGCCACAGAATCCAACCGCCATTTTCGTAGTCCGTGACCAGCGGCTGCACCGACGAAAGCGGGGTCGATACCTCGTAGCGTTCGCGCACCTGCGGCGCCCCGTTCCAGACGATCTCCGTCACCAGCGGGTCATCCAGCGGAAGCGACGTGAGGCTGACGGCGTCCTCGCGACGCGTCAGCGTGAGCGGAATCCCCAGCAGCCCGCCGACCTGCGCCTCGCTTAAGTTTGGGCTGAGGATCAGCACCAGTCCCGCCTCCCCGCTTTGGGCGCGGGATCGAATCGTTTCGTCGGCGGGGATGTCCCCATTCAGCACGAGCACATCCGCCTGTGATGGGTCGGTCACCAGCTCGAATTTCGCGAGTTCCAAAGCGGTCTTCACGCTGCCATCGTCCCCTGCGTAATAGACGCGCAGATTCCCATCCGCATGGGCTGGCTGGACGATGGAGAAGAGGGTGATGAACAACAGCAACAGAACGACGATTCTTTTCATGGGCACCTTGTCGGTCAAGCGGATGTGGAAATTCACCAGAGA
>CAZGFR010000157.1:1449-4914 GCA_964524485.1 uncultured Anaerolineaceae bacterium | reverse complement strand
TATCCATTTTTCGCGTTGAGCGGAGTGGACCGCGGTGGTCGGGTTGGCGGTCCACGTGGCGCGGATCCTCTATCGAACCTCTATCGCTGCTTTTCCAACTTCCCCAGGTCGAAGTGATGTCCTGAGCCTGTCGAAGGGCTCTCGCGTACACCGATGGAATCCATCTGCGTTATGATTCCCCGCGATGGATGACTCCCTTGCCGTATTTCTCCTGCAACTGGTCCACCACCTCCTGCAGTTTGCGCGCCTTCTCTGAGCCCGCGTCCCATAATCCCAACTGACGGACGGGCGCGCCCAATCCGCTGACGCCTACGCCGATCAGGCGCACGGCCTGGCGCGGCTTGCGCACGGCGTGCAATAATTTCAACGCAGTCTTGACGATCTCCTCGTCGCTGTCGGTGGGTTGGGGCAGGGTGGTCTGGCGCGTCAGGGTGGTGAAATCGGGCCAGCGCAGCTTGATCTTGACCGTCCTGCCTGCCAGGTCATTCCTGCGCAGCGAGCGGCCCACCTCCGCCGCCAGTTCGCGCAGGGTCCGTTCGAGGGTCTTGTCATCCGAGACGTCGCGCGTGAAGGTCGTCTCCTGGCTGATGGACTTGGTCTCGTGCTCGGTCACGATCGGGCGCTCGTCCTGTCCCCGCGCATGGGCCGCCAACTCGCGGCCGTTCTCCCCAAAGCGGCGGACCAGGTCCGCTTCGGGCCAGGCGGCGATGTCGCCGATGGTGTGGATGCCCAACTCCGCCAGCTTGGCCTCGGTCTTCGGTCCCACGCCCCACAGCATGTTCGCGGGCAGCGGCGCGAGGAAGGCCGCCTCCTGTCCCGCGGGGACGAGGGTCAGGCCGAAGGGCGGCGACCCCTTCTTTGCGCCTTTCTTGCCGACCTCGGTGGCGATCTTGGCCACCAGTTTGTTCGACGCGATGCCCACCGAGCAGGGCAATCCCAACTCGTCGCGGATGCCCGCCTGCAGGTCCAGAGCGATCTGGCGCGGGTCTTGGTCGCGCAGGTCCGAAAGGTCGAGGAAGGCCTCGTCGATGGAGATCTGCTCCACCAGCGGGGTCAGAGTCCGCAGGCGGCTCATCACCTGTTCCGAGACTTCGCCGTACAAGCGATGCCGCGACGGGACGATGATCAGGTGGGGCACCAGCCGCACCGCGCGCGCCATGGGCATGGCCGAGCGCACTCCGAACTGCCGCGCGGCATACGAACAGGAGGCTACCACGCCGCGTTCATCGGGCTTGCCGCCCACGGCAAAAGGCTTTCCGCGCAGGCTGGGGTCGCGGGTCTCCTCCACGGAGCAGAAAAAGGCATCCAGGTCGAGGTGCAGAATGGTGCGGGGCATCTTCTTTATTATATGAAAAATTGGTAAGAATTGGCTATCCCTACATATTGAACATTTGTTAGAGAAAAGTTATACTTAGGCATGGCGTATAGTCAAATGTTGGAACTTTTTAACCTGTAATTCCGTCACAATGCAGGTAGTATGTAGAAGGAGAGAATCCCTATGCGTTCCAAGTTGAAACTTTTTTCTTTTGTACTTTTGATGGCGATGTTGTTGTCGCTGGTCCCCGCGGCGGGAATGCCCACCCCCGCTGCCGCCGCCTCGACCTGCGACTGGGCCCAGTTCGTGGCCGACGTGACCGTGCCTGACGGCACCAGCTTCGCGCCCGGCACGGCCTTCAAGAAGACCTGGCGCTTGAAGAACATCGGCTCCTGCACCTGGACCACGAGCTATTCGCTGGTCTTCGACAGCGGCGAGAAGTTCGGCGCGCCCAGCGCGGTCAACTTCCCGATCAACGTGGCCCCCGGCCAGACTGTGGACCTGTCCCTCGACATGACCGCGCCCAGTTCGGCGGGGCATTACCTCAGCTACTGGAAACTGCGCAATGCCTCGAACGTGATCTTCGGCATTGGCACCACCGCCAACAAGGCCTTCTGGGCCGAGATCAACGTGACCTCGACCTCGGGCGCGGGCTATGACTTCACCGCCAACGCGCCTTCGGCCACCTGGACCAGCGGCGCGGGCGCCCTTGCGTTCCCCGGCACCGACGGCTCGGCCAACGGCTTTGTGCTCAGGAAGGATAACCCCAAGTTCGAGAGCGGGGTGACCTCGGCCCAGCCCGGCCTGCTGTTCAGCCCCAACAACCTGAACAACGGCTTCGTGCAGGGCATCTATCCCGCCTTCCGTGTGAACAAGGGCGACCGCTTCCAAGCCACCATCGGCTGCGAATACGGCGCCACCACCTGTTACGTCGAGTACCGCCTGCTGTACCAGATCGGTTCGGGCGCCATCACCACGTTCTGGACCTTCCGCGAAAAATACGAGGGCCTGACCTACAACGTCAACCTCGACCTGAGCGCGCTGGCCGGGCAGGATGTCAAGTTCATCCTGTACAACTTCGCCTACGGCTCCCCCGCGGGCGACCGCGGACTGTGGGGCAACCCCATCATCGCCCGCTCAGGCGTCATTACGCCTCCCACCGCCACGCCGACTGTGACGGGCACGCCGCCCACGCCGACCCCCACCAAGATCGCCACCGTCCCGCCTGCCGCCTGTGACCGCGCCCAGTTCATCACGGATGTCACCGTGCCCGACGGCACCGCCTTCGCGCCCGGCATCGCCTTCACCAAGACCTGGCGCCTGAAGAACATCGGCACCTGCACCTGGACCACGGGCTACGCGCTCATGTTCGACAGCGGCGAGAAGATGGGCGGCCCCGATACCGCCGCCATGCCCACCAACGTGGCCCCCGGCCAGACCGTGGACATCACCATCAACCTGACCTCGCCGACCACCGCGGGCAGCTACCGCGGCTACTGGAAGTTCAAGAACGCCAGCGGCGTGCCCTTCGGCATCGGCACGGGCGGCACCAAGTCCTGGTGGGTCGACATCAAGGTCTCCGGCACGGGCACCGTCCCGAACACGCCGGTCACCCCGTCCACCCCAGTGGCGGGCTCCTCGTTCGATTTCGCGGCCAACGCCTGCGCGGCGGTCTGGTACAGCGGCTCGGGCCAGCTGCCCTGCCCGGGCTCCGAGGGCGACGCCCGCGGGTTCATGATCAAGCAGACCGCCCCCAAGCTCGAGAACGGCACCACCGACTCGCGCGCGGCCCTGCTGACCGTCCCGCAGAACGTCAACAACGGCTACATCCAGGGCTTCTTCCCGCCCTACACCGTCAAGGCGGGCGACCGCTTCCGCGCCACCATCGGCTGCGAGAACGGCGCCACCAACTGCTACGTCGTCTTCCGCCTCGATTACCAGATTGGCAACGGCAGCATCCAGACCCTGTGGGCCTTCGTGGAAAAGTATGAAGGCCAGGTCTACAACGCCGACGTGGACCTGACCCCGCTGGTCGGGCAGAACGTCAAGTTCGTCCTGACCATCCTGGCCACGGGTTCGCCCGTGGGCGACCGCGCCCTGTGGACGGGCCCCATCATCTACAGCCCGTCGGCTGCCACGGCGGTCCCGCC
>CAZGFR010000157.1:0-1349 GCA_964524485.1 uncultured Anaerolineaceae bacterium | reverse complement strand
CCCGCAGGCACGCGCACCGTGGACACGCGCATGGCCGAGCTGCGCCGCGCGCTCGAAGACGACCCCGCCGAGCCGCGCTACATCGAGACCGTCCCTGCCGAAGGCTATCGTTTCATCGCGGATGTAAGAGGGGAATAGCGCATGAAACTCCGCGGCTGGTGGATTGCCCTCCTCCCTGTCTTCATTGGTTTCCTGGCCTCCGTCATCGCGCAGGTCTTTTTCTCGCCCGTGCCCCTGCTGGTCTTCAAAATGGACGTCGGCATGGTGGCCTTCCTGATCGGCTTCTTTCTTTCGCTGCTGGTGGGCATGGCCCTGCTGGGCGCGGTCCGCGAACAGCGCGAAGCCGAGAAATGGATGGACCAGGTGGACGTGATGAACCAGGAGAGCCGCCGTCAGTTCATCCGCCGCCTCGACCATGAGATCAAGAATCCGCTGACGGGGCTGCGCACCGCCCTGGTCAACCTGCGCGAAGCCCGCCTGGTGGACGAGCGCGAACGCGCCGCCGAGAATGCCTCGCGCGCCGCCGAGCGCCTCAGCCGCCTGCTGGCCGACCTGCGCAAGCTCTCCGACCTGGAGGAACGTCCGCTCGAACGCCTGCCCGTGGACGTCCCGCTGCTGCTCGATGAGATGGTCGAGGCTGTGGCCCTGGTGCCTGCCTACGAGCATCGCAAAGTGGAACTGCTCATCTCGCGCGTGCCCTGGCCCATGCCCACGCTGACGGGGGACCGCGACCTGCTCGGCCTGGGCGTGTACAACCTGCTCGATAACGCGCTCAAGTTCACGGCGGCCGAGGAATCGGTGGAACTGCGCGCGCGGGTCGAGGGACGCTCCATTGTCATCGAAGTGGCCGATTCGGGCATGGGCATCCTGCCCGAGGATCTGGGCAAGGTCTTCGAGGAGTTGTATCGCGGCACCAACGCGCGCGGCGTGGAAGGCAGCGGCCTCGGGCTGGCCCTGGTCCACCGCATCGTCACCCTGCACGGCGGCGACCTGACCGTCCGCAGCAGCCTCGACAATCCGCGCGGCACGGTCTTCACCATGCGGCTGCCGATCAAGAGATAGTTACGGAGAACATGACATGTTCGAGAACGTTCGGCGTTTCCTTTCGCCAATTAATCAAGCGGTGATTGTTTTTCAGATTGAGCATGAGTTAGCAATGGGCGGTCCGCTATTTGGTCGTGTAAGTCTGCTATTTGAAAATCAGGACCCAATCAAGATCAATGGAATATTTGATGAGCACGTACTATGGCAAATAGATGGACAATATGTTGCCTTGGCAAGATGGCCCGATATGAAAAGTAAATATTTGAGACAAAAGCTTTGCGTAATCGATGCGCCGAATTTACAAA
>CAZGFR010000156.1:1445-4918 GCA_964524485.1 uncultured Anaerolineaceae bacterium | reverse complement strand
ATCTCGACACTCGTTCCGTAACCACGGAAATAATATTCGGTGTTCAGTTCCTGCGTGGAATGCGGAGGCAGGGCCCAGCGGAAGATCCACTTGGCCTCCTCGGTGCGCATGTTGATGCAGCCGTGGCTCATGGGCGAACCAAAATTCTCGTGCCAATACGTGCCATGGAACGCATGTCCCACGTCCGTGAAGAAACAAGTCCACGGGACGCCGGGCAGTTCGTAACCGTCCGCGTCGGCCAGCAAATTGCCGTTGCCCATGTGCTTGGACGGCATCTTTTCCTGCACATTGAATTTACCATCAGGCGTCTTGGTGGAGATCTCCTTCGGGTTGCGGCGTGCATTGGGCAGGCCCGAGGAGATGTTGGTCTGGAAGACGGTGCTGCCCTTCTCGTAGGCGGTCAACACCTGAGTGGTCAGGTTGACCTCGATATGCTTGTCCTCCCAGGATAGTTCAGGGGAGATGGGCGTGATCTCCTCGTGCGGGATGGGCCGCAGATGAATGGCGGGGACGAAATAATTCCCCGTCAACTCGTCGAAAATGCGGTAGTAGGGCGTGCCGTCGGGACCGTCCACGATCTGATCCACCCAATGCACGGACCCGTAGTACAGCCTGGGATTAAGCACCTGCCAGCCGTAGGTCTTGGTGTAGCGGTACGGCTGAGTGAACGGGACCGAGACATCCACCAGACGGCGTTCGCCCTCGGGGATTGAATCCAGCGGGAGGTTGTAGAGGATCTTGACGCGCTGCAGACGGGCGCGGTGCATGTATCCGCCCCAGACGCGATACCAGACGGGGTTGTAGGTCGGCTCCTCGGCGGTCACCTGCCCGTAGACGTGGACCAGGTCATCGCGATACCAGGTGCCCGTGATGATGCTCTTGTCCGACGGTTCCCTGTATACGCTGACAGAGTCCGTGGCGACACGCACCACGTCGCTGTCGTCGAAGCCGCCAAGGCTGGGCGTCAGCGGGGAGAAGGCCAGGCTGGCCATGCTCAAGCCGCCGAACTTAAGGAAATCGCGTCGAGTCAATTTGGAGGACATGGGCGGGATTCTACTCGAAAAAGCGCGATTAAATGAGAACTGCCCCCGCGTTGCAGGGGCAGTTCGGTTATTCAATTTTCGGTTACGCCTGAACGGATTCGCCGATCATATCCTTGAGCAGGATCTCAAGGGCCATGGTATGGCCGCAGCGCTTGTGGGTCAGGAAAAACTCGCAGTCACAGGTGAAGGCACCGTTATCGTACTGAACATGGTGATCGTTGTTGTCGCCATGGAAGGTGAGATCGAATTTGTTGAAGCGAAAGCGATGGCGGTCTTCCGCGTAGCGCTTGGCTTTTTCGAGCTTGCCGATCAGTCCGTAATCCATAGTAGGGTTTCTCCTTTTCGGGAAGGAAGGTAAACAAAAAGGCACACGGTGATACCGCGTGCCTTCGTTTCAAAAGCGGGGTTTTTGCCAAACATTCGCATATCAGCAGGTTACCTTATTGGCAATGAGTATAGCCAGTTTCAGGGGGCGAGTCAACACCCAAAAGTCACTTTTTTCAAATTCGTTAAGTGGACGTATGTCAGTCGTTAATTAATCGCCAATCGGATTACCTACGCGCAATCAGGTGCCCCAATCTCGCAGATAGAGGAAATCGTACCCGATGGTGCGGTTGCTGATCTTGGCGATGGGCGGCAGCATACGCTTGAACTGGAAGCGGCGCACACGAGACACAACGAGATTGACGAACTTCTCGTCAAAGCCCGCCTCGACCGCCTCTTGCGGCATGTAGCGCTGGTCGATCAGCAGGTAGAGCAGCTTGTCCACTTCTTCGTAGGTGAAACCCAACTCGCTCTCGTCGGTCTGGCCCGCCCACAGGTCGGCGGAGGGCGGCTTGTCGACGATAGGCGCGGGGACGTTCAGGGCGTGGGAAAGCTGCCGCACCTGGGTCTTGTACAGGTCACCGATCGGGTTAAGCGCGGAAGCCGAGTCGCCGAACATGGTGCTGTAGCCGAGCAGAATCTCAGTCTTGTTGCTGGTGCCGACCACGAGTCCTTTGAAGGCCTCGGACTGGTCATACAACACGATCATGCGGGCCCGCGCCATCAGGTTACCTTTGCGGACCTTGGACATTTCGGGGTCGAGGCGGATGAGCGGCTCAACCATGTCGGTGATCTCGATGGTCTTGCTTTGGACCCCAAGCTGGTCGATCAATAATTGGGCGTGGTCGAGCGAGTCGCGGCTGGAGGCTTTGTAGGGCATGCGCACAGCCAACACGTTTTCGGGACCAAGCGCCTGGGCCGCCAGGACGCAGGAAAGGGCCGAGTCGATGCCGCCCGAGAGTCCCACCACGGCGCGGGAAAAACCGACGCGTGTGATCTCGGATTTGATAAAGCCCGTCAGGATGCTGCAAGCCAGATCAGTATTGATGGTGAGGTCGATGTCAGTCACGGGAAAGAATCCTGTCGAGTTCGCTGCGCACCAGGCCCGTGCGCTCGTCGCGCAACAGAGGCAGACGCGCACGGGTGCGGCGCAATTGATTCAAGTCCAGTTCGGCGTAGGTGAGGGCCTCCTCGTTATACGGACCGTGGACCAATTCCTCGCCGTTCGGATCGAAAACGGTCGCCCCGCCCCAAAAGTGCAGCCCATCCTCGTAGCCGACGCGGTTGGCGTGCGCCACAAAGCAGGTGAACATGCTGGCGTAGGCCATGTTGATGCGCTCCACCCAACGGGCGGATTCGAGCTTCTCATTGTCGCCCAGTCCGCGCCCAGGCGACGCGGACGAGAACAGCAGGATGTCGGCGCCGTCCAGCCAGAGCAGATAAGGCGGCGAGGCATGCCAGAAATCCTCACAGATGAGCATGCCCATGCGCCCGAAGCGCGTGTCGAAGGCGCGGACCGAGTCGCCCCAGGCGAAGAAGCGGCCCTCGTCAAATAGGCCGTAGGTAGGCAGATAGACCTTGTGATGGACGTGGAGCACCTTTCCGCCCGAGAGGTAGGCGGAGGCAATAAAAAAGCGATGGCGAGAGTCTTCGTCCACGAAGCCAACCACCAAATCCAGGTCGTGACTGGCCTGGAGCAACGGTTTGAAAATGGGATCGTCATCCGTTGGGCGATGGGCTACGAAAGAGACCAGGTCCTGCAAGACATATCCCGTCAACGAGAGTTCAGGGAAGATCAACAGGTCGGTCTTCCGCTTTTTGGCTTCGTCAATCAGGCTGAGATGCTTGTCGAGATTGGCCTGCACGTCACCGAGTTTGGTGTTGATTTGGGCAAGGGCAAGGTGTAGTTTCATCGGGCGAATCTTACCACCAAAAAATATAAGGGACTATTTGAGGCATGAGTTACACTGAGTCTCTTAAAGCCTGCAAAAATCCACAGACGAACTCATAATACAAAACAAAAGAGCCCGACTGCGAATCAGGCTCTTTCTGGCGGGAAGGGGGGATTCGAATACCATCCTCTCCATGAGGACGCGCGGGGGAAAA
>CAZGFR010000156.1:0-1345 GCA_964524485.1 uncultured Anaerolineaceae bacterium | reverse complement strand
AAAGAGCCCGATAAATCGGACTCTTCTTGGCGGGAAGGGAGGGATTCGAACCCTCGGTGGACCGAAGGCCCACAACGGTTTTCGAGACCGTCCCATTCAACCACTCTGGCACCTTCCCAAGTGCGGCGCGTATTATACCTTAAATCTCCACGCTTTCATGCAACTCTGGATAATGGGTTCGGTCGAATTGATTCTCCTTGAGTTTGGCGCGGAATGCCGTTGCGGATTTCTCTTCGCCGTGGACCAGAAAAACCTGCTTGACCTGGCCTTTGACTCCCAGCGCATACTGCGTGAGCAGGTCCTGGCCAGCGTGGCCCGAGAGGCCGCCGATGGTGGCCACCTCCGCCTTGACGTTATAGGGCTCGCCAAAGATGCGAACCTGCTTCTCACGGTCGGCCAGACGGCGGCCCAACGTCTCAGGCGATTGCCAGGAGACGATGCAAACCGTGTTGCGCGGATTCTCGATATTGTTGCGCAGGTGATGCAGGATGCGTCCCGTTTCCGCCATGCCCGAGGCCGAGATGATGATCATCGGCTCGCGGATCTCGTTCAACTTCTTGGACTCCTCGACCGACTGGATGTAAGTCAGCATCTTGAAATCCAACGCAGGATGGCGCGCCTCGCGCACAAACTGGGCGGTCTCGGCGTCGAAGCACTCGGTGTGATTCTTGAAAACCTGCGAGGCCTTGACCGCCAGCGGGCTATCCACGTAGACGGGTACAGGCTTCACGTCGCCCTCTGTCATCATCTGGTTCAGGTGGAAGACCAATTCCTGGGTGCGGCCGACCGCAAAGGCGGGGATGATGACCTTGCCGCCGCGTTCCACCGTGCGCTTGACCACAGCCTGGAACTCCACAAAGGCATCCAGCGGATCGCGGTGCGGCTTGTCGCCGTAGGTGCATTCCATGATCATGTAATCGGCGGCGGTCGGCAGGACGGGGTCGCGCAGCAGCGGCAGTTTGAAGCGGCCGATGTCGCCCGAGAACCACAAGCGGATCTTGCGGCCCTTCTCCTCGATCTCCAGCGACACCGCCGCAGACCCGAGGATGTGTCCCGCTTCGACGAAGCGCGCCACCACCCCGGGCACAGGCTCGAAGGGCGCATCGTAATCCACGCCGCGGAAATGTTCGGCCACGCGGATGGCGTCCGCTTCGGTGTAGAGCGGCTCAATGGGCGGTTGTCCGCGTTCGGCGCGGCGCTTATTGACGAACTCGGCATCCGATTCCTGGATGTGACCCGAGTCTTGCAGCATCACATCCGCCAGGTCGGCGGTGGCCTTCGTCACGTAGATCGGCCCGTCGAAGCCGCGGCGGACCAGGTTGGGCAAGTTGCCCGCGTGGTCGAT
>CAZGFR010000155.1:1817-4977 GCA_964524485.1 uncultured Anaerolineaceae bacterium | reverse complement strand
TATTTAAGTCATCTGTGGCGGGATTAAGTCCGTCCGTGGATGGGTCTTGTACATCCATGGATAGATTTAATCCATCCGCGGATGGGTTTTGTCCGTCTCAGGATTGGTTTTGTACATCCGTGGATGGGTTTTATCCATCCCTGGACTGATTTTATCCATCTGTGGATGGATTTTGTTCAGCCGCGGAGTGACCTGTAAATTTAGACTATCCTCTCTCAATAACGGCCTCGCGAGACCTGTACGTCAGGATTGGGCAGGTCCTCCAGCCGCGCGGGGAAAACCTGCACGGCGCAGGCTTTGAACTCGGGGATCTTGGCCTGCGGGTCGAGCGCGTCATTGGTGAGCAGGTTGGCCGCGGCCTCCTGGAAGTGCCAGGGGATGAAGACCACACCGACGGTGGTCTTCTCGGTGACCGTAGCCCGCAGCACCACCTTGCCACGCCTGCTCTGGACCTTGACCGGGTCGCCGTTTCGAATGCCGTGAATCTCCGCGTCGGCGGGATGAATCTCCACGCGGGCCTCGGGGTAGGCTTCGTTGAGGGCCGAGTGGCGCGTCATCGTGCCGCCATGCCAGTGTTCGAGCAAACGGCCCGTGGTCAGGATGAATGGATACTCGTCGTCGGGCTCCTCTTTGACGGGGACATAATCCAGCGGGACGAACTTGCCGCGCCCGCGCGGGAAGGATTCGGTGAAGAGGGTCGGCGTGCCAGGATGGTCCAGTGTGGGGACGGGGTAGATCAACCCGACCTGGTCGATACGCTCGTAGGTGATGCCCGCGTAATCGGGGTTGACGTCCGCCATCTCGCGCAGGATCTGCTCGGGGTGGGTGTAGTCCCATTTGGCGGTGGGACGGCCAAGGCGGGCTTCGATGCGCAGCGCCAGGTCGCACAGAATCTGCCAGTCGGGGCGGGACTCTCCGCGCGGGGGATGCGCGGCGCGGACGCGTTGGACGCGGCGGTCGGTGTTGCTGAAGGTGCCGTCCTTTTCGGCGAAGGGCGTGGCGGGCAGGAAGACATCCGCGAACGCGCCAGACTCGTTGATGAAGATGTCCTGCGCCACGAGGAATTCCAATTGCTGCATGTGATGGCGCGTCACGTTCAGGTTCGGCTCGGACATCATCGGATTCTCGCCCATGATGTACAACGCGCGGATGCCGCCCTCGTGGGCATGGCTGAGGATCTCGGTGGTGGTCAGGCCGAGTTTGAGGCTCAGGCCGCCTTCCTCGATATTCCAGGCCCGCTCCCATTTGGCGCGGTTCTCGGGATTATCGACGCGCATATAACCAGGATAATGGAACGGCATGGCGCCCATGTCGCTGGCGCCCTGCACGTTGTTCTGTCCGCGCAGGGGATTCAGGCCCGTGCCGTCGCGCCCCACGTGGCCTGTGAGGAAAGCCAGGTGGATCAGCGCCAGCGCGGAGGCGGTGCCGTGCGAGAGCTGCGAGATGCCCATGCCCCAGTAGATGGCGGCGTTCCTGGCCGTGGCGTACATGCGCGCCGCCTGGCGGATATCTTCGGCGGGCACGCCGCTGACCTGTTCCGCGAACTCAGGCGTGAACTTTTCGAGCGATTCGAGGAACTCGTTGAAGCCCTCGGTGCGCGCGTTGACGAAATCCCAGTTGACCAGATTCTCCTTGACGATGACATGCGCCATGGCCGAGAAGACGGGCACGTTGGTGCCCGGCTTGAGCGGAAGCCACAACTCGGCAAAGTCCACCAGGTCGATGCGGCGCGGGTCCACCACGATCATCTTTGCGCCGTGCTTTTCGACCGCCTCCTTCATCTGCAAGGCGATGATGGGATGATTCTCGCTGGTGTTCGAGCCCGTCACGATGAAGACATCATTCAACAAGACCTGGGAGGCGGTGTTGCTCATAGCCGAAGAGCCAACCGCCTGTTGCAGCGCCACCACCGACCCCGCGTGGCACAGACGGGTGCAATGGTCTACGTTGTTGGTGCGGAACAAGGCGCGGTACATCTTCTGGAGCAGGTAGTTGTCCTCGTTGGTGGCTTTGGCGCAACAGTAGACCGCCATCGCATCCGAGCCGTCGCGCTGGTAGATGCAGACCAGGTTATCGGCGGCAAGGTTCAGGGCCGTGTCCCAGTCGGTGGGGACCCAGTCGAAGTCGTGGGGCGGGAGTTGGGAATCGGGCGTCGGCGGCTGGCTTCCCCGATCGACGAATTCCGAATCCCGAGGCCCATCAAGTTTCTTTCCATCCAATAAGTATCTGCGTACCAATGGCGTGGTCACCCGCTTGGGATGATAGACGTAGTCGTAGCCGAAGCGTCCCTTCACGCACAGGTTGCCGTGGTTGACGGGCGAATCGAACGGCGAGGTGACTTTGTAGATAAAGTCATCCTTGACGTGCAGTTGCAGGGTGCAACCCACGCCGCAATAGGGACAGGTGGTAGTGACGACGCGATCGGGTCGGATCATTTCTGCTTCCTTCGCTTTCTACCCGTATTCATCACGCTGATCTCCTGCGGACTCATCCCCTGCTCCAGCAGATACTCGCGCTTGGGCTTGAGCGCGCCCGTGGGGCAGACGCCCACGCATTGACCGCACAGCACGCAGGTCGTCTCGGGAATGGCGCGGTCGAAGAAGGTGCCGATCTGCGTCTCATAGCCGCGCCCGCTGAAGTTGATGGCGAAGGTATATTGGGCATCGTCCGCGCACACCTGCACGCAGCGCCAACATAGCAGGCATTTCGAGTAATCGCGGACGTACATGGGGTTGTCGTCCTTGAGCGCCGACTCGCGCCGCTCCGCTTCGGGGAAACGGTCGGACTTCGCGCCGTACTCGTCCATCAGGGTCAGGATCTCGGGCGCATCGGACAGGTCCATGGTGGCGGCCAACATCTCGAGGATGGTCCTGCGTGCACGGACGACCCGCTCGCTTTTCGTCTGGACCTTCATCCCGTCCGTCGCCTGGACGATGCAGGCAGGCTGGAGCAGGCGCATCCCCTCGACCTCGACCACGCAGATGCGGCACAACGCGTTGGACGTGGTCGCTTCGTGGAAGCAGATGGTCGGGATTTCCATCCCGTTCTCGCGCGCGGCATCTAACAATGTGGCGCCCTGCTCTACATTAATTTCCTGGCTGTCTATGATAAGTTTCACACTCATGGACTCTCCGTTTGAATGTTGAAAAGTTGGAAGGTT
>CAZGFR010000155.1:0-1717 GCA_964524485.1 uncultured Anaerolineaceae bacterium | reverse complement strand
AAAGTTGGAAGGTTACAAAGCGACAACCTTCAACCTTCCAACTTGCTAACTCTCGAACAACTCGGGCCACAACTTGACCGCCGAGAGCACCGCTCCCGCCGCTGTCTGCCCGAGGCCGCACAGGGACGCGTCCGTCATCGTCCAGCCGACATCCTGCAGCCGTTCCAGGTCACCTGCGAGGATCTTCCCCGCCGCGACGCGGTCGAGGATTTCCATCTGACGCTGGGTACCCATCTGGCAGGGATAGCATTTTCCACAGGACTCGTGCGCGAAGAAGTGGCCCAGCTGCTTCAACACGTCGCGCAGGTCGCGGGACTCGTCGAAGACCATCACCACACCCGAACCAAGCGGAAGTCCCGCCGCGCGCAGGTCTTCGAAGGTCAGCTTCACATCCAGGTGGGCGGAGGTGGCAAACGCGCCTGCCGCCCCGCCAAACAGGACGGCCTGCAATCCACCTGGAACGTCACCCGCCAAGGCAAGCAACTCACGCAGGGTCACACCAAACGGGACCTCGTATAGCCCAGGCCGCGCCACGTCACCCGAGACACAGAACAACTTCGGCCCGGGCGATTTCTCGGTGCCGATCTTTCGGTACCCCGCCGCGCCTTCCTGGAAAATGAGTGACACGTTGCACAAGGTCTCCACGTTGTTGATGACGGTCGGCTGGCCAAACAAACCGTGGGTTGTCGGGAAGGGCGGCTTGACGCGCGGGAATCCGCGCTTGCCTTCGATGGACTCGAACAGTGCCGTCTCCTCGCCGCAGATGTACGCGCCTGCGCCCAGGCGGACTTCGATGTCGAAGCGCTCGCCGAGGTAACCCGCCGCGCGAGCTTCGATCAGCGCGTGTTCCAAGACAGGCAGAATGTATGGATACTCGCCGCGCAGATAGATGTAGCCCTTCGTCGCGCCAATGGCATGGGCCGCGATGCACATGCCTTCGATGGTGCGATGCGGATCATCCAGCAACAGGATGCGGTCCTTGAACGTGCCCGGCTCGGACTCGTCCGCGTTGCAGACGACATACTTCTGGTCGCCGTCCGCTTTGGCTGCCCCCTCCCACTTGACTCCCGTCGGGAAGGCCGCGCCGCCGCGCCCCACCAGCCCCGCGGACTTGACCTCGGCGATCACGTCTTCGGGCTTCATCGCGAGGGCTTTGTTCAACGCGGCGTATTCGCCGTACTTCTCCAACGAGGTGGTACCGTTCCCACAGTGAGCGGTCAGCAGTCGGATCGGGCCGTAGATCGCAGATAGCGGACGGTCGGTTTCGGCGATGCCATCACCCACTGTCCACCGTCCATCGTCCATCGTCCAAACCGCGGGGGCCTGCTCACACAGCCCCAGGCAGGGACTCCGCTCGATGGTCAGGGACAGGTCGGGGGTCGACTGGCCTGCCTCGATCCCGTGCCGTTCGCACAGGTGACGCAGGATGCCTTCCGCGCCTTTGAGTCCGCAGGCGGGATCCGTACACACGCGGATGATCCGCCTGCCGACGGGCTCGTTATAGAAAAGCGAATAGAACTCGATCACCCCGTGGACATCCGCCAGCGGGACCCCGAGGCTGCGCGCCACTTCGGCGGCGACCTCCTGCGGCAGCCAGCCATAAATACGCTGGGCCGCATGCAGGGCTGGCAGTAGCCCCGAACGGCCCAGAGGGATGTATGCTTCGATTGTGGGGTGGAGACGGGTGAGATCGATATCTGACATGTGTACTCCGATA
>CAZGFR010000154.1:0-4981 GCA_964524485.1 uncultured Anaerolineaceae bacterium | reverse complement strand
GCCCTGGCCGCTGTCCTCACCCACCTGCTGCTCAGCTTCGACTGGTTCGCCGCAGTCTCGGCCTGCTGATCACTGACCCCGTCTCAGATGCGATCGGCATCCGCGCCTGGTACTGGATCGCCGGCATCCTGACCCTGCTGATGGACCTGGCTGGTTTCTTCATGCCGCTGGTGATGAATGTGGAAAACAACCGCGAAGTCCCCGACTTGTCGTCGCAGCCTGCGCTAACTTCCGCTGATTGAGTCTCCTCACAATGAACCAGGCCCGAAATCCATCTCCTGGACCTCGGGCCTGATCCCGTTTAAGGGGAACCGCGTCTAATCGTCGTGCTCGCGGCCGTCGGCATGACAGCGCACACAGTCCTGGAAATTCGAGATGCCCTCCTCCAGGTGCTTCGAACGAATGCGCGACTCTTCATGCTCGTGGCAGCCATAACATGTGTACGCGTTATAACTGACCGGATGGCAGGTGGTACAGGAAACCTGTCCGCCTTCTCCATGATCGAGCGGGAACGTATGTTTCCCATTGAATGAAGCAGGCTTCCAAGCATTGGTGCTGTGACAGGCGGCACAGTCGGCGCCGAATTGACCTGCATGCTGTGTGGGTTCTGCGTGGCATGACACACATGCAGTTGCCAATCCCTTGAACTGGCCATTCTTATGGCACTGCTCACATTTGATGTTGACGTGCGCGCCCGTCAGCGGGAAATTGGAGCGGCTGTGATCGAAAGTGGCGTCGTCCCAGCGCGAGGGATTGTGGCAGGCGGCGCAGTCTGTGCCGAACTGGCCGTTGTGCTCGTCGTTCTGCTTGTGACAGGAATAGCAGTCGGTGGGCGTGCCCTTGAAGACACCATTGATGTGGCATTTGTCACAGGCCACTTTGGCATGCCCGCCTTCGAGTTTGAAAGTCGAGAGGTTATGGTCGAAGGTGGCGTCCTTCCAGACGGTCGGCTTGTGGCAGGCGGCGCAGTCCGTGCCGAATTGACCAGCGTGCTTGTCGTCCACGCGATGGCAGGAGTAACAATCCGTCGGAGCCTTGGGGAAATCGGCCAGGGAACGCGCATCCGTATGACACTTGGCGCAGGCCACATCCGCATGGCCGCCTTCGGTATTGAAGGCGAAGCCTGCATGGCTGAACGCCTTGCCGAAACGGTCGAGACCATCGTGGCAGTCGAGGCAGGCCGTCCCGTAGGAGATGGTGTGGGCCTGGGCGAAGACCGCGTCGATTTGGCGGTGGCAGTCCTCACAGGTCGAGACGGCAAAGGTGGTAATGTCGGCCGCATGGCAATCTGCGCAGGTGAAGGGCTGTCCCGCCGACGTGCGCGGATGCGCCGCCAGCGAGAATCCCAGCGCCTCGTGCGGGAAGGCGTTCGAGCCCAGTTCGGTCAGCGCCGCGGTGGGACCGCGATGGTCGGGGTGACAGTCGCGGCAGGCCAGCGCGGGACTCTTCTTTGTGATCGAGCCGTGCAGCTTGGCCACATCCAGCATTTGCGCGGCGATCTCGCTGTGACAGGTCACGCAGTGATCGGCCATATGGTCAGACGGGCGCAGCCCCGCGTGGCAGGTCGAGCAATCCTGGATCTGCGCATGCGAGGTCACGCCGCCCAGGGTCTCCCCCGCCTGGGCGTTGAGCGGGCCCGGCGAGAACATCTGGCTGCCGTTGAAGAAGGCAAACCCCAGGATCGCGGCGATGGTCACCAGGGCGGCCACGATGCCCGTGCTTGTGAGACAGCCAAGTCGATTGTTTTGCATGGCGGCCTCCTATCGCAGGAACGTGGCGTAATATAACGCCGCGCCGATGTGCACGAACGCCGAGAGGAACAAGGCCATGCCGATTGGGATGTGGACCGTGTGCCAGAGCGCCATCAACCGCCGCGCCTGACGCAGAGCCGCCTCCGAAAGCGAGCCTTCGATCTCCAGCCCGTCCAGCGTGCGCGGGATGCGGGTATAGATGTAGCGCCCGATGAAGCCGCTGACCACGATGATGACCGTCAGCAGTGTAGTGGCGCCCGCCAGCCCGTTGAACTTCCACGAGGTGTGCAGCAGCACCATGAAGGGTCCCACCAACCCGGTATAGATATGAAATTGCAGCCAGGACGACATCCTGCCCCAGCGCGCGCTGCGGCTGCGTTTGCGCAGGCTATACAACACCTCGGTCATCAGCATCAGGATGAAACCAAAGATTCCCAACGCATGGCCGAAGAACTCCCCGGCGGCGGGGATCTGGCGGGTGAAGAAGACCACAGCCGCATACAGGCCCGTGACCAGCACCCCAGTCAGGAACGCCGCCCATAATTCACGATTTCCTCGAAGCATTCTGCATTCTCCACTTGCTGTTTTGTTCGCTCACAAAGCGATTTGTTTCCGCCACTCCATCCAATACGCGGCGATCAGGTCGGCAATGGGCGCATCGGGGGCCAGCAACCCGTCGCGGATGGACGAGATGTCCGCGCCGCCCGCAACCATCTTTTGCAGCGGCCAGGAGAGCGTCTGATCTCCCATCAGCACCGCGCCGATCAGCGTACGCTCCCCGATCAGCAGGCGCATGTGGTTGACGTCGAAGCCGCTCTGCGCCACGAGCGCGTGCGGCAGGTCGCGCCAGGTCTCGCTGTCGCCGCGCGCGATGCCGAGCACATCTTCGTCACGGCCGTGCCCCACCGCGCCGATGATGGTGGTGGTCAGCCCGGCCAGCCGCGTGACGTTGAACGGCGCGGACTTGAGGTAGGCCGTCCGCCGTCCCGCCATGTTCAACCCCGCAGCATGACCCTGCTCTCGTGCGGGATTCCACAGGCTGTCCAGCACCGCCCGCCCCGAGAGCGGGTCGAAAGCCTGGGCCACGTCGCCCGCCGCGAAGATATCAGGGTCGCTGGTCTGCAAATTCTCGTCTACCAGGATGCCGCGCTCGACCTCGAGCCCCGCCTCGGCCACCAGTTCCATGCGCGGACGGATGCCGATGGCGTAGGCCAGCAGGTCACAGCGGATCGTCTGCCCATCCTTCAAGCGGACGCCCGCCACCTTCCCGCCCCTGCCGAGGATTTCGGCCAGGTCGGCGTGATGACGCAGGGTCACGCCCTCCTCCGCCAACCGCTTCTCCACGATCTGCGATTCGTGCGGGTCGAGCACGTTAGCCCAGTAACGGTCGCCGCGCAACAGGTAGATGACCTTCATGCCGCGCGCCAGCAGGCCCTCGGTCAGTTCGAGGGCAGTGATGCCCCCGCCGACCACCACAGCCGTCCGTCCGCGTCTGGCCTGGTTGAGGATGGAGCGGGCGTCGTTCATGTGATCCAGTTTGACCACCCCTTGCAAGGCCGCGCCTGGAACTTGAAGCGGCACAGCCTGCGCACCGACGGCGATCAGCAGCTTGTCGTAGGCCAGCCGCGATTTGCCGCCATCCAACTCGAGGGCGCGTTCCGCGCGCAGGATGCGCGTGACGCGCGCGTTGAGGAAGGTCAAATTCATTTTCTTGGCGTCCCCGCGGGAACGCAGGTAGAGCGCCTTGTCGGGCAGTTCCCCCGTCAGGTAATAGGCCAGCCCGGGGCGGGAATAATATCCGTGCGGGTCCTCGCTGACCATCACAACCTCGCCCGCCCCATCCACCGAGCGGATGGCCTCCACGGCGGACATGCCCGCCACGCCCGAGCCGATGATGACGTATCTCATGTGCCCCTCCCCTCGAACAGGTCGGTCTGGGCAAAGCGTAACACCCCGCGCGGACAGCGCGCCACACACTCACCGCAGGTCAGGCACTCGCTGTGCTTGACGGGTTCGTTGCGCCAGGCATGGGCGCGCACGTCGATGCCGATCGGGCAATAATAGGAACAGATCCCGCATTGGACGCAGCGGGATGGCTCGGGCACCACCTGCCCCGAGGTCAGCACCGTACGTCGTTTGGTATCGCTTTTAAATGGATTTATGAAAGACAACTGCGCCTCCAAGGAAATAGTCGCCCGCCACGAATAAAAGTTATGGCCCGTTTGGAAAATTATAGACCCATTTCCTCACCCGGGAGTTTACAAAATAAAAACAGGGTTGTCTCACGACAACCCTGTCTGTTCGCAAAACCTTGCAGTCTTACGAGAGCGGAACCACGTTGGCGGCCTGCAGACCCTTGGGGCCATCCTCAACGGAGAACTCCACCTTCTGCTCGGCTTCCAACTTGCGGTAGCCATCGGTCTGGATCGCGGTGTAGTGGACGAAAACATCCTCGCCGCCCTCGCGCCCAATGAAGCCGTAGCCCTTGGTCGCATTGAACCACTTGACGGTTCCAACGAAACGTTCTGACATCTTGCTTTTCTCCTGCTGGAAAATAAAATTCGCCCGGGCACTCGCACGTTCACAGGTGCTCGGGCACGACGGGGGCAAGGTTATCATGCCTAAAAAGTCATGTCAAGTCCAAATTTAAGCCTCTTGCGCAGGGTGGCATAGCGGGATGCGAGATGTACCCACGGAGGCGACCAGCGCGTCTGGGGGATGCCCTGGCGGATGACCCGCCGAAGCCCGTCTGGACCCTCGAACGGCTCCAGCACAAGGACGGAGCGCCCCAACTCAAAGGCGGCGTGCGCGTCCGAGCCGACGGTGCCCGCGAGGTCGTGCGCCTCGGCAAACTCCCGCGCCTTGCGGTTGTGAACGGGATTCATGCAGCGTGAGTTGAACACCTCGATGGCGTCCACCAGCGGCAGGATCTCCAGCAGTTGGGGCTCCGTCCAGCCGTGACGCTGCAGGTCGTATGGATGCGAGACGCTGATGAAGGCTCCCTGCTCGCGCAGGCGGCGGATGGTCTCCTGCGGCGCCAGGAAGGGCGGCACCTCCTCAGTCACGAAGGCGGCCAGGATCTCGCCTTGAGTGGTGAGAATCTCCTCGCCCACGATGACCAGCTCAGGGTCCAGGGCCTGGGCCGCCCGCGCACCCGCGATGGTGTTGTGGTCGGTCACGATCACGCGGTCCAATCCCTTGCGGCGCGCCGCCGCGATCAAATCCGCGGG
>CAZGFR010000153.1:0-4996 GCA_964524485.1 uncultured Anaerolineaceae bacterium | reverse complement strand
TCTGTATGGAGGCCAGCGCCTCGGAGTAGCGCCCGTCCGTGTAGAAGGTGCGGGCTTCGCCCCACTTGGCGGCGGCACGCACGGCAGGGTCGGACGAGTCCTGGTAGGCGGTCTGATACAGCCCGAGCGCATAGTCATAGTCGCCGTTGAAGAGCGAGCGGTCGCCGCTGGCCACGCGCACCACAGGAGCGGGCGTGGGGGTGACCGTGGCGGTGGGAGACGGGGATGGGGTGAGGGTCAGGCTGGGGGTGGCGGTCTGGGCGAGGGGCAGGGCGGGCAGGTTCGAGGGCAGGGAACAGGCCGCGATGGCGGTGACAAGCCAAAGTCCCAGCACGAGGCGGAAGGTCCGTTTCATGCTGGGACTTATACTGGTAAAGCGGGATGATGTCAACGGCTTGCGCCTGGAGCGCGGAGCGCCTGGCAGCCTTGTCCTTCGACTGCGCTTTGCTCCGCTCAGGACGGGTCTTGAAATTTACGTGTACTCGCCGACCTTTTCCAGCATCTTGTACGGGTCGAAGGCGTCGCGCAGGCCGTCGCCGATGTAGTTGACCGAGATGATGCTGAGGAAGATCATGATGCCTGGGAAGACGGCCAGCCAGGGGTATTTGATGAAGTGTTCCTGCGCGTCGCTGAGGAGGTTGCCCCACGACGGCGTGGGCGGCTGGATGCCGAAGCCGAGGAAGGACAGCCCCGCCTCCTGGATGATGGCGTAGCCCAGTTGCAGCGTGGCCTCGACGATGACTGGGCCGACCGCGTTGGGCAGGATGTGCCCAAGGATGATGCGCAGGTCCGAGGCGCCCAACGCGCGCGCCGCATTGACGTAGTCCATTTCGCGCAGGGTCAGGAAGGCGGCGCGCACCAGGCGCGAGAAGGTCATCCACGAGAGGATGCCGATCACGAAGCTGATGGTGAAGACGCTGCTGCGCTGGAAGAGCGGAATGTCCACTTCGCGCAGGATGGCGGCCAGCAGGATCAGCACGAGGAAGGGCGGCAGCGACAGGAAAGCGTCGGTAATGCGCATCAGGACCGAGTCCAGTTTGCCGCCGTAGTAACCTGCGATGGCGCCGATGGGCACGCCGATCAACAGCGAGATGACCACGGCGATCCCGCCCACGGCCAGCGAGATGCGTCCGCCGTACAGGATGCGGGTCAACAGGTCGATGCCGAGGGCGTCGGTGCCGAACCAATGCGCGGTGGACGGGCCCTCGAAGCGTTCGGGCAAATTGGAGGCGGTCGGGCTGTAGGGCGAGACGAAGGCCAGGACCGTCAGCGCGATCAGCAGGCCAAAGACGACCAATCCGCCAATGGCGCCCTTGTGACGCAGGAAGCGCCGCCAGACGTTGCCGACCAGGTTGACCTGCGACTCGAGCGGGTGCGGATATTCGGGAGTCCCTTTGATGGCAGCAAGGTCACTCATGGCTACTCCGAATACCGAACGCGCGGATCGAGTATGGCATATAGCACATCCGCCAGCAGGTTGGACAGAATGATGAAGGCCGCGCCGATGATGAGCACCGCCATCAGCAGGGGATAGTCGCGTTCGACGGCGGACTGGTAATACAAACGTCCCATGCCGGGCCAGGCGAAGATGGTCTCGATCAGCACAGCGCCCGTGAAGATATAGGGCAGGTCGAGCGCCACCAGCGTGACGATGGGAATCAATGCGTTGCGCAGAGCGTGTTTGTAGACCACCATCCGCTCCGAAGCGCCCTTGGCGCGCGCGGTGCGCAGGTAATCGAGCGGCAGGATTTCCAACATGCTCGAACGGATAAAGCGCGAGTACCAGGCCACCCAGCCCAGCGCCCCCGTCAGCACGGGCAGGATCAGATGACTGATGCTGTCCATCACGGATGGGTTGTCCCCAGACATCTGTCCAGGCGGGAGCAGCGGCTCGCCCGTAAAGGGATTCCGCAGCCAGACGTAGAAGATGATGATCAGCAGCAATCCCAGCCAGAACTCTGGGATGGCCTGCCCCGCAAAGGAGAAGGTCGTGGCGATGAAGTCGAAGATCGAGTATTGCTTCACCGCCGAGAGGATGCCGATGGGGATGGCGATCAGCAGGGCCAGTCCCATCGTGATGGACATCAGATAGATGGTATTGGGGAAGCGCTGGCTGATCTCATCCAGCACGGGCTTACGGGTGCGGTACGAAAAGCCGAAGTCCCCGCGCAGAATGCCGAGGCGGGACCCCGAGGCATCGGCGACGCCGTCGCCGTTCGCATCGACCCTGGTCCAGTCGTTGCCGACCAGCCAGTAGACATATTGCAGCGGGAGGGGTTTGTCCAACCCGAATTGACGCTTGAGAATCTCCGCCTGCTCGGGCCGAAGACGCCTCCCCTGCCCATAAGCGGACAGCGGTCCGCCGGGGGCGAGGTTGACCAGCGCGAACAGGATGATGCTCAATAGAAACAGCAGGACAATGGTCTGTACCAGACGGCGGGCTATGTAGGTGGTCACTTCCGATCCTTACACCAGATGACAGCCGTCTGAAAGACAACTGTCATCTGAGTAGCGTTTATTTGATCTTCCAATCCGCGATATTCCAGGTGACCAGGTCATTGACCGTGGACTGCACACCTTCGAGACGACTGGAGTAGGCGTCCGCGTTGGGGATAGTGAACAGCATGATCTCGGGGACCTGCTCGTCGAGGATCTTGGCCATCTTGCAGAAGGTCTCCTGGCGGCTGGCCTCATCGAGGGTGTAGGCATCTTCGATCAGGGAGTTGAACTCGTCGTTCTTCCAGCGGGCCAGGTTCCAGCCGAAGCCAGGGGTGATGGCCTCAATGGAGTAGTTTTCCCAGATGTAGTCGGTGGGATCCACGCCCGCATAACCGTCATCCCAGATGTCGATATCGAAGTTGCCGCTCTGCTCGATGCCGCCGCTCTGAGCGTCGGCCCACAACACGCTGCCTTCGACCACGGTCAGGTCCATTTTGATGCCGACCTTGCCGAGCATTTCAGCGATCAACTGCTGGGTGAGTTCGAGCGGTTCGCCATATTCGGCGTACGTGATGAACTCCATGTGCATCTCATAGCCTTCTTCGGCGTTGGCGCAGCCGTGACATTCGCGCACGCCGTCGTTATTCGTATCGGTCCAGCCCGCCTCTTCGAGCAAGGCCTTGGCGGCTTCGGGGTCATAGACAGGCCGCGGCACGTCACACTTGTTGTAGGGCGGACGGAAGAACTCGGTCCACTGGGGACGGCCCAAGCCGAAGAAGATCTCGTTGTTGATGGTGTCCACGTCGATGGCCTGGCGGATGGCCTGGCGCACGCGCACATCCGAGAGGATGGGGTGCGGCGTGGCTTCTGCGTCGACAGTTCCCTTTTCGGCCTCGTTCATGAACAGGCGCATCACGAATCGGTCGGACGGGCTGAGGCTGACCTTGGCGACCTGCGAGTCTTTGAGGTCATTGATGGTGTTGACGTTGATCCACATGTCGATGTCGGCGTCGCCCTGTTGCATCATCGTCTTGCGGACCGAATCGTCAGGGACGATCTGCACGGTCACTTTCTCGATCTCAGGCTTGCCAGCTACGTGATATTTGTCGTTCTTGACGAAGGTCATGTGGTCGCCTTCGGCCCAATCCTGCAACACGAAGGGACCGTCGCTGAGCGGCTTGCGGCCGCAGTCCCAGGCCACGAATCCCTGCGAGGCGTCGCAGTAGTGCGCGGGCCAAATGGCGAGCTGCTCGCCACCGAACTGCGTCAGGTATCCAGGATAAATGGCGGAATAGTTGACCTTGAAGGTGTACTGATTCACCTTCTCGACCGAGTCGATCGAGTCGATGCCAGGAATCCATGAGCCTGTGTTGGGGTCCCTGATCGCGTTCCAGGTGAAGAGCACATCGTCGGCGGTGACGGGCTGACCGTCCTGCCATTGCACGTCCTGGCGCATCTTCCACGTCACAGACATGCTGCCTGCGGCTTCGTCGAGGGTCACGCCGCCGTTGTCTACGGTGGGCAGTTCAGCGGCCAGTTCGGGGAACACAGTTCCGTTCGGGTCGATGTCGGTCATGCCAAGCAGGACCAACTCCATCACGAGCGCGTCGTAGCCCGTATCCGCCACCATCGGGTTGAACGAAGGCGGGTCCTCGCCGATCAGGATGGTGATGGATTTCTTGTCGGATGGATTCGCGGCGGGAGCGGTGGATGGGGCCGTCTGACAGCCAAGCAGGCTGAGGATCGTTACTGATGTGAGGGTCAGCAGAGCGAGTGTTCGGAACTTCTTGGACATTCGTCCTCCTGTTACTTTCTTGGAATAGGAACGGGTCGTATTATTGCACATAAACCCCTCGATGTTAAGGTTTTTTGGAAATCAATTACAATCGTCGTGAAAGTGAGGACTCATGCGCACGCTTTTTTGGGAAGACAATCAACTCAGGATGATCGACCAGCGGATCTTGCCGAACCGATTCGAGATCGTGTCCCTGCGCGATGCGCATGCCGTGGCGCAGGCCATCCGCGATATGACCGTGCGCGGTGCGCCCGCCATCGGAGCAGCCGCTGCCTTCGGCCTGGCCCTGGCTGGATTCGAATCCCAGGCTGCCTCGACCTCGAGCCTGCTCGCCGACCTGCGGGCCGCGGCGGCGCTGTTGAAGTCCGCCCGCCCGACGGCGGTCAACCTAGCTTGGGCCGTGGACCGCGTCATGTCCGCGGCGGAGAAGACGGAAGGCGATGTGGATGAATTGCGCCAGGCCGTTTTGAATGAAGCGCAGCGCATCGCCGACGAGGATGTGGAAATCAACCGTCGCATGGCCGAACATGGTGCGGCGCTGCTCGCCGATGGCGATACCGTCATCCACCATTGCAACACGGGCGCGCTGGCCACCGTCGACTGGGGAACGGCGCTGGGCGTGATCCGCATGGCGCACGAACAGGGCAAGCGCATCCACGTGCTGGTCGATGAGACTCGTCCGCGCTTGCAGGGTGCGCGTCTCACCGCCTGGGAACTGGAGCAGTATGGTGTGCCGTACGAGATCATCAGCGACAACATGGC
>CAZGFR010000152.1:0-5154 GCA_964524485.1 uncultured Anaerolineaceae bacterium | reverse complement strand
TGAATGTCCCCGATGAGGCTATCCAACGCGGCTTTGCTCAGGTACAATGGCCTGCTCGTTTTGAGATTGCCCGCCGCGAGCCGCCCGTCATCTTCGACTCGGCCCACAACGACGACTCGTTCGCCCGTCTGCGCGAGACGCTCGAAACCTATTTCCCCGATAAGATGGTCTATCTCATCTTCGGCGCATCGGAGGACAAGAACATCCCGGGTATGTTCCGCGAGATGAAGCCCAGGATTCGACGGTTGATCGTCACGCGCGCGGACCATCCGCGGGCGCTGGAGGTGGAGAAAATTCAGGAGCTGGCCGACCAGGCCGGGGTCCCGAGCGAAGCGGCCGAGCCCGTCGAGGCGGCCTTGGCGCGGGCGTTGGAGCTATCCCAAAAAGATGGTAGCATTGTCTTATCCGCAGGCTCGATGTTCGTGACCGCCGAAGTCATGGCGGCGTGGAAAAATCATAGATCGTAAGGGCACAGCGAGACGGGAATTTATCTGGACCGTTTCATAACCCGCTGTGCCCCTACAGGAAAATAAGAATGAACCCAAACGACTGGAACGACGACGAAGAAGAAGATAATTTCAACCTGGCGCTTTCCCAGCGGACCGAGGAACTGTACCGCATCCCCAACCGCGAGGTGGGGCCTGACGGCTTGATCGAGGCCGTGGTGTTGCCGCTGCGCGACCTGGTCATCTTTCCGCGCATGGTTACGCCCATTTTTGTGGGACGCGAAGGTTCGCTGCTGGCCGTGCAGGACGCGCAACGCAAAGAGCAGACCGTCATCGGCCTGACCCAGAAGGACCCCGAACTCGAGCACCCGGGCGTGGACGACTTCCTGCCCGTGGGTGTGGAGATGGCGGTGGGGCGCTTGTTGCAGATGCCCGACGGCTCGTACTCGGCCCTCGTGCAGGGACGCCGCCGCGTGGAGATCGTCGAGTTCGTAAAGACGCAGCCGTACATCAAGGTGCGCGCGCGTGTCATCGTCGAGCCGACGGCCGCCGACCGCCAGACCCAGGCGCACATGCGCACCGCGCTCGACCTGTTCGACCGCTGCGTGCAGCTCGACCGCTCGATCCCCGAGGAGGCACACCTCTTCGCGCTGAATATCTCGGAGCCAGGCTGGCTTTCGGACATGATCGCCACCTCGCTTTCGCTAACCTACGAGACCAAGCAGACTCTGCTGTTGATGCTCGACCCGAAGACGCGCCTCCAGCACCTGAACACCATCCTGGCCCAGGAAGTGGACGTGCTCGAACTCGAGGACGAGATCCACGCGCGGGTCCAGAACGAAGTGGACCGCAGTCAGCGTGAGTTCTATCTGCGCGAGCAGATGAAGCAGATCCAGAACGAGCTGGGCGAAGGCGATATCTTCACGCGCGACGCGACCGAATTGAAGACCAAGATCGAGGCCGCCAATCTGCCCGAGGAGCCGAAGGCCGTGGCGTTCAAGGAACTGGAACGGCTCAACCAGATGCCGCCCATGGCGCCCGAGGTCAGCATCATCCGCACCTACATCGACTGGATCCTCGACCTGCCCTGGACCAACTCCACGGCCGACAACCTGGACGTGAAGAACGCCGCCAAAATTTTGGAGCGCGACCATTACGGCCTCAAGAAGGCCAAAGAACGCATCCTCGAGTACATCGCAGTTCGTTCGCTCAAGCCCAAGAAGGAACGCCAGCCGATCCTGTGCTTCGTCGGCCCGCCCGGCGTGGGCAAGACCTCGCTGGGACGTTCCATCGCCGAGGCGCTCGGGCGCAAGTTCGTGCGCGTCTCGCTGGGCGGCGTGCGTGACGAGGCCGAGATCCGCGGGCATCGCCGCACCTATATCGGCGCGCTGCCTGGGCGCATCTTGCAGACCATGAAGCGGGCGGGCAGCGCCAATCCGCTTTTCATGCTGGACGAGATCGACAAGCTCGGTTCGGACTTCCGCGGCGACCCGTCGTCGGCCATGTTGGAAGTGCTCGACCCCGAGCAGAACAATGCCTTCAGTGATCACTATCTCGAAATGCCCTTCGACCTCTCGAAGGTCATGTTCGTGACGACCGCCAACTCGCTGGGCACCATCCCGCCCGCGCTGCTCGACCGCATGGAAGTGATCGAGTTCCCCGGCTACATCGAGGAAGAAAAGCTGGAGATCGCCAACCGTTACCTGATTCCCCGTCAGTTGGAGGAGAACGGCATCGACGAGTTGGGCCTGAACTTCGAGCCCGACGCCCTCCGCCGCATCGTCCGTGAGTACACCTACGAGGCGGGCGTCCGCAACCTGGAGCGCGAGATCGGGCGGACCTGCCGCAAGGTGGCGCGACTCAAGGCGGAAGGGAAGAAGTTCCCGACCGTGATCGTCCCCGACCAGATCGAGAAATTCCTCGGTCCGCAGCAGGTCTTCCCGCCCGAAGCGGAGGCCCAGGACGAGGTGGGCGTCGCCACCAGCCTGGCCTGGACCGAGGACGGCGGCGTGATCATGCCCGTCGAGGTGGCCGTGCTGGAAGGCAAGGGCAGCCTGCAGATGACGGGTCAAATGGGCGAGGTGATGCAGGAGTCGGGTCAGGCCGCGTTGACCTACATCAAGTCGCGCGCTGCCGCGCTCAACATCGACCTGGACGTCTTCGAGCGCATGGACATTCACGTCCACATGCCCGAAGGCGCCATCCCCAAGGACGGACCTTCGGCGGGCATCACGATGGCCTCGGCGGTCATCTCCGCGCTGACGGGACGCCCCATCTTCAAACACGTCGGCATGACGGGTGAGATCACCCTGCGCGGACGCGTGCTGCCCATCGGCGGCGTGCGCGAGAAGGTCATGGCCGCTCACCGCGCGGGCCTCAAGACCGTCATCCTGCCCGAGAAGAATATGAAGGACCTGGTGGACCTGCCCAAGCAGGCCAAAGCCGAGCTGAAGATCATCCCCGTCAAGCACATGGACGACGTGCTGGGCATCGCCCTGGCATCGCACCCCATCCTCGAACCGCCCCGTCCACGCAGGCAGGCGCGGGAAGATACGGAAGAATAGCTGTGTAAGAGACCCTAGAGATTTGATAAACCTTTAGGGTCTTTGTGTTTACTGATAAACGCATGACAATATCTCTTCACAACAAAGTTGTACTCATCACAGGCGCCTCATCAGGCTTTGGCGAGGACGCGGCACACCTGTTCGCTGCCGAAGGCTGCAGGGTGGTGCTGGCCGCTCGTCGGCTGGACCGCCTGCAGGCGCTGGCCGACTCCATCCAGCAGCAGGGCGGGGAGGCGATTGCCGTCCCCGTGGATGTCACCAATCGCGCCGACATCCAGACCATGGTCGACTCCACGCTGGCGCTCTACGGCCAGATCGACATCCTCTTCAACAACGCGGGCTTCGGCCGCCTCGATTGGTTCGAGAACCTCGACCCCGAGCGCGATATCGAAACCCAGATCCAGGTCAACCTGACGGGCCTGATCCAGGTCACGCGCGCCGTCCTGCCGCACATGCTCGCGCGCGGCGAGGGTCACATCATCAACATGTCCTCGGTGGCGGGACGCATCGCCGCGCCGCTCTACACGATCTACTCCGCCACCAAGTACGGCGTGCGCGCCTTCAACGACGCCCTGCGCCGCGAGGTCGCGCCGTTTGGCATCCGCGTTTCGGGCATCTACCCTGGCCCCGCCGAGACCGAGTTCGGCCTGCACACGGGCTCGAACTCCGCCAAGCGCAGCCTCAACCGCTTGTCCAGTTTCCGCATGAGTTCCGCCTACGTGGCCGAGCGGGTGGTGGACCTGGCCCGTCGTCCGCGCCGCAGCCTGGTCATCCCGTGGTGGTACAACCTCGTGATCGGGGTCGACACCCTTTTCCCCGCGCTGGTGGACCTGATCATCCAAAATGGATTTACCCGCCGCTTCCATAAAAAACAGGAGACGAATCAATGACCGCTTCCCGCCTCGAACGCCTCACCGCTTCGCTTCGGACCTCGGGCCTGGACGCCGTGGTCCTCAACCCGGGTCCCACCCTGAAATATCTCACGGGACTCAACTTCCATCTGATGGAACGTCCCGTCGTGCTGATGGTCGCCCCTGGTCGGGACCCCGTGATCGTCCTGCCCGAACTGGAATTGCCCAAGGTGGGTCTGTTCCCGTACAAGGTGCAGGCCTTCGCCTACGGCGAGATTCCCGCCGAATGGGACGGCGTCTTCCGCCAGGCGATCCAGTCGCTCGGCCTGGACGGCAAACGCATCGGTGTCGAGCCGCGTAACCTGCGCCTGCTGGAGTTTCGCCACGTCCAGGCGGGCGCTCCCGAAGCGGACTTCCCCGACGCGTCTGATGCGCTGGCGGCGTTGCGCATCCGCAAGGACGCCGCCGAGATCGAGTCGATGCGTCGCGCGGTGAAGATCGCCCAGGATGGTCTCGAAGCCACCCTTCCCCTCATCAAGGTCGGCATGACCGAGCGTGAGGTGGCCGCGGAGTTGGTCATGCAATTGCTGCGCCACGGCTCCGATTCGGAACTGCCCTTCGCGCCCATCGTCTCGGGCGGACCCAACGCCGCCAACCCGCACGCCTCCCCGTCCGACCGCAAACTGCAAGTCGGCGATTTGCTGGTCGTCGACTGGGGCGCGGCCTGGAACGGTTACATCTCCGACCTGACGCGCACCTTCGCTGTGGTCGAGGTGGACGAGGAATGCCAGAAGATCCACAAGATCGTGCAGCAAGCCAATGCGGCTGGACGTGCCGCGGGTAAACCTGGCGTTCCCTGCGCCGCCGTCGACAAGGCCGCGCGCGATGTCATCGAAGCCGCGGGCTACGGTAAATATTTCACGCATCGCACAGGTCACGGCATCGGCATGGAAGGTCACGAGGACCCGTACATGCGCGGCGACAATATGCAGTTGCTCGAAACGGGCATGGCCTACACCGTCGAGCCTGGCATCTACCTGACGGAGCGAAACGGCGTGCGCATTGAGGACAACATGGTCGTCACCGAAATGGGCGCTGAATCCTTGAGCGACATGCCGCGCGAGATCCGCGTGGTGGGATAAGGGTCGATCACCGCGAAGCCGCGAAGGACCCGAAGAAAATCCTCGCGGTCATTGCTGCTTCGCGGTTCATTTTTGCACCATCTGCGGATGGAGATTCGATAATGTCCACGTACTGCGATTACTGCATCACCCACCCTGAAGACACCTTCAA
>CAZGFR010000151.1:0-5617 GCA_964524485.1 uncultured Anaerolineaceae bacterium | reverse complement strand
TCATACGCGGACTTGGTCGCCACGCGGCCCTGCGGGGTGCGGTCGAGGAAGCCCAATTGCAACAGGTACGGCTCGACCACGTCCATGATGGTGTCCTGCTCCTCACTGATCGAGGCGGCGATGGTGTTCAGGCCCACGGGTCCGCCCTTGTATTTTTCGATGATGGTCTTCAACACGCGGCGGTCCACGTCATCCAGACCGAGCGGGTCGACCTGTAACAGATCCAGCGCCTCCTGGGCCACCTTGCGGGTGACGACTCCATTCGCGCGGACCTGGGCAAAGTCACGGACGCGCCGCAGCAGGCGCAGCGCCACGCGCGGGGTGCCGCGCGCACGACGAGCCACTTCCTCGATGCCGCCCTGGTCCACTTCCACTTTCAACATACCCGCAGCGCGGCTGACAATGGACTGCATGGCAGGCGCATCGTAATAGTCAAGGCGGTAGACCGCGCCGAAGCGCGCCCGCAGCGGAGCGGTGACCAGCGCCAAACGCGTGGTCGCACCGACGACGGTGAAGTGCGGCAGTTTGAGGCGGATCGAGCGCGCCGACGGCCCCTTGCCGATGACGATATCCAGTGCAAAATCTTCCATGGCGGGATACAGCACCTCTTCCACGGCGCGGCCCAGGCGATGGACCTCGTCGATGAAGAGCACGTCGCCTGCGCGCAGGTTGGTGAGGATGGCGGCCAGGTCGCCCGCCCGCTCGATGACAGGCCCCGCCGTCACCTTGACGTTGACGCCCATCTCGTTGGCCACCACGTGCGCCAGGGTGGTCTTGCCCAGGCCAGGCGGCCCGTAAAAGAGGACGTGGTCGAGGGCTTCGCCGCGTGCGCGCGCAGCGGCGATCAGGATGGACAGGTTTTCCTTGACCTGGTCCTGGCCGATCAGGTCGTTCAATTTTTGCGGACGCAGGGCGTTGTCAACGCGGTCGTCGGGTTTGGCTTCGGGATCGAGGGGGCGGGGGCGGGATTCGCTCATAGGTTCGATTATACCCAATGAAACGGGACCCGCCTCGGGTCCAGAAAATGTGAGCAGGGATGCCATCGCTGACATCCCTGCTATAAAACTCTTCGGCAGTCTGGCGGTCATGGTTGACTGTGGTCAACTGTAGACCCATGACTTTGTGTCACCAGGTTTCCCTGGTTTGCCATTTATCGGAGCAATTTCATTATGGCACGCTTTCGCGCAAATTCAATACAATAATTGTTCTACTTGCCCGAGGCAAACGTGACTTCCACGGTCATGCCCCACAGCACGCGCGGGTCCACATCCTCGACCTTGAGTTTGACCTTGTAGAGGATGTCACCGCTCTGCAGGATGAAAGCCTGCGAGATGCTGTCGACCGTGCCGTGCATGGTGACCTCGGGCAGGGCGTCAGCCACGATGGTGGCGGTTTGCCCCATGCCGATCTTGACCACGTCCAGCTCGGTCAGGTCGCTGGTCTCGACGTACCAGGCGCTGGTGTCGGCGATCTTGACGGCATAGGACTCGGGGCCTGCCTGGTCGCCCGCCGCCACGTTGACGTCCATCACGACCCCATCGAACGGCGCGGTGACGACGTAGTTGGCCAGCGTGGATTGGGCGGCCGCCAACTGAGCCTTGATCAGCGCCAGCTTGTCCTTGCTCGGACCATCGAGGCTGATCTCGTACTGATACTTGGCCTCGGCTTCGGCGGCCAGTGCGGCGTCGAGGTTGGCGCGCGGGATGTCTCGCTCGCGGATGGTGGCTTCGAGATCCTTGATGGCTTCATCGTAGTCGGCCTGGGCGTGTTCGAGGTCGTCCTCGCGGGCCCTGTAGTTGGAATCATTCTTGCCGCGATCCTTGACCGCATCAAAGTTCGCCTGGGCCCTGTCGAGGTCGGCCTTGCGGTCGGCCACGTCTTGCTGGCGGTCTTCGATGCGTTTTTCGATGTCGCGCAGGTTGATGTCGTTCCACTTCTTGGTGGCGGTCTCGCGCACCTTCTGGGCGTTCATGTAGGCCTGCCAGGCGGCGGCATGGTCGGCGCTGGTGTTGCGCAGGAGCGAGTCATAAGCCTGTTGCAATTCAACCACCTGCGCCTCGGCGGGAGCAGCGTTGTCGAGACGGGCCAGCACGTCGCCCGCCTTGACCGTGTCACCGATCTTGACGCTCACCTCGGCCACTCCGCCGCGCGCAAGGAACGAGAGTGTGGCGTGGCGGGCGGGGACGAAGTGCGCCTCGGCGATCACATCAGAGGCGGGCACGGGCGTGGCGGTGGACGGCGTGGCGGTCGCCTGCTGCGACCCGCAGGCCGAGAGCAGGAAGGCCAGGGCGATCAGGATCAGGCCAATCGGATTATGCTTTTTCATGGGTACCTCTTTCCCTTTGGGTGGATCGTTATTCGTAGGCCAATACTTCGCGGATGGTCAGCCTGGCCGCGTTGCGGGCGGGCAGGATGCTGGCCACGGCGGAAAGCGCAAGCACCAGCGCCAGCCAGATGGCGTAACCCGAGTAGGTGAAGACCACCTCGATGGGCGTCTGGAAGACGGCCAGGCTGACAATGGTGGACAGCATGTACGTGAACGGGATCGAAAGGATGATGGCCAGCGCGAACGAGATGACGCCGATGACCACGCCTTCGGCGATGACTGTGCGCATCACGGCGCGGTCGTCCGCCCCGATGGCGCGCATGATGCCGATCTCACGGGTGCGCTCGAGCACGTTCATGCCCATCGTGCCCGTCAAGCCCATCGAGCCGACCACCGCCGTCAGGATCGCCATGATCAGCAGGAAGGTCACCAGGATGTCGAGGCTTTCGGTGGCAGTGTCCAGGGCAGCGTGTCCCGCCTCGGAGCGGCGCAGGTCGAAGCCTTTGTCGCGCAGGTAGACATCCAGTTTCTCGGCCATGGCGTCCTGCGTGGCGCGGTCGTGACTCGAAGCAACCACACGGAAAGAATAGGCGCGATTGGCCAGGTTGTTCACTTCCGAAATGTAACCGAACGGCGCGTATGCAAACACGCCCTCGCGGTCCATGAACTTGAAGATACCCAGCACGGTCCAGTCCTGATCGTTGCCGTTGACCTTGAGCCTGATCTTCTGTCCAGGCTGCAGGCCAGGGTAATACTTGAGGACCGATTCGCTCAAGGCCAGGCTGCGGACATCGTCGGCGCGCAGCCAGCGGCCAGAGACCATCAAAGGCCGCACCAGCAAACTGTCGGCGGGCGGGCCAAACATGTTGAGGTTCTCCAGCACATTGCCGTTCGGGTCGAGGATCTCACCGCTGACGAACTGCCAGCCCTCCACACCCTTCACGCCATCCACCTGCATGACGGCCTGTTCGATCTCGCGCAACCGATAGGGACGGTTGAAATCGAGCGTCACGTCGGCGGAGAAATATTTGCCGATGATGCCCATGTAGTCGTGCAGGGTCACGCGTACGTTGAAGACCGCGATGAAGATGGCGCCGCCCATCGTCAACGTGAAGAGCGTCAGCATGAGGCGGCTGCGGCGGCGGAAGGTGTTGCGCAGCGAGATGACGAATGGCCGCGGGATGTGGATCCCGCGCCTGGCCAGCAGGTGCGTGAACTGGACCTGCATCCAGTCCATCCAGTGGACGCGTTTCTGTCCAGGGCCGTCGTGGGGTTTCTCGTCCTCGGTCAGGTTCCCGCTCAGAGCCGAGAGCACGGTGATGCGCGAGCCGTTGACCACGGGCGCCAGGCCTGCGATCAACGGGACCAGCAGTCCCACCGCGATCTGGATGGAAGCCGAAAGCGGCACCACGCGGTAGCCCAGCAGATCGAAGCTCAAGGTGGTGGCGATGTAATTGGCCAGCGCATACGCGCCCACCCCGCCCAACGGGACCGCGATCAGCAGGGCGATGATGCCAAAGGACAGGATCAGCACCAGGTACATCAGCAGTACCTGGCGGCTGCGTCCGCCGATCAACTTCATCACCCCGATGAAACGCAGATGCTGGTTGAGCAGGGCGCTCAGGGTATTGGCGATCAGCGAACTGGACAGGAACAGGATCAGCACGCCAAGCGCCAACAGAATGCCCAGCACGGCGTTGAGCGTATCGGTCAGCGGATGTTTGTGTGTCTCCGAAAACCGCTGACGGATGACCAGCGACCCGCCTTTTTCGAGCTTGTCCTTCAGGCTCGCGCCCACTTCGCGGATATGCGACAGGTTGTCGCCATCCGACTCGACGGTCACGTAGAGACGATTGAAGGTCTCTGGCTGCTGCATGGAAGGCAGCGTGGACATGGTGATATACGCCATTTCGGACGCAAGAAAATCGCCTGCGCCCGTGGCCGAGTCCTTGACGATGCCGACCACGGGCAGGATCTTCGTCGATCCATCGGGCAGTTCAAATTCGAGTTGACCGCCAACGCCCGTATCCAGTTCGTCGAGTGCGCCTCTTTCGAGCACCACTTCATGTTTGCCAGGGATGGACTTCCCCATGATAGGCTGCAACAGGTTGACCTGGTTCTTTTTGTAATCGTCGAACGCCATCAGGTCGAGCGTGGTCCACTTCTGGGTGCCAGGCACGCGCACGCGGACATTGAAAACATACCGCGCTTCGGCATCCTTCACGTCTTTGGAGTTGCGCACCGAGGTCAGCACCTCATCGCCAAAGGGGGCCATGCGCAGTTCGATATTGGCGGGAATATTGGCCGCATAGGTGATGGGCATATCGTTGCTGATGATCACATACGCGCCCGAGATCACGCCAATCGAAAAGACGCCGACTGCGATGGAAAAGACCACCAGCAGGGTGCGGGCAATGTTATCGAACAGGTCGTGGACGACCTTACGCCAACGGGGTCGGAACATGTTACCTTTCTAACCATGCGACCTCGGGGGTCTTGCAAACCTCCGAGGTCTTTGTTGTAACTACTGCAAAAGCGCGGCGATCTCCGCAACAGTGTACGGCTTGGGCAACACATCCTTGACACCGCTGCGCAGGTAGCGCGTGACGCGCTCGGGGTTGAGCGCCGCCGTGAGGATGAGCGTCTTCGAGGTCAGGCCCGCTTTTTCGAGGGCAGACAGGGCCTCATCCACGCCAAGGGCGGAGCAATACTCGTCGACCAGGACCAGGTCGGCGGCGGGGAGTTTCTTCAGGCTGGTCTGGCGGGTGACCTTGACGCCCGCGCTCCCGAGCAGAGCCGCAAAGGCCGAAGCCCACTCATCGTCGTCGTCCACCAACAGGATGGAGGAGACGCCGTCGTGCGCGAGGCTTTCCTCGGCCACGCGCGCCATCGGCAGGTGGATCTCCGCCCGCGAACCTTTGCCTTCCTCGCTTTCGAGCGTGATGCGTCCCTGCGCCTGCGAGACAACGTGCAGGCTGGCAGGCAGCCCCAGACCCTGATGCCCGCGCGTGGAGAAGAACGGCGACCAGGCCTTTTCGAGCGTTTCAGCGGGCATGCCCGCGCCGTCGTCCAGGATGACCAGGCGGATCATTCCGCGCTCGTCGGAGGGGGACGCCGCCACGCGCACGGACGTCGCGCCCGCCTCGTCTGCATTTTGCAGCAGGTTGCCGAGCGCGCGCACCAACTGGGTGCTGTCGGCGATGACGTAGGCCGCTGACGGATCGATCTGGGTCGAGAGCAGGTCGGCGGGCAGTCCGCGCTGCTGGGCCGCCGCCTGGAGGACATCCGCCA
>CAZGFR010000150.1:0-5665 GCA_964524485.1 uncultured Anaerolineaceae bacterium | reverse complement strand
CGGACGATCTCCCAGGCACGGGCGCGTTCCTCCTCTGTGGCGTGTCGTCGCGCCAACACAGGCCGCAGCAACATCAATAGCGCATATCCGAAGGTCACCACACCGACCAGGTAGATCGAGTCCGCGAAGTAGCGCCCGAAACCTGTGATCGGCTGCAGGCCAGGGTCATAAAACTGAGTGAACATCACCACGGTTTGACGCACCGCCGCCCAGAAACCAAAGTTGACGCTGTAATGTCGGTCAAGCAGATAGAAGCCAAGCACCCCATAGGTGAGGGTAAACCCCAGGGAGGCCACCAAAAGCAATAGTCCCTGACGAATGGATGGCTCATCTGTGCGGGCATGGAATTGCGGACGGAGATACAGCAACAGCACGGCCAGCGCCGCCGCGAGGAGCGCCTCCTCATAATCCAGACCTTTGATCAGGTGAGCCAACACCGAAAGGGACAGCACTCCCAGAGTCAGCAGCCAGCCCAAGCGTTTGCGTCGCCACAACCCGACCGAGAGCAGCATCAGGGCGAATCCCGCCAGCGCCGCCGTGAGGTGTCCGCCGCGCGTCACCTCCAACGGAGAGAAGGTCTCGAGGATGCGCAGACGGTCGCGCGCAGAGGGCGTCACCGCCGAGAGCACGTTGATCACGCCCATTGCAGCGGTCAGGGCCGCCACCAGATGGACCAGGACTTCGCTCGAAAGCAATGATCTGCGTTGCACAATTCCTCCTTATCGCGCGCCGCGATAGAACCAGCGTTTCGTCAACTCAGCCGCGATGAGATACGCCAGGACGATTCCCGCGATCCCGACCAAGTAGATGACAGGCAGCGGCTGGAATCCCAGCAGGCCCGCCAGCGGCGAATACGGCAAGGCCAGCGTGATGGCGGCCACCAGCAGGGTCATGCCCAGCATGGCGCGGCTGGGACGGCTGCGGCGGAACGACAGCCGCGTGCGCACCATGAAGACCACCATTCCAGCCGAAAGCACCGACTCGACGAACCAACCCGTGTGGAACAAATCCTGATTCGCCTTCATCACGAGTAGCAACAATCCAAAAGTGGCGAAGTCGAAGAAGGAACTCAACGGGCCGAAGATGAACATAAAACGGCGGATGAAACCGATGTCCCAACGGCGCGGCTGAGCCACAAATTCGTCGTCCACGTTGTCGCCCGCGATCATCATCTCAGGCAGGTCGGTCAGGAAGTTGATCAGCAAAATCTGCTTGGGCAGCATCGGCAGATAAGGCAGGAACAACGAAGCGCCCGCCACGCTGAACATGTTGCCAAAATTGGCGCTGGTCGCCATGAACACATACTTCAACGTATTGGCGAAGGTCTTACGTCCCTGCACGATGCCTTCGTGCAGCACATCCAGCCCCTGTTTGAGCAACACCATGTCCGCGGCATCCTTGGCCACGTCCACCGCGTTGCTGACCGAAATCCCCACGTCCGCGCTGTGCAGGGGCGGAGCGTCGTTGATGCCGTCCCCCATGTAACCCACCACGTGTCCCATCTTCTGCAGGGCCAGGATAATGCGTTCTTTCTCATTTGGGTCCACTTCCGCAAAGATGGTGGTGCGCTCGGCGGCATGCCAGAGCGCTTCGTCGCGCAGGGTCTCCATCTGGGCGCCCGTCAGGATGACGGCGTCCGTCAGCCCGACCTGCTCGGCCACGTGCCGCGCCACCAGTTGATTGTCGCCCGTGATGATCTTCAAATGGACGCCGAGCTTCTTCAAATCCTGAATGGTCGTGCGGATGTCTGGCTTGGGCGGGTCGAAGAACAGCAAAAACCCGACGAAGGTCAGGTCGTGCTCATCGACGGTGGAATAGGAAGCCTCCTGTGCCTGCACGGATTTGACCGCCACGCCGAGGACTCGATACCCCTGGGCGCTCCACCCCCCATACCTTTCATGGACCTGGGCCTGCTCGGCCTGTCCCAAAGGCTTTTCTCCGTCCCGAGTTTGAATCCGCGAACACACCGCGAGGACGGTTTCCAGCGCGCCCTTGCTGACCAGCAACCGCCCGCCGTCTGCCTCGACGATCACGCTTAAGCGCTTGCGCACAAAATCATAGGGGATCTCATCCACCTTGGGCGGCTTGGGCAGGTCCGCGCCCGCCTTCTGGATGATGGCATCGTCCAGCGGATTGGCAATGCCCGTTTGCAACGCCGCATTCCAGAAGGCATAGCGCAACACATCCGCCGAGGATACGCCGTTCGCGTCTACCGCGTCGTTCAGTTCCACCACGCCCACCGTCAGCGTGCCCGTCTTATCGGTGCACAGGATGTCCATGCTGCCGAAGTTCTCGATGGATTCCAGCCGTCGCACGATCACCCCACGCTGGGCCATGGCCTGCGATCCCTTGGACAGGTTGATGTTGATGATGGCAGGCAGCAGTTGCGGAGTCAACCCCACCGCCAGGGCGATGGAGAACAATAGCGAATCCAACACGGGCTTGTGGAAAAACACGTTGAAAGCAAAGATGCCCAACACCAGGAACAACATCACCTCGGTCAATAAATAGCCAAGGCGTTTGATACCGCGCTCGAATTCCGTCTCGGGCGGCCGCAGCGACAGACGGTGGGCGATCTGCCCGAAGGCGGTTTTCGCCCCCGTCTCCATGATCAGGATTTTGGCGCTGCCGCTGCGCACGCTGGTGCCCATGAAGACCACGTTGGTGCGTTGGGCCAGGCTGGCGGATTCAGGAACCGTCCCCGGCGACTTTTCCACCGGGAAGGTCTCACCCGTCAGCACGGCCTGGTTGACAAAGAAATCATTGGCCTCCAGCACCACCCCATCGGCGGGAATCAGACTCCCCGCCGAGAGCAGGACGATATCGCCTGGGACCACGTCCTCGGTGGAGATCGAAACGGGCTGTCCATCCCGCAGGAGGGTGGTCTTGAGAGAGATCTGTCCGCGCAATTTTTCGGCGGCGTTATGCGCGTTGTATTCCTGAGAAAAGCTGAGCAGGGCACTGCCCAAGACGATCAACATGATGATGAAGGCGTCCACCCAATCGCCCAAAAACGCAGAGAGAAGGGTGGCAAATACCAAAATGAGAACGATCGGGCTTTTGAACTGACCCAGGAACAACCCCAGCGGCGTGACCTGCTCTTTGTCGTGGATTCGATTCGGACCCGCCTGCCCCAACCGCTTTGCCGCCTCTGCCTGGCTGAGGCCGCTTTCCCCCGTCGTCTGCATGGCTTGAAGGAGATCCTCACTCCCCTTCGACCAAAAAGCGTATATCTCCATGGCTGCTCCTTTACATCATCAACTTGATGATTATAGTCCGAAGTGAACTGTCTCCTCGAGATTTTTGGCTCTTCTCATCCAGCTTTCAGCCTTCCATTGACAAGGGAGGTATTCAGGATTATAAAACATACCGACTGGTCGGTTTTTTTGTCTTCAAGGAACTTCCCCACAGAAGCCGAGAAAGTGAGAGCCATGCAACACCGCAGTGAAGAGACTCGCACACAACTCATCAACTCAGCCATCAAATTATTCTCCACGCAGGGTTTCAACACAGCCAGCGTGGACGATATCTGCAAGAATGCGGGGGTCAGCAAGGGCGCGTTCTACCATCACTTCGAAAGCAAGCAGGCCTTGTTCCTGGCCCTGCTCGACGTCTGGTTGAACAACATCGACAGCGCCATCGAGGCCTCGCGCGAAAAGTCCGCCCCCGAAACCTTCATGCAGATCACCGAAGCCTTCCCTTACATCTTCGCAACCGCAGGCGACCACCTGCCCATGTTCCTCGAATTCTGGCTGAAAGCCAGCCGCGACGATGAGATCTGGCAGGCCAGCATTGCCCCCTATCGGCGTTATCACAAGTATTTCACCTCGCTCATCAAGAAGGGCGTGGACGAAGGCTCGTTCATCGAAATGGATCCCGAACTGGCTTCGCGCATGATCATCTCGATGGCGATGGGTCTCCTGCTGCAAAGCCTGCTCGACCCCAAGGGCGCGAAATGGGAAGCCACGGCGCGCGAGATCACCGACCTGATGTTGAACACTCTCTTGAAGAAATGAGGTCGATATGTGGCTGGTAACTGGAGCAACAGGTCACATCGGAAATGTGTTGGTACGTGAGCTGCTGGCGCGCGGCGAAAAGGTGCGGGCATTGATCCTGCCCAACGAAAGCCGCGAGCCGCTCAAGGGTCTGGACGTGGAAATGGTCGAGGGCGATGTCCTCGACCTGGATTCGGTCTTCGAGTCGCTGCGGGGCGTGAAGGGCATCTTCCACCTGGCGGGCATCATCTCGATCATGCCTGGCTCGAACCCGACCGTGCGGCGGGTCAACGTCGAAGGGACGAAGAACATCCTCAAGGCGGCGAAGGAGAAGCGCATCCGCAAGCTGGTATATACCTCCTCGATCCATGCCATCCGTCGCGTGGAGACGGGCGTGATCGACGAGAACGTGCCATACGATGCGGAGAACCCCTATGGGGAATATGACCGCTCGAAGGCGGAGGCCACGCTCGAGGTGTTGAACGCCGCCCATTCGGGCCTGGACGCGACGGTGGTCTGCCCCACAGGCGTGATCGGCCCGTATGATTTTCGCGGCTCGATGATGGGCGACGTGATCCGCACCGCCGCTGAAAAAAAGCCGACCCTGTACGTGGACGGCGCCTACGACTTCGTGGATGTGCGCGACGTGGCCCACGGCCTGATCGCCGCCGCGGAGAAGGGCCAGCGCGGCGAGAGTTACATTCTCTCGGGACAGCGCATCAGCGTACGCTATCTGCTCGAAACGGTGCGCGAGATCACGGGCGGACATTTCTTCCAGATGAAAGTCCCTTTCAACCTGGCAGAGTTCGCGGCGCGCTTCACGCCCTGGTATTACCGCACCACACGGTCCACGCCGCGCTTCACGCCCTACTCGCTGGAGGTGCTGAAGAGCAACTCGCACATCAGCCACGCCAAGGCCACGCGCGAACTGGGCTACCGTCCACGCCATTTATATGAAAGCATCGCGGATGCGGCGCATTGGTTCCTGGAGCGCCGAACGCTCCGTTTTAGCAAGAGCTAGTTTGATATCCCCAGGTTTCGGAAAATCCATAAATTCGAAACCGTGAAATCCATAGGAGACAGAACATGAAAATCGTTACGGACTGCGCGGCCGACATTCCCGCCGAAGAACTGGAGGCGCTGGGCATCGTCCAGGCCCCGCTCTTCATCCAATTTCCCGAAGGTGAGGTGAACTCCGCCGACATCACCGCCGACGAGTTTTACGACCGCCTGGAGGCCATGCGGCCCGCCATCCCGTCCACGGCCCAGCCCTCGGGCGGATTGTTCGCCGAGATCTACAAGAAACTCGCCAGCGTGGACAAGAATATCCTGTCCATCCACATTTCGTCGGGACTGAGCGGCACAATCAACGCGGCCCGCGACGGCGGCGAACAGGTCAAGCCGCACGCCGATGTCCACTTTTGGGACACGCTGACCCTTTCGGGTGGCGAGCGCTTCCAGGTGATGGCTGCGGCGCTGGCATCCAAGGCGGGCTGGACCATGCAGGCCATCCAGGAGCGCATGGCCAAGATTCGCTCGTCGGTCGAGGTGGTGTACACACTCGAGACGCTGGAATACCTGGCGCGCGGCGGCCGCATCGGGCGCGTCAAGGCGATGGCGGGGGCGCTGCTCAACCTCAAGCCGATCATCCGCGTGGAACGCTCGGACGG
>CAZGFR010000149.1:0-5759 GCA_964524485.1 uncultured Anaerolineaceae bacterium | reverse complement strand
GAAGACTCTACAGAGTTTAGTTTCAAATGCAAGCCTGTTTTATAGTACTCAGCATAAAAATCTCTCCGCTCCTGCACCAGGTCTGCCATTTCTGAGGAATAAGCTGTTTTATATGCGGTAGTATCCGAACTTAGGTAACGGCTATAGTCATCCAGGAGAGATTTGATATTCGTTGCTTTGGTACCTGCCCTGGCAGCTTCGGCTGGGGCAAAGGGCGCAAATACGATGGCGATCAATACAAATAGGCTGATCCAATAAAATAGAAGTAGCGGTTTGGGACTACGAGTTTGGTTAGTCATTTTGTTTCTCCTTGTTGTGTGTTTTCATTGAGAGACCTGCTATGCCTGCCCTTTATCTGTTCCTTACATATTTTTCTCCTTGAGATTTGATAAATGCAATACCTATCTAGGATACTGAAAGAAATTAATATTGCCTACCTATGGATTTCCATAGGTTTTTAATGTGTCGATTTGTTCAGCTAGAACTACTGCTTCCGTGCGATTGGCTGCACCCAATTTCTTGAAAATATTGCCCAAATGAAATTCCACCGCTACTGGTTTGATGCGCAGAACTTTGGCAATTTCCTTATTGGTAAAGCCGCAGCTAACCCATTCAAGGATTTGTTTTTCACGTTTGGTAAGACATGGATGATTGGTTTGGTTCATAAACCCTCCTATCTCATTTGTTTCAATAGATGAATTTTACTCCTCGCATCATAAACCTGGAAGTCTGCAAATTCCCTACGAATAGAATACGCTTTTCTTGTATTGTCATTTTTGCCTCTTGGTATGAATTTGTTGTTTTTAAGATGTTTTGATACCCGATGAAGTTCCATCTAGAAGAAAGCAAAAGCGGCGGATTGCAAATCCGCCACGAGCAATAATCTATCTTACTTCCCGCCCGTGGGCTTCCTCCTGGAGCAACGTGGCGGGGATCTGCGCCAGGAAGGCCTCGGGGTCATCGGGCGTGAGCATCACGTGGCCCATTTCCTTCGAGAAGCCATCCATTAATTTGGCCATCAGCAGGATGCCTTCCTTCTGTCCGCGCACAGGGCTGAGGATGGAGGTGTTGATGGGCAGCTTGTCGCCCGCGCCGACGCGGCTGATGTAATTGATCTCACTGTAACGGATAAACAGCCGATAGTCCACGTGGCCTGGCACATAGCGGATGCCAATTCCGCGCGGGGTGACCAGGTACACGGCCGTCGCGCCGAAGATCAGCGCATCGCGGTACAGGAACATCAATCCCGAGCTCATCAGGAACCACTGCAGGCCCGTCATGTTCAGGCGGCCGTTGAGCAGGAACGCCAGCACGAGGCTGCCCGCCAGCACCAGCGCCGCATTGCGGACCTGGAGGCTGCGCGGCATGCGCGGCTGGACGCGATACGCCGTGCCTTCCTTTTGAAACTCACGCTGGATCTTTGCCTCCCAGAAGCGTTGCTGCAGGACCATGAAGAGCAGCCCCAGCGCGACGAGAAGCACCAGAATCCCCGCCACCAGCGGCGCCCAGGTCATGAAGATGACCGCGAAGAACCATGCATAGGGGATCTTCTTCAGAAACAGGTAGGGAGTGTCGAGGACAAAATTCTCAAAGAAACGCATGATGGCACGCAATTACGCAGGCAGCGCAGGGAGTTCGTTCAACCACTGATTAGCCCTGCGGAACCAATCCGATTCGCCCGTGGGATGCGCCGTGGCGCGCCACAGCATCCACAACAGCAGCAGGGGCGTGAGCATGCGCGCGTAGGACCACGGGAAAAAGTCGAAGGTGGGGATCAGGTACTGGATGAAGTAGAAGACGCCGAACCAGGTCCACTCGGCGGGCGTGGACAGAACCCGCATCAGCGCGAAGACAGCCAGCGCGAGGAACACGCCGTGATGCTCCCACACCAGCGGCGAGTACATGTTCATCAGCACCAGCAGCGGCGGGATGGCGTTCAGCAGGTTGGCGCGCTCGCCCTGGTGGAAGGTGCGCTTGCGCACGCTTTGGAACAGCACGGCCAGAGTCCCCAGCCCGAGCAGGACCTTGGAAATGTAGATTGGGATGCGCGCAAAGTTGTAGTCCAGTTTCAGCAATTGCACGATGGCCCAGAAGAACGAGTCGAACGAGGTCTCACGGAAGTTCATGCCGTGTGGGATGTTGAGCAGGCCCAGGTTGTAGAGATAACTCTGGTAGGGCTGCCAACCGTCGGCCATGAACGTCACACCGAAGATGAAGAATCCGAAAAAGGTCAGCCAGGCCAGCCAGCGCCAGTCGCGTTCGAGTAGGAAGGGCAGGGCCAGTACCAACGGCGAGGCCTTGAGGTGTACCGCCAGCGCCAGCGCCAGCGCGGAGAGCATGCGCGAGCGCGGATGAAGCAGGATGCTGAGAAAGATCAAATTCAACACGTGCAGGTTGACCTGCATGTAATACATCGTGCGGATCATGGCCACGTTCGCCACCATGAAGACGGTCACGGCCAGCGCGGCCATGCGCGGAGAATATCCATATTGTTCGAGCACGCGTTGCAGCAGGAAGTAGAACGCCATCAGACCCACAAGATTGACCGTCCACATCACGTACAGGAAGGCGTCCTCGCCAAATGGCACCAGCGGCTTGAGGATCATCGCGAAGAAGGGCGGGTAAATATACAGGCGGTCGAACAGTTCGCCGTTGGCCAGGTTGTTTGCGCCGAGGATGTAGGAGGTCAGGTCGCCGTATTGCAGGCGTTCGCGCATCAGGTTCAGGAACAGGATCGAGACGATGAAGAAGCCCGCCCAGGTCAGCAGGTTGCCCGCGTGGATGCGCTTCGTCCACAGCAGGGCCAGCGCCAGGCCGCCCAGCAGCCAGGTCATCAGCACCGAGAGGAAGGTCAGCCAGAACTTGGAGAACGGTCCCGTGGTCATGATGACGTCAAAGCCCTGCAGCCCCTTCCAGCGATAGACGGCGAACAGGCTGGCGGCCACCAGCACCGAGAGGACGATCCAGGCCGCCAGGGCGATCCCCACTGCGCGTTGCTTGCCTTGTTGTTCCATGCTTCGTTTACTTCTCCTCGAGGCTCGCGCGATAGGCGTCTTTCACCAGCGCGGCCAGTTCCTTGTCCATTTGAGATTTGTCGGTCAGGCGGAACGTGTAGACGAACTCGCGCTCCGTTTCGCGCTTCACCGGCGTGAAAAGCGGATGCTTCGCGGCGTGGTTCAGCCACAGGCTGCAATCAATCCAGCCCCGGCGGATCATCACGCTGGCGAAGCGCGCCCGCGCCTGAAAGCCGATGCGCGTCTTTTGCGGCACCACCGTGATGGGACCGCCGTTCCGTTCCACGAAGACCAGCCAGGCTTCATACAATTCGCGGATCCCGGCGGGCTTGCCCGTGAAATGTTCATCCAGTTCGCGCTCGGTGCAGGCATGCCAGACGTTCGGTGTGAGGAAACGTCGTCGGCAGCGCGGACAGATCCACAGCGGAGTCGTCTTGTCAGCAACGGTCATATCTCATTCGATTCCGACCCCGCCTGCCTGGACCGTGAGCCTGGTCCCACGCACCAGCGGAATCTCGTCTGCGAGGTTAGCGCGCCGCATCCACCAGCTCGGCCTGGATGAAGCCCTTCTTGCCCGTGGCATAACGGACGTTGAGCCATTGTCCCTTCACGCCGACTTTGGCGCGGGCGGTATCGACCGCTTCGACGCAGGCCAGGGTCACGCCCTTGGCCTGGGTGGACACGACCTTTCCGCTGGTAGAGGCGCGGTCGTAGACTTTGACGCTGGCCTTGGTCACCACCTTGAGGCGGGACGAGTCCGTCGCGGGGGCGGGAGCGGGAGCAGGCTCGGGCTGCGGCGCCGGCGGGGTGACGGGGGCAGGCTGAGGTTCAGGTTGGGGCTGCGGGGTCGGGGCGGGAGCGGGCGTGACAGCCACCTTTTCCAGATACCAGGCGGCGGCGAAGCCTTCCTTCCCGCTGGACGTGCGCACGCGCAGCCACTGGTTGACTGCGCCGACGCGGCTGTCGCCGTCCGAGTCGAGCAGGGATAGCAAGGAGCCTGCGGGCGTCACCTCGACCACGTTGGCCATGCTGGAGGTATCGACGCTGGAGCGGACGTTCAGGCCCCAGGTCACCTCAGCCTTGACGCGCGCCTGCGGCCCCGTGGCGGTGGGAGCGGGCGGCGTGGTGACATCTCCGCCCGGGGTGACGACGCTGCCGTCGGCGGCGGTGTTTTCGTACAAAATGACGTGCATGATCGCGCGCTGCAGCGTCTTGCCCTGGCTGTAGCGCGGCATGAGATAAGTCTCCTTGCTGACGTCGGTCTGGTAGGGCCAGGGATCGAGCATCAGATAGTCGTTGCCCTTGCGCGCATAGAGCAGCACCCAGTGGGTCTGCAAGCCCGCGGCGGGACTGTTATCGACCATGACGATGGCAGGCTGACCCGCCGCCAGCGCCGCGTCGATCTGGGCCAGGGGCGCATCGCTGGTGGAGCAGGGGATGAACGACTTGAGCGTCACCTGCGGATGGATCTGTGCCACCGCGCTCCAGCGGATGCCCGCGCCGTCGAAGCCGTTCACGTTCTTGAGCTTCTGGTTGAGGCTTTGGGGCGTCTCGGCGTACCCGTGGCCGCTGAGCAGCATGGCCACACTGGTCAGCGCGCAGCCGACGTAGCCGATGGTGTCGCCCGGGTCGCCAAAGCCGAGGATGTCGGATTTCCACTTCGGGTCCTGCTGGGAATAGTACACAAGCTGGAAGGACATGGGGTACCTCGCTAAAGTTGAAAGGGAAACGACGATGGCTCAATTATAAAGAAGAATCCGCCCCAACGTGCGGGCAGTTGGGGCAGATGGTGTGAGCGGCGACAGACTCAATTCGTGTCATTTTGAACAAGCTGTTGGCTGTATCGCTGGCAAGACATTGCCTTTTATGGACATTGATCTCCAGGCTGGATTTGCGTCACATATTTTTGAAAGACATGGAAAAACTCTACCGAAGCGAGTGACGGTTCATAATATGTCAACTTCAGGCAATCGCCTTCGGAAAACGGAGAAGGATCATCCTTTGATATGTGCATGATGAAACGCTCATCGCCTTTCCTGAATACGATCTGGATATTCTCGTTCTTCTCATGAAATAAATATGCGATTTTCTCTTGAGCAGTGTGGGGCTCTCGTGTCGCGGTCAAAGTGATGATAGTCCCTATCCAGAGCGTATAGGTCAATGCAAAAAGGAGCGCCCATGCAAGCCAATTTCTCAAGATTGAATCGGCTTTGGATTTCACCAGAGCATTCGTGGCAGTTCCTAATTGTGTATGGGCAAGTACCCCAGTCGCTGCAAGGGTCAAACAAGTCCAAATCCCATACCAGATAGGACTCTGAATAAAGATACCCAGCAATATCAAACCTGAGATTGTCAAAAAGACGCGGAGGGCAATCTTTGCATTGAAAAGAAGGATGCAAATCCCAAACTCCAAGACCAGCACGGCGACATATCTTGCAATGGTCATCCCCCCGATGGCTTCCAGAAAACTCCTGCTGATTAGGAAGTCTTCCATCTTTCCTCCTTTTTACTTCTCACTTTAATTACTGTGCCGTATTCCCACCGTCCACCAGCAGCAGATGACCCCTCCATCCGCTGCCAGGGTGGATGGTGACGGTCATCATGCGATGATGGATTTTGAATGTACTGCTCAAATCCTGACTCCCACGGCCTGGTCGACAAGGTCCAGAAACACGAATAGATTGGGAATCTGGGATGCCAGAATGCTCGACCAGGCCAGCCATTTTCCCTCCTTATTGATGGCGA
>CAZGFR010000148.1:0-5762 GCA_964524485.1 uncultured Anaerolineaceae bacterium | reverse complement strand
AAAATCAAGGGAGTTTGTTTCATGGGTGGCCTCCTGTCGTGGCGGATTATACTCCCGGGAGTATAATCCGCCTCATGTTCAAGAACCGCAACCTTGCCATCCTGTTCTTCACGCTGGTCGTGGTCATGCTCGGCTTCGGGATGATCATCCCGATCCTGCCCTTTCTGGTGGAAGAGTTCGGTGGCAACGGGCTGGCCATGGGTTTGCTCATGGCAATCTTCTCGCTGATGCAATTCCTCTTCTCCCCCATCTGGGGCGGACTCTCCGACCGCTTCGGGCGCAAGCCGATCCTGTTGCTGGGCGCGCTCGGCAATGGCTTGACCATGATCGGCTTCGGGCTGGCAACCAACCTCTGGACCCTGTACCTGTTCCGCGCCCTGGGCGGAATCCTGTCTTCTGCCACCATGCCGACCGCGATGGCTTTCATCGGCGACAGCACCGAGGAGCACGAGCGTGGCGGCGGCATGGGCATCGTCGGCGCGGCCATGGGCGTGGGCATGGTGCTCGGTCCGGGCATCGGCGGGATGCTTGGCGGGAAGTCTTTCCACATCCCCTTCTTCCTCGCGGCGGGACTCTCCATCCTGGCCGCCCTGCTCATTTGGTTCCTGCTGCCCGAATCGCTGCCCATTGGGAAGCGCGAGGCAACCCACTCCGCCCTGCGCGGACCCCAACTCGGCGTCATGTGGTCGGCGCTCTTCGGCCCGCTCGGCTTCCTGCTGGTGCTGGCCTTTCTGCACAACTTCGCGCTGACCAATTTCGAAGGCATCTTCGCCTACTACGCCGAGGCCCGCTATGGATATAACGCGCAAACCATCGGCATCATCCTGACCGTGGTTGGCCTGACCTCGGCCGTGGTGCAGGGCGTTCTGACGGGTGTGGCTACCCGCAAGTGGGGCGACACCGCCGTGACGAAGGCCTCGCTCTTCGCCAGCATTTTCGGCTTTCTGCTCATGCTCACCGCGCGCGACCTGCCCACCGTCATCCTCACCACCAGCCTGTTCATCCTGAGCAACGCCATGCTCCGACCGAGCGTGTCCTCGCTCATCTCCAAACGCGCCGCCAGCGGACAGGGCCAGGCCATGGGTCTGAACAACGCCTACATGAGCCTGGGACGCGTGGTCGGCCCGCTGTGGGCTGGAAACGCCCTGGACCTGAACCTGAACTTTCCCTTCATAACAGGCTCGGTCATCATGCTGATCGGTTTTGTGGCCAGCCTGTTCTTCCTGCCGAGATCGCAGCCTGAAAAGCCTGCGCCGCTCGAAACCCAGAGCGCAGATTGACTTCCCCACGAATGACGAGAACGCGGCAACCGCCGCGTTCTCGTTTGTTCGGTGACCATTATTGGTTGCAGGTTGCCAGCAGCGTGCACAGACAGTCCGAGCAGCCTTGCGCGGGCTTGGCCACCCCGAGCCACTCGCCAAGCGGACCGCCGGGCAGGCTGGTCCATCCCAGCTGGACCAATCCCAGATAGACCAGCACAATCAGGGCCAGCACCGCCAGGATGGCGATGAGGGTGATCCCAGCCCGGGCCCATTTCTGGACGGCGCCCACTCCCCGAACCAGGTATCCCGTCAGGAGGATTCCCAGGTTGGCAGCCAGCGTTACGAGCAGCGCCCCGATCCCAAACTTCGCCACCGTGTTGTTGAAACCCAGCAGCGCCCCGACCACGATCAGGAACACTTCGAAGGCATACAGGACGCTCAATCCGTGTCGGAGGAGGAGGTTGGGCAGGCTGCCCGGCAAGGCTACCTCCACCACACCCATCGACCACTGACCCAGGCGGGCCACCAGCGCCCCCGGGCTTCCCAGCGCCTGGTAGGAACCCGACAGTCCCTGCATGAGTTTGCCTGTAACCGTTGCGCCGCGCGCGATCACCTTGGACGTGTCTTCAGGGGGAAAGTCATCGCGCACGCGGTGGACGCGGATGAAGTATTCCAGCAGGGCATCTCCATTGATCAGCGCCGCTTCCAAGCCAGGCAGGGACGGTTCCGCTGCGCTCCCCGCTGGCTTCGTTTCATGCGTGTCGAGGTCCTGGCGGATGTCGGCAAGCGCAGAGTCGATCGATTGCAGCGCCGCCTTCCCATCTGCGCGCGGAAGTTTTTCGCCAAACGGCCAGGGGGAGATGGCCCAGCCGATCTTGCGGCGCGCCTCCTCCAGCATGGCCTTGTTCGCCTGCAAGCGCCGCACCTCGGGCGGGATCAGCCCAGGCCGAGGTTTATCGTCCGACTGCTCCTGCCGCCGCACGGGATACTCACCCACCTTGCCGGTCGCGTTGAGGGATTTGCGCAGGCGGTCGGTCAGGCCGGGTAACAGGTCCTCAGCCAGGATGGCCTGATGCGCGGAGCGCAGGCATTCCTTGCGGGCTTCAGGGTCCTCACTCGGCGGCCAGAGCATGTCAAACAGGCGTTCCGCTCCGTCCAACCTGCCCCACAACATGTCGTTCCTGCGCCACTCCTCGGCGAAGAAAGCCCCGAAGCTGGCCAGCTTGATGCCCGCCAGTTTTTTCCTGCCAAGTTTGCGCTCGTCGACCAGGCTGGTGGCATCCTCGGGACTGATGCGCGCCACCTCCACCACGTCCGATTCGCCGATGGGCGTGCCAAACTGGATCGGGAAGCTGATCATGTCGAAGTATTCGTAGCGGTCGAAGTAAAAGCCGATAAATTCGCGAATGAGCTTCTCTTCGTACGGGAAGGCAGGCAGGTCACCCGATTTGGGCAGCATTTCTTTTTCGAGCGGCGGAATCTTCCCATCTCTGCCGTAGATCTTCAGGGGGGCGCGGCACCGGCGGGAGGCGTCATTCAATGCCTCATACAAAAGGCCATTGGACTCTGTCTCATCCTTTGCCTGATGCGTGAGCGCCTCGACTGCACGGTCTACCACCTCGGTCAGGGGCCGCCATTGCTCGGACTTCTCATCCATCATGAAAGTGTTCTGGAGCACATCCCTGGAGGAGGCCAGCGGCTTCAATGCATCGATATAAGCCTGAAAGATGGGAATGGTGCTGGTATCGGAAACAAGGTTTCGCTTCCGCATGTTGCGCCCGCTTCGGCGCAAGGCAACGTGAACGTTGTTGAAATATTGCTTGTACCACAGCAGGACCTCACGCATGCGCCCTGCCTGTTCCGAGGATGGCTCGGGCAGAGTCCAAGGCTTGGCACGGCGGAGAGCCTTCGCTCCCTGCCGCCCTTCCACCGAGGCCTGGATCAGATTCAGGGCGCGGCGTCTGTTCTCGGCGGCGCGAAAATCGCCCTCGGAAGACTCCATCAGGGCGAAGAGCAGAGTATCGATCAGGTTTTGCGTGAAATACAGGCGGCGTAACCGCCAGGACATATCCAGGTTGTAGACCAGATCGTTTTCCGATTTCTTATGCTGACTGCCCGGTTCTTTGATGTCGTAATATTGAAACCGCCAGGCTTCAAGGAGTTTTCTCAGCGCATCCGCCAACGTTTCATCATCGTCCCATCCCAAGGCGCGCGCCAGCGCCTCAGAGAGATTATTCAAGACGTTCGTCACCCGCAGATTGTGATACAGGAGATAACCTGGACCATAAGCGGTAATCAGGTCATCGAGATAACGCAGCGCAAACTTCGGTCCGCGCGTCTGCCAGTCGCGGATTTTGTTCCAATTCGAACGCATGAAGTCAATGGTGGACTCCTGCGAATGTTCCAGCACGTGGTTGACCTGGTCGATCAGGCGGTTGCGCTCCTCCACCAGGCGGATGTCCTCGCGGATGGTCTCGTAGCGCGGCAGGGATACCAGCGCGGCAACCACGTTCTCCACCACGTCCGGGCGGGTCGGTTCGCCCCCGGGCGTGGTCAGCGACTCGGGCGCAGGCTCGATGTAGATCAGCTTGCGATCCACGGGCAGGTCGGCGCGGCGGCGCAGGAGGTCCGCAGTGGCATAGCTGAAGGGCTTGTTATCGAGGTAGCCACCGTCTCCAAAGGAGCGGACGGGGAAATCCTCGCCCGGGCGCTGGAAGTCGCGGTAGAGTCCCTTCCAGGATTCGGGATCGTAGGAGTAGCGGTTGCGGAAATACCCCGTTTCCAGGATGGGCTTGATATCGTCCAGGCGCATCGGCTCGAAGGCGGGCGGGATCGAGGAGGTGCAGCGCGCCACGAACGCCAGGAATGGGTTGCGGGCCAGCGTGAAGTCGTTGCTGTACTCGCCTGCCGCCTCTTCGGTGGAATAGTGGAAGCGGAAGACCGAACGATAACGGTACTCGTCCACCTCGGCGCCGGACGCGTTGCCGGGCAGGGTCACCCGCAGGGGATATCCGCGGATATCGGAGGCGGTGATCGACAGGTCCAGTTCCTGGACATAGGGGGAGGCGAAGGTATCTGTCCTTTGTGGATCTTCCATTTTGTCCAGGGCCTCCAGCAGTTTGAAATACATGCGCTGGTTGTTCAACAGGGAAGCGGGGGTAGCCTGCTCCTTCAGTCCGCTCAGGCCGGGGCGTGAGCCTTTGTCGTTGAGCAGCCGTCCGATGTCGCCTTCCTGAATCCACAAGGTCTTGAGCTTGTTGAAATCCTGGTCGTTGACCAGGGCCTTGGCCAGGTAAACGGCGTTGATGCCCCCCGCCGACGTGCCCGAGAGGATGTCCACCACGAAGCGGGCGCGCAGTTTGCGTCCCAGGGCCCGGTACTCGCGCTGGATCGCGGTGAGTTGGTCCCACGAAAACAGGAACTCCTCGCTCCCGTCCTCCAGGGTCCTGACCGCCGTGGCGCGCACCAGGTTGAAGAGTTCCTGTGCCACGCCGTAGATGTAGATCGCCAGCGAGATGCCCCCATACATCACCACGGCGAACCGAACTTCCTTGTTGAAATTGGGCTTCCACGTTTCGGGAGAGGCCATCAGATCCGCGCGGGTTTTGAATTCCATAGTGCCTCCAGGGTTCAAGAGGAAAGGGGATTGAAATCATTGTACAACCAGCTCACATCGGATTCAACCCACGGATAAAAAAGCCCAGCCTCCGCTCGGAGACTGGGCAGTCGGTTCAGACTCTATCGGACTTTTTTTGGATAAGCGCTCTCGTACGCGGACAGAATGCGGTCCCATAATCGCTCCTGGTCCTCGTCCACGGTCTGGAATTCGGGATGCGCCTCGAACCAGGCCAGGGTGCGGCGGCAGCCCTCCGCCCAGTTGACCTCGCAGCTGTATTCGGGCACGAAGCGTTTGATCTTGCTATTGTCGAAGGCCACGCTGTTGACCTTGTCACCGATCAGGCTGCCGAGAGCGTGCTCATCATAAGCAGCGATCAACTCCGAGGCCACGTGGACGACGTTCGGTTCCATACCCAGGGCCTTGTACACTTCGAGGTAAATTTGATTCCACGAGAGGACTTCGTCCGAGGTGATGTGAAAGGCCTCCCCAATGGCTTTTGGATTCCCGAACAGGCCCAACAGGCCGACGGCGAAATCCTCGTGCCAGGTCATCACCCACAACGAAGTGCCGTCGCCCGGCACGATGACCTTCTCGCCGCGCTTCATGCGCGCAAGCACCGTCCACGGATGCTGCCACGAGTTGACACAAAGCGCAATCTGCGACGGACCGTACGTCAGCGACGGGCGGATGATGGTAACGGGAAAGCCTTCCTCGCGGTAGGCTTGCATCAGACGCTGCTCGCAAGCGATCTTGTCACGCGAGTATTGCCAGAAGGGATTCTCCAACGGCGTCTCTTCCGTGATCAGGTAATGCTGCGGCGGTTTCTGATAGGCGCTGGCCGAACTGATGAAGACGAACTGGTCGGTCCTGCCGCGGAAGAG
>CAZGFR010000147.1:1993-6080 GCA_964524485.1 uncultured Anaerolineaceae bacterium | reverse complement strand
ATGGAGAAATGGGCAGTCATTACAGGAGCTTCGAGCGGTATCGGTGAGGAATTTGCGCGGCAACTGGCCGCCCAGGGCTATGACCTATGCCTGACGGGTCGGCGGGCGGACCGGCTGGAGGCGGTGGCGGCCGAAGCGCGGGACCAGCACGGGGTCCGCGCGGAGGTGGTCGTCGCCGATCTCGGCACCGACGCGGGCATGCGCCTGGTCGAGCAGTGGATCCGCACCCACGCCCCGATCGAGATGCTGGTCAACAACGCGGGCTTCGGCATCCGCTCGCTGTTCGTCGATAGCGGACCCGACCCCGTAGTCGAGATGATCGCAGTCCACAACATCGCGCCTGTGCGGCTGATCTGGGCGGCGCTGCCTGGCATGAAGCAGGCGGGACGCGGCACACTCATCAACGTCTCGTCGCCCGCGGCCTACGCGTCCCTGCCCGGCAATGGCAGTTACGCGGGCACCAAATCCTTTCTGAACGCCTTTTCCGAATCGCTGGCGCGCGAACTGGAAGGGACAGGCATTCGCGTGCAGGTGCTGCTGCCCGGTTTCACTTATAGCGACTTCCACAAGCGGCCTGCATATCAGGATGTGGACCTGTATCACTCGATCCCCAAATTCATGTGGCAGACCTCCGAGTACGTGGCGCGCACCTCGTTGAAGGCATTGAAGCGCGGCGGTCTGTATTGCACGCCCGGCCTACTGTATCAATTACTCGTCCTCGGCGGCAGGTTGGGATTCGCCCGCCTGGCGCGCGGCTCGATCCTGTCCCGCTTTGGGCGCGACAAAAAATAAGGAATCCATGAAACGGCAACTTCCCTATCACGGCTCGTGCTTCGTGTGCGGACCCGACAACCCGCACGGCATCGGCCTCACCCTGTGGGTGGACGATGACGGCGTCATGACCTCGGAGTTCACGCTGGGTGACGCGCAGCAGGGGCCTCCAGGCCATGCGCACGGCGGCGCCTCGGCCGCCATCCTCGACGAGGCGATGGGCCTGGTGGTGTGGGCGGCAGGGCTGAAAGTGGCGGCCGTCAACATCGAGATCAACTATCACAAGCCCGTGCCGCTGCACCAGTCGCTGACGCTCGAAGCGCGCGTCACGGAGCACGATGGACGCAAAGCCTTCTCGACGGGCGAGATCCGCTTGCCCGATGGGACGGTGGCCGTCAGCGGGCGCGGCATCTACGTCAGCGCCCCAAAGTTGTTCAAGAAGGTCAATCCATTTCCTAACGAGGCGTCTGCGTAAAGAGCAAGGGAGAGGGCCACGCAAATGTACCGCAAAATCCGATGAGGGTGGAAGCGCGCTTGCTTCCTCCGTCCCTTCGGGGTACAACTGAAAGAGGAAACCCGCCCATGAAAATGACCCTTCTCTTTCGACTCTTGTCCGCGCTGCTGTTGCTGACCCTGACCCTATCCCTGCCCGCCCAGGCACAGAAGCAGTCGGACTCTTTCAGCGAACTACGCGACTTCGGCTTTGACTCCGCCACCGAGGGCTGGGTGCTGCTCGACGGGCGTCTCTTCCGCACCGCCGACGGCGGCTCCACCTGGACCGAGATCACGCTCGAGCCGTCCATCGCCGCGGTGACCTTTCTCGGGCAGACGGGTTGGGCGGTGCTGGCCCAGCCGCAGGGAGACGGAGTCCGCTATTCGCTGGCGACCACACAAAACGGGGGAAGGGATTGGTCCGCGCGGCCGATCACGCTGTTTGCGGCGGACCAAGCCTGGATCCTGCCCAAGTCGGTCCACATCCACTTTGAGGATGCCCAGCGTGGGGCCATCATCATCCAACATGCCACCAGCGCGAACTTCAATCTCCAATCCATGTTCGAGACGGTCGATGGTGGGGTGACGTGGAAGCAAACTGAAAACGCAGTAGCAAAGCCGCTCCCTGAACAAGTCCCCAAAGATGGACTCCAACGCCGCGACATGCTGAGTGCCTCGCTCGGCTGGGGCATGGAGCAGAGCGGCCACTGCACCTTCGGCGACTCCATCACCAAGCAGGGTGCCGATTGTGTGCAGCGGACTCGCTTGGTCCGCACGACCGACGACGGCGCGAATTGGCAAACCGTCCCATTGCCGCTGACGCCCAACGGGATTCTCGAACGACACATCGTCACGCATGACGCACCAGAGATTCAATCCAACCTGGCATATACCCAAACCTGGGCAGGCCAGGGCGTGGACATTTGCGAGATTCCCAGTTTGAGCAAGCTGCAAACCTGGTGGAGCAACAGCCCGTACACGGCCGTCAACCTGTATATCGGCGGGTCGGCACGGGCCTGCGCCAATGTCAATTTGTCCAAGGCGTTTTTGGTGCAACTGCACCTGCAAGGCTGGAAGTTCATCCCCACCTGGGTAGGACCGCAGGCGCCTTGCACGGGCTTTGCAGATGTGCCCGTCGACTACTGGTCCGCGGCATGGATCAAGCAGCTCGCCGCCGAGGGCATCACGGGCGGCTGCGGGAACGGCAATTACTGCCCCGAGCAAGCCGTCACGCGCGCGCAGATGGCCGTCTTCCTCACGCGGACCTTTGGCCCTCCCCTAACGGAACAAACGGTCGGCATCCTGCGTCTGGAAGAAACCATGGAGCCAAAATGAAACGCATCCTTCTCCTCACCCTGCTGATCGCCCTGTTGGCGGCTTGCACCCCTGCGACCGCCTACCCCAACGAGGGGTACCCGCCTGCGAACCAACCCGTCACGAGCGGCGACACCCCCCTGCCGTCTGACAACAATTTCCTACCTCAGCCATCCGACAGCGACCTGACTCGCGGCGAAGTCCTCCTCGACTCGTCCAGCCTGTCCACCCTGGAAAGTTATCCGCTTCAATTCATGCTGACCTTGAAGGGCAACCTGCCGACCCCCTGCCATCAATTGCGCGTGGCCGTCGGCCAGCCTGACGCCGACCGAAAAATCAACGTGGACGTGTACTCGGTCGCCAAGCCCGATGAAATCTGCGCCCAAATGGTCAAGCCGTTCGAGGTCCATGTGCCACTGGGCAGTTTCCCCACGGGACATTACTTCCTGTTCGTGAATGGGACCCAGATCGCTGAATTCGAATCGTAAACAAAATAGAGGCGGACAGCTGTCCGCCTCTACTCGTTCCTGCTGACCTTCCCCATTTTCGCATTCGTCAACTTGACCAAGTCCTCCACCCGCAGGTGGATGTCCAGTCCGCGCTGACCGCCCGAGATGTAGATGCGCTCGTAGGCCTGCACGGCGGAGTCGACCACCACCTGGAAGCCTTTGTTGATCAGCGCCAGCGGGGAGATTCCGCCTGCCTGGAGTCCCGTCAGCTGTTCGGCCTCGCGCTCGGTCGGCAGGTAGACCTTCTTTTCGCCGAGGAAGGCTGCCAGCAATTTCAGGTCCACGCTGGAAGGTCCAGGGACGGCCACCAACAGCGGCTTCCTGGGCTTGTCGCGCGTGATGACAATCGTCTTGAAGACCTGTTCGGGCGAGACATTCATCAACTGCGCCACTTCCAGCGCGCCCATTTTCTCGGCGGGAAATTCGTGCGCCTCGTAGGGGATCTTGCGCGAATCCAGCAGACGGGTGACATTGTTCGTGATTGGCATCTTGACATCCATGCTATACTATTTGCAGCTATTTTATCTCAATCCACGGAGGGCACGATGATCACGAAAGAATTTTTAGCCGAGTTCGATCTTTTCAAGGGCATTTCCGACGCTGTCCTGCACGAGATTGCGGGCATCTGTAAGGAGATCACCGTCAAAGAGGGAGATGTCGTCTTCCGCGAAGGCGAAAAAGCGGACCTGCTGCACCTGCTCGTCAAAGGCAGCATCGCCCTGCGCGTCAAACTGACCTCGCGGCCTGACTCCGTGACCGTGAGCATCGTCGCCCGCCCGCATCAGACCCTCGGCTGGTCGGGTGTGGTACGACCTTTCCATTACACCGCCACTGCCCATTGCGAAGAGGACAGCCAGCTGGTCGCCATCCCCGCCGAAGGCTTTCTCGCCATCCTCGACAAGCACCCCGAAGCGGGCTACAAGATCATGCTGCGCATCACCGAGATCATCTCGGACCGCCTGCGCAACAGCCGCCAGGCGCTTTTGAAGACCCTGTGAGGT
>CAZGFR010000147.1:0-1893 GCA_964524485.1 uncultured Anaerolineaceae bacterium | reverse complement strand
CGGGCAACGCCCTCGACCTGCGCGACGACATCAAAAAAGATATGTGACCAGATGCCCCTGCCCCGGCAGGGGCATCTCTCTCATCCAAGCGTAGTAAAATACGCGGATGAAGACCTCCACCGCCGCCGTCCCCCTCGAAAGACTGCTTGAGCAGTTGCCCGATACCTACAGTCTCGCTGACCGAGAACTGGTCCAGCGCGCCTATCGGGTGGCGGAGGAGGCCCATCGCGAGCAGAAACGCGCCTCGGGCGAGCCGTACATCAATCATTGTCTGGCCGTGGCCAGCATCCTGGCCGAATTGCGAGTCCCGCCCGAAGTCGTCGCGGCGGGACTTTTGCACGACACCGTCGAAGATACCACCGTCACCCTGCACGACCTGCGCCGCGATTTCGGCGACACCATCGCCACCCTCGTGGACGGCGTTACCAAACTGACCAACCTGCCGCGCGTCTCCCGCGGCGACCAGCACGCCGAGGGCGGCAATGGCAAGGATGACGTCAACACAGAACAGCCCGCCATGTTGGGCCGCCGCGCCGACATGGTCTCCGAGACCCTGCGCAAGACCTTCCTCGCCATGGGCGACGACGTGCGCGTGGTGCTCATCAAACTGGCCGACCGTCTGCATAACATGCGCACCCTCGGCTACATGCCCGAGCACAAGCGCAAGCGCATCGCCCAGGAAACGCTCGACATCTTCGCGCCGCTCGCCAACCGTCTGGGCATCTGGCAGATCAAGTGGGAATTGGAAGACCTCGCGTTCCGTTACGTCAACCCCGAAAAATACAAAGAGATCGCCGAGCAACTCGCGGGACGCCGCCCCGACCGCGAGGCGCAGATCGAGACCATCAAGGACAACCTGGCCAAACTGCTGGAGCGCAACAACATCAAGGCCGAGATCAGCGGACGGCCCAAGCACATCTACTCGATCTACAAGAAAATGGCCAAGAAGGGCAAGCCCTTCGACCTGGTGCGGGATGTGCGCGCCGTGCGCCTGATCGTCCCCGACGTGCCCTCCTGCTACGCCGCCCTGGGCGTGATCCACACCCACTGGCGGCCCATCCCTGGCGAGTTCGACGACTACATCGCCGCGCCAAAAGATAACTTCTATCAGTCGCTGCACACGGCCGTCATCTACGATGACAGACGCCCCGTCGAGGTGCAGATCCGCACCGCCGATATGCATCAGAGCGCGGAGTACGGCATCGCCGCCCACTGGCGCTACAAGGAAGGCACCAAGCAAGCGGACAAGGCCTTCGAGCAGCGCATCAACTGGCTGCGCAACATGATGGAATGGCGCTCGGACGTGAAGGACGCCGCCGAGTTCGTCGAGTCGATGCGCACGGACGTCTTCCAGGACCGCGTGTACGTCTTCACCCCGCGCGGCGACATCATCGACCTGCCCGCGGGCTCCACGCCGATCGACTTCGCCTACCACGTCCACACCGATATCGGCCACCGCTGCCGTGGCGCGCGCATCAACGGGAAACTGGTCCCGTTGTATCAGGAACTGAAAACGGGCGACCAGGTCGAGGTCCTGACCGCCAAGCGCGGCGGCCCCAGCCGCGACTGGTTGAACTCCAACCTGGGGCTGGTCAAGACCCAGCGCGCCAAGTCCAAGATCCGCGTGTGGTTCAAGAAGCAGGAGGACGAGCAGAACCTCGCGCAGGGACGCGCCACCCTCGAACGCGAGATCTCGCGCCTGGGCATCGGCGAGGTCAACTTCGAGCGGATGGCGCGCTCGCTCGGCTTCAAGGTCCCCGACGAGATGTTCATTTCGCTCGGCACGGGCGACCTTTCGGTCAGCAGGGTCATCAAGGAGTTCTCGGAAGAGGTCGAGATCGCCGACATCCTCTCGGCCACGGGGACCGCCAGCGAGGCCACCTCCACCGACGC
>CAZGFR010000146.1:0-6156 GCA_964524485.1 uncultured Anaerolineaceae bacterium | reverse complement strand
GATTGCTGACAGGCATCGTGACTGAGAATGGGGTGGCGGTCCCGCCCTTCGAGGTTAATCTTAAAGACCTCCGAGGTCTGCCTTGATTCTTTTGACAATCCACCCATCCCGTGTTAAACTCAGCCCGTTCGAAACAACGCACTCGCGAGAGTGCGTCTTTTTTGCGTAAACTCGGAGGTACGGTTGGATATTCTTCTGACTGGATCAGTTGCATACGATTATTTGATGACGTTCCCAGGTCTGTTCGAAGAGCAGATCCTGCCCGAGCGCCTGGCTTCGATCAGCCTGTCGTTCCTGGTAGACTCGATGTCCAAGCAGCGTGGCGGCATTGCGCCCAATATTGCGTACAGCATGGCCCTGCTTGGCGGACATCCGCGTGTGATGGCCACCGTCGGCGAGGACTTCGGTGACTACCGCGCCTGGCTTGATTCGAAAGGCGTGGATACTGGCCTGATGAAGGTTGTCCCTGGCCTGTTTACCGCTTCGTTCTTTGCCACCACCGACCGCAAGAGCGCCCAGATCGCTTCGTTCTACCCTGGCGCGATGGGGCAGGCGGCCACCCAGTCGCTGAAGGACCTGCCGTCCAAGCCCGATCTGGTGGTGGTCTCGCCCAACGAGCCGACCGCCATGACCAAGTTCGCCGCCGAAGCGCGCGAGTTGGGCATCAAATATTTGTACGATCCCAGCCAGCAGGTCCTGCGCCTTGAAGGCGCGGAACTGGCCCGCGACATGGAAGGCGCCTACTTCCTGTTCTGCAACGATTACGAATACGGCCTGATCTCCAAGAAGACAGGCTGGAGCCTGGACCAGATCCTGGAACACGTCGAAGTGCTGGTCATCACGCGCGGCAAGGACGGCGCCGACCTGTATTCGGACGGCCACGCGGTCCACATCCCGACCGTGCCCGAGGACGAGATCGTCGACCCGACAGGCGTGGGCGATGCCTTCCGCGGGGGATTCCTCGCGGGATACAATCTCGGCTTCGAGTGGAAGTTGTGCGGCGAGATCGGTTCACTGGCCGCCGTCTACTGTCTCGAACAGCGTGGTCCGCAGAGCCATAGCTACACGCGCCAGGAATTCGTCAAACGCTTCCGCCAGAACTTCGACGACGGCGGAAAATTGGATGCATTGTTGTAAAATCAATTGATCGATATTCGAGTCTTTACCGAATATCGAATGTCGAATATCGAAACCCAAGGAGTAACCATGAGCAATTACGATATCAAAGATATCAACCAGGCCGAAGGCGGACGCCGCCGTATGGACTGGGCCGAGCGCGAGATGCCCGTGCTGCGCACCATCCGCGAGCGCTTCAAGAAGGAAAAACCCCTTCAGGGCATGCGCCTCTCGGCCTGTCTGCACGTGACCGCCGAGACCGCCAACCTGATGCGCACCCTGCAGGATGGCGGCGCGGACGTGGTCCTGACCGCCTCCAACCCGCTTTCCACCCAGGACGACATCGCCGCGGTGCTGGTCAACAACTTCGAGATTCCCGTCTTCGCCATCAAGGGTGAGGACAATGTCACCTATTACAAACACATCAAGGCTGCCCTCGACCACAAGCCGCACATGACCATGGATGACGGCGCCGACCTGGTCTCCACCATCCACAAGGATCGCCGCGAGCTGCTCGACACCATCATCGGCGGCACCGAAGAGACCACCACGGGCGTCATCCGCCTGCGCGCCATGGCCGCCGACAAGATGCTCAACTTCCCCGTCATTGCCGTCAACGACGCCATGACCAAGCACTTCTTCGACAACCGCTACGGCACAGGCCAGTCCACCGTGGACGGCATCATCCGCGCCACCAACGTGCTGCTGGCGGGCAAGGTCTTCGTCGTGGCTGGCTACGGCTGGTGCGGACGCGGCCTCGCCTCGCGCGCGCGCGGCATGGGCGCCCAGGTCATTGTCACCGAGATCGACCCGATGAAGGCTCTCGAAGCCGTCATGGATGGCTATCAGGTCATGCCGATGATCGAGGCCGCCAAGGTCGGCGACTTCTTCTGCACCGTCACGGGCGACCTGAACGTCATCGACGGACACCACTTCGCGGCCATGAAGGACGGCGCCATCGTCGCCAACAGCGGCCACTTCAACGTCGAGATCAACATCCCCGCCCTGCAGAAGATGAGCAAGGGCGAGTCTGTCCTGGTCCGCCCGTTCGTGGAGCAGTACGAGACCAAGAACGGCCGCAAGATCAACATCCTCGGCGAAGGCCGTCTGATCAATCTGGCCTCCGCGGAAGGTCACCCCGCCTCCGTGATGGATATGTCCTTTGCCAACCAGGCGCTGGCCGCCGAGTACATGGCCAAGAACGCCGCCAAACTGGAGAAGAGAGTCTACTCCGTGCCTGCCGAGATCGACAACGAGATCGCCCGCATCAAGCTCGAGGCGATGGGCGTCAAGATCGACGTGCTGACCGAGGAACAGGTCAAATACCTGAACTCCTGGGAGGAAGGCACGTAGGCCTGTTTTTCCAGGATCGAAGCAAGAGGCCGCGCAATTGCGCGGCCTTTTTTGGCGCTTCCGCGTCAAAAATCCCTGATTGTGATTTCTGATATAATCCCTCTGCCAATTTGGCGGAATCGTCAACTTTCAACCTATAAATTGTCAGGAACCCCATGCAAAACTTCTTTACGCTTGCACAATTCGACGAGGTGGCGGCGGCGATCCGCGCCCGCACCTCTTACAAGCCGACCGTGGCCCTCATCCTCGGATCGGGCCTGAACGGTCTGGCTGATTCCGTTCAAAAGGCGGACGTCATCCCCTTTGGCGACCTGCCCCATTTCCCCGTCTCGACCGTGCACGGCCACGCAGGGCGGCTGGTCATCGGCGAACTGGAAGGACAGACCGTCTTCGTCATGCAGGGCCGCATCCATTATTATGAAGGCTACAGCATGAACCAGGTCACGCTGCCCATCCGTGTCATGCAGCGCCTGGGAATCGGCAGCCTGATCGTCACCAACGCAGCGGGCGGAGTCAACCCCGAGTTCCAACCTGGCGACGTGATGCTCATCACCGACAACCTCAACCTGATGGGCATGACGGGCGCCAATCCGCTCTTTGGGCCCAACATCGACGAACTGGGCACGCGCTTCCCCGACATGAGCCAGGCCTATGACCGCGGATACCAGGATCTGGCCCGCCGCGTGGCGCGCGAGAAGGGCCTGACCCTGCGCGAAGGTGTGTACGCCGGCCTGAGCGGTCCCTCCTTCGAATCCCCCGCCGACTTGCGCTTCCTGCGCCTGGCGGGTGCGGATTCGGTCGGCATGTCCACCGTGCCCGAGGTGATCGTGGCCCGTCACGGCGGGATGCGCGTCCTCGGTTTCTCTGGCATCAGCAACAAGGCCAACCTCGACGGCTCCACCGTCACCACCCATGAAGAGGTGATCGAGGCGGGACGCGTCATCACGCCCAAGATCGAGGCTCTTGTCCGTGGTGTGTTGCAAGGGATGTAAGGCGATTCTCGCGACATGGTGAACCTGGTTCGTGCCCTCGCTGACTACGAGACGCCAATTTATATTGTACTGACTATTGGAGGGCTGTTCGCCTTCCGATGGTTGTGGGTGTCGTGGCGCGAATGGCAGATGTCCGTGTACAAGTTGGAGCGAGAATTTGCCATGCGCCGCCTCAGCCAGGCGGTGACCATCAGCGTGCTGGTGGTGGTGTTGTTCTGCGTGGAATTTACGATGGCCTTTTTTGTCATCCCGGGCCTTCCCGCCAACTTTTTCATGTCCACGCCGACCATGGATGTGTTGGCCCAGCCGATTGGCACGCTCTCGCCCGAGATGATGACACAGGGCGCGGCTGCGCCCCAGCCCGCCGTTTCGGCCAACATGCAAGGCTGCGTCCCCGACCAGATCATGATCACATCGCCCCGGCCAGGGGACGAAGTCAAAGGCAAGATCGAGGTCAAGGGCACGGTCAATATCCCGAATTTTGGCTTTTACAAATACGAAGTGGCTTTGCGCGGAAGTGATACCTGGGCCACCATCCTGGCGGGGACCAAGGTCAAGGTCAACGATGTCCTTGGCCTATGGGACACCACCGCCTTAACTCCGGGTGATTACCAGTTGCGTGTGGTCGTCACCGACAACCAGGGAGTGGCGCAAACTCCCTGCGTCATCCCCATCCGAATCCTGGCACCCTGATATGACCGACATCGAAATCCGCCCTTCCGCCCCCGCCGACCTCTCGCGCCTGATGGCGCTCGACCATTCCACCCGCAGCGAATACGTGTGGCAGTTGGAATTGCGCCGCGACACGGGACAGCTTCTCGCCAATTTCCGCGAGGTGCGCCTGCCGCGCCCGATCCCCCTGGCGTATCCGCACGACCCGTATGCCCTGGCCGACGAATGGTCGCACAAGTCGATGATGTTCACCGCCATGATGGGTCCCGACCCTGTGGGATATGCGGCCCTCGTCAATCGCGGGGTGGGGGTGGCCTGGGTCACGGACCTGGTGGTGGGCGCGAACATGCGCCGCCGTGGGGTGGGCAGCGCCCTCCTCGCCGCCGCCCAGGCCTGGGCGGCGGAGCGCGGGATGCGGCGTCTCATGCTCGAGATGCAGGCCAAGAATCTGCCCGCCATCCGCATGGCGCAGAAACATGGCTACGAATTCTGCGGGTATAATGACCATTATTACCTGACCCAGGACGTGGCCCTCTTCTTTGTGAGGGCCCTGAAGTAAAACTCTTACTGGACGGTGCATGATTAACGGTTGGTACGATACCATTCTGGCGGGGATCCAGACTCTTAACCAGATCCTGACGGCGGGCATCGCCATCACGGCCTTTTCCCTGTTCCTGTACGCTCTGTCATTCAACCTGCGTGATCGAGTGGCGCGTTCGTTCGCCATTATTTTGTTGTGCGTGGTGGTGGTTTTCACCACCGAGGCCCTGCAAAACGAGACCGTCCCCCTTTGGGGCATCGACCTGCTCCTGCGCCTGCAGTGGATCGGCGTCGTTTTCCTGCCTGCCGCCTACCTGCACCTCTCGGACGCAGTGCTGGTCACGGCGGGACGTCCCTCGCGTGGACGCCGCCGATTTGCTGTGCGGGGGATGTACGGCGTTTCGGCTGTCTTTCTGCTTTTGTTGGCCATGGGATTTTTACTGGGCGATCTTATGCCGAATGGCAAGCCCGCCCCGCACCTGGCCCGCACTCCCTGGACCGAACTCTTCACCCTGTACTACATCGGCGCGATGGTTTGGGCGGGCGTGAACTTTGCGCGCGCCTACCAGCGCATGCTTACCCGTTCGGGCCGCCGCCGCATGTTGTACCTGATGGCAGGCGCCACCGCTCCCGCGCTGGGCTCTTATCCGTACCTGATGTATGGTTATGCCCCAGCAGCGACATTCCCGCTCTTGTTTTGGAGCCTGGCGCTCATCATCAACGTCCTCGTGGCGGGACTGGTGATCGTGATGGCCTACGCTGTGGCCTTCTTCGGCGTCTCGTGGCCCGACCGCGTCGTCAAGAGTCGACTGTTCAAGTGGATCATGCGCGGGCCCGTAACGGCCTCCGCCGCCCTCGGCCTGATGACCATCGTCCGCCGTGGCGGCGAAGTCTTCGGTGGGGCGTCGTATAACGCCTTCGTCCCGTTGACCGTGGTGGTGACCGTGCTCCTGTTGGAGCATCTCATCACGCTGGTCTCGCCGTTATGGGAACGCTGGTTGTTCTTCGGCGGCGACCGCGCCGAACTGGAACTGCTCCAGAATGTGGAGGAACGCCTGCTTACCCAGGGCGACCTCCAACAATTTTTCGAGGCTGTGCTGGCGGCGGTCCGCGACCATTTGCAATCTCCTTCCGCCTTTATCGCCGCGCTGGACGGGGACGGCCTCTCGCTGATCGTCATGGCGGGCAAGCGCAATATGCTCGACCAGACCGCCCTGCCCGAGGCCCTGGAGAAAGTGGGCGACGGCTTGAAACTTCGGCAGGAATTTGCCTGGGGCAATTACTGGGTCCTGCCTTTGCATCAGCGCAGGCGCAGCGACATGGACCGCGATGAGATGCCGCCTTTGATGGGCATCCTGGGTGTGGCTTATCACGGAGATGGTCACCCCATGGAGTCGGAACAGCGCGATGCCCTTTGGCTGCTGGCCGACCGCGCCGCCCTGGCGCTCGAAGACCGGCTGTTGCAGCAGCGCGTCTTCCGCTC
>CAZGFR010000145.1:0-6446 GCA_964524485.1 uncultured Anaerolineaceae bacterium | reverse complement strand
ACGGGGACGTGCAGGAAGAGCAGCGCGCCGACAGCTCCCAGCCAGACGACGAAGGGCGCGCGCGGCTGGTCGGGCAACGATTTAGAGCGCATCGAAGGCTCCCATCTTGCGCGCGATCAACAGGTAGACGATCATGATCGTGATCGGTCCCATGATGAAGGCCGCCGCCAGCGGAATGTTGCCCGAGGTGCCCTGATACGAGTAGACCGCCGTCCCGATGAACGGGCTGGAATTGCCCAGCGAGAGCGGCACGACGAAGTCTCCCAAGGTCAGCGAGAAGGTAAAGATCGAGCCTGCCACCACACCCGGGAAGGCCAGCGGCAGGATGACCGTGCGGAAGGTCTGGAGCGGCCTCGCGCCCAGGTCGCTGGAGGCCTCTTCGAGCGAACGCGGCACCCGCTCAAGCGCGGTCTGGATCGGCAGGACCATGTACGGCAGCCAGACGTAGGTGAAGGCCAGGAACATGCCCACCGAGGACAGTCCCAGCGACGGGCCGCCGATGTATGGCAGGGTCAACAGCCAGTCGAGCGCGCCGCGCAGGCCGATGTGCCCCAGCATCCAGGTCAGGATGCCCTCCTTGGCGAGGATCAAGCGCCAGGCATAGACGCGCACCAGGTAACTCGACCAGAGCGGAACCAGCACCGCCAGATACATGAAGGACTTGACGCGCGGCGAGGCGAACTTGGCCATGTAATATCCGAGCGGAAAGGCCAGCGCGGCATCCGCCAGGGTGACGGCCGCCGCCATGAGCGTGGTGCGCGTGAAGATCTCGAGGTTGGCGCGCTCGAACAATTTGAAGTAGTTCTGCAGGGTGAACTGGTACACCACCTTGCCCGTGAAGCCATCCAGATAGAAGAAGCTATTCAACAATAGGCTGAAGAGCGAGCCCAGATACACCACCAGCATGTACAGCATGGGCGGACCCAGCAGCAGCCACAACACCAGTTTGGGCCGCAGATACAGGTACGTGGACAGGCGCCTGAGCATCTCAGCCTCCGATCGCGCGCACGTGCTCACGGTCCCACAGCAGGCGCACGCGCTGTCCCTTGACCTTGAACACATCCATCGAGGTGGTCTTGAGGTTCTGCTCGACCACCACCAGGTCGACGCCGCCCACTTCCACCAGGTAGCGGGTGTACAGGCCCAGATAGATGACGTCGCGAACCAGGCCTTCGACGGCATATTGATCCGCTTCGGGCTGGGACGAGAGCGGCGCAAGATGGATCTTCTCGGGGCGGATGGAGAAGCGTTCCTCCGAGCCCGTGATCTGCTTCGCCAGCGGACCGCTGATCAGGTTCGAGACGCCGACAAAGCCCGCCACGAACGGCGTGGCAGGATGCTCGTACATTTCGGCGGGGCTGCCAACCTGTTCGATCTGGCCCTGGTTGAAGACCGCGATGCGGTCGCTCATGGTCAGGGCCTCCTCCTGGTCGTGCGTGACGAAGATGAAGGTGATGCCCACGCGCTGCTGGATGGCCTTGAGCTCCACCTGCATCTGCTGACGCAGCTTGAGGTCCAGGGCGCCGAGAGGCTCATCGAGCAGGAGCACCTTGGGCTGGTTGATCAGGGCGCGGGCCAGGGCCACGCGTTGACGCTGTCCGCCCGAGAGTTGGGAGGGTTTGCGTCCCGCCAGCCCAGGCAGGCGGACGAGGTCCAGCATTTCTTCGGCGCGCTTCATCCGCTCGGGTTTGGCGACCTTCTTGAGCATCAACCCGTAGGCGATGTTCTCGCCGACGGTCATGTGCGGGAAGAGGGCGTAATCCTGAAAGACCGTGTTGACAGGCCGTTCATAGGGCGGCAGGGTCGAAACGTCCTGCCCGTACAACAGGATGCGCCCCGCGCTGGGACGCTCGAAGCCCGCGATCAGGCGCAGGCAGGTGGTCTTGCCCGAACCCGAGGGCCCGAGCATGGAAAAAAATTCGCCGTCGCGCACTTCCATGCTGACGTTGTCCACCGCCCGCACCTCCCCGAAGTGACGCGCAACATGCTCGAAAACAATGGCTGAAGAACTCATCGTCGGTCCCGTCCAATCACAAAGCCCCACCGCGCCAGGGAACTGGCGCGGTGGGGAAAGCCGCTCGAAATTTACTGACTGCCCTTGATGGTGTTATAGGCCTCGACCCACTTGGAGTACGGAACCACGTCCGTACCCGTGGGGGTCTTCCAGAAATAGATCTTGTCGAAGTCGTTGAAGCCGTTGGTGGCGCAGCCCGCGTCGGTCAGCAGTTCGTTGCCCGTACAGGCCGCAGGGACGGCGGGCACCGAGCCAAACCAGGCCGCCACGTCACCCTGGACCTTGGGATCGAGCGAGTGCTCCATCCACATATAAGCGCAGTTCGGGTGCGGGGCCTTGGCGTGCAGCATGGTGGTGTCGGCCCAGCCCGTGGCGCCTTCCACAGGGATGGTCGAGCCGATGGGCTTGCCGTCCATTTGCAGCAGGTTGACCTGGTAGGGCCACGCAGACGAGGCCGCCGTGCCTTCGTTGGTGAAGTCGTCCATCTGGACGGCCACGTCGTGCCAGTAGCGGTTGACCAGCTTGCGCTGTTCGGTGAGCAGGGCCACGGCCGCGTCGAACTGCTTCTGGTTCAACAGGTACGGGTCGGTGATGCCCAGCTCGGGATTGTTGTACTTCAGGTACAGGGCGGCGTCGGCGATGTAGATCGGACCGTCATAAGCCTGCACGCGCCCCTTGTTCGATTTGCCGTCGGGCAGGTTCTGTTCCTTGAAGACCACGCCCCAGGTGGTGGGCGCTTCGGGGAACACGTCGGTGCTGTACATCAGCACGTTCGGACCCCACTGATAGGGCACGCCATAATGCACGCCGTCCACGGTGTGCCAGGGCGCGTTCTGCAGGCGCTCGTCCACGTTCTTATAAGAAGGGATCAGGTCCAGGTTGATCGGCTGGACGGTGCCGCCCGCGATCAGACGGTTGGAGGCGTCGCCCGAGGCGGTCACCAGGTCGAAGCCGCCGCCGAGCATCAACTGCACCATCTCGTCGGAGGTGGCCGCCACCTTCACGTTGACCTTGCAGCCTGTCTCCGCTTCGAAGGCGGTCACCCAGTCGTAGGCGGGATCCGACTCGCCGCGCTCGATGTAGCCTGCCCAGGCAATGATATCCACCTCGCCCTCGCCCTTGCCCAGCGACTTCATCGGCTGGGCCGCGCCGCCCGCTCCTCCGCAGGCGGTCAGCACCAGGCTCGCCAGGGCCAGCACCGATAGAAATACAAACCATTTCGATTTCATACGTCTCTTCTCCTTTGGAAATAATAGGTCGAACGTTGACGTTGGGCCGAGTTCCGTTACTTAAAACAAAAGACCACCTCCCTCCACGCGTATTTGCCGTTGAAACGAATTCAAGGTCAGGGCACTCCACAATCAGCAGGATGGGACAGTGGAAAATCTGCGCGCATTATAGCGGAATCGACACGAGAGTCAAATACAATCTTCCGAAACGGAAAGGCTAAAAGGATTAATTGTCGATTTTTAACTTATTTAGGCTCGAAGGAAATGGGGTGAATTTACCACCGACGCCCTGGCTTTCTCGGCCGCCGAAGCGCTGAAGGCGTAGTGGTTCGACTTCGCCCGCCTCTCGGCTCGCTCCGCTCAACGCGAAGGATCGGAAACAAAAGGGTGGCTTGAAATCCCCCCCGACTCCGTCCTATAATGGATGGGGGTCGGGTCATCGTCGAAACAAGTCATCCCTGCGATCCAACCTGATTCCTGGAAGGAAAATCCATGGCTACCTCCAGAATGCGGACTCTGACGCATTGGGCCGTGCTGGCCAGCCTGCTGATGGCAGGCCTGTCCACTTACGGGGGAAAGGCCGAAGCGCTCTCGTCCAGCGTGCGCGTTTCGGTCAGTTCGAGCGGCGCACAGGCCAACAACGGTTCCTTGTGGCCCTCCATCTCTGCGGACGGGCGTTACGTGGCCTTCGAATCGGGCGCGGACAACCTGGTCAGCGGGGACACCAACGGCGCACCCGATATCTTCGTGCACGACCGCCTGACGGGCGAGACCACCCGCGCCTCGCTCGGTGTGGGCGGAGTGCAGGCCAACAGCGGCTCGTACCGCGCGGCCATCTCAGGCGACGGACGCTACGTGGGCTTTCTCTCGGGCGCGACCAACCTGGTCAGCGGGGACACCAACAACGTGGACGATGCCTTCGTCCATGACCGCCAGACGGGCAACACGGTGCGGGTCTCGGTCAGCTCCCTGGGTGAACAGGGCAACGACCAGACCGACAGTTATCTCGTCCTCTCGGGGGACGGGCGCTTCGCGGCCTTCTCCTCCGACGCGACCAACCTGGTGGACGGCGACAACAACACCAAGGCCGACATCTTCGTGCACGACCTGCTGACGGGTCAGACCGAACGGGTCAACGTGTCCAGCGACGAGGTCGAGGCGAACGCCAGCGCTTGGGAGCCATCCATCTCGGCGGACGGGAACCTGGTGGTCTTCTCCTCGAACGCCACCAATCTGGTCACGAATGACACGAACGACGCCCTGGACGTCTTCGTACGGGACCGTCAGGCGGGCACCACCTTTCTGGCTACGGTCAACACGAACAGCGAACAGGCCGACCGCGGCGGCAGCGAGGGATTCCTCTCGGCGAGCGGACGGTATGTGGTCTTCTCATCCCATTCGGAAAACCTGATCAGTGACGATATCTACGGGTATACGCAGGCCTTCCGCCACGACCTGCTGACAGGCGAGACGATCCTGGTCTCTTCGTATGACGACTACGGCCCGATGGTGGGGCTCTCGGAACAAGCCGTCATCTCGTCGGACGGGCGCTATGCGGCCTTCGAGTTCGATGAAAAGGGCGACGGCCTGCCAGGGCGCAGGATCCAACTGCACGATTGCATCACGGGCGCGACCACGGTTGTGGCCCCAGGCTATGACGAGACCGACTCCTCGGGCGGGCCTGCCATCTCGAGCGATGGACGCTTCCTGGCCTTCCAATCCAGAGCCAATACCATCGTCCCCAATGACACCAACGGCGCAAGCGACGTCTTCGAGCGCGAGTTGTTCACACCCGTGGCCAAGACCTACGTCTCGGCTGGGACCTACGACGGCTGGGTGATCGAATCGGGCGAGGAGAGCGAGGTCGGCGGGCACGTGGACTCGCAATCCACGCTGCTGTACGTGGGCGACGCCGCCAACGACCAGCAATACCGCGCGATCCTGCACTTCGACACCTCGTCGCTGCCGAACAACGCCGTCATCACGCAGGCCACGCTCAAGGTCAAGAAACAGGGCGTGACGGGCGGCAATCCCTTCAACTCGCTGGGGCCGCTGCTGGTCGACCTGCGCAAGCCCGCCTTCGGCGCGGCAGCCCTCGAGTCGACCGACTTCGAGACAGCCGCCGACTTGAACGGGGGCGGCACCGTCGGCTCGGGCCTGAGTGCGGGCTGGTACACCGCCCCACTGGGCCCGTCCACCTATCCCTTCATCCACACCTACGGCACCACCCAGATGCGCCTGCGCTTCACCCTGGGCGACAACGACAACCACAACGCAGACTTCCTGAAGCTGTTCAGCGGGGACGCCGCCGTGGGCGACCAGCCTTACCTGTACCTCGAATATTACGTCCCGCTGGAAAAGTACCCGACCGTGCTGGCCATCCTGCGCACCTCGCCCAACCCCACCGACGCCAACCTGGTGACCTATATGGTGGTCTTCAATGAATCCGTCACGGGCGTGGACCCAAGCGACTTCGTCCTGACCACCTCGGGGGTGGTCAACGCCTCGGTGACCTCGGTCAGCGGCTCGGGCGACACCTGGAGCGTGACGGTCCACACGGGCGCTTCGACGGGCACCCTGCGCCTGGACCTGGTGGACGACGACAGCATCCGAGACTCGATGTACAACCGTCTGGGCGGATACGACCCTGGCAACGGCGATTTCTCGAGCGGGGAGGTCTACACCATCCTGGCGCATCCCTCCTTTGCAGATGTGCCCCTGGACTATTGGGCCTGGTCCTACATCGAGAGCATCTACCAGGCGGGCATCACGGGCGGCTGCGGGGATGGGAATTTCTGCCCCGAGGCGGCGGTCTCGCGCGCGCAGATGGCGGTCTTCCTGGAGCGCGGCATGCACGGCTCGACCTTCACCCCGCCGCCCGCCACGGGAACGATCTTCGGGGACGTGCCTTACGATTACTGGGCCGCGGCCTGGATCGAACAGCTGGCCAATGACGCCGTCACGGGCGGCTGCGGCGGCGGGATGTATTGCCCCGAGGTCATCGTCAGCCGCGCACAGATGGCCGTCTTCCTGCTGCGGGCGGAGCATGGCGCGGCCTACGTCCCGCCCGAGGTGGGCGCGGGCACAGGCTTCACGGACGTCCCCGCCGATTACTGGGCCGCCGCATGGATCAAGCAACTGGCAGCCGAGGGCATCACGGGCGGCTGCGGGGGCGGACTCTTCTGCCCCGAGACAGCGGTCAA
>CAZGFR010000144.1:0-6555 GCA_964524485.1 uncultured Anaerolineaceae bacterium | reverse complement strand
AGAAGGCCCTGTTGATTCCGTGCCTCCCTTGAATTTGACCACTCCGCGATTGTATAATGATTGTAGCGATCGACCATTGGCCTTCCCAAGGAGGTCCCGATGAAAAGCATCACAATTTCCACCTATGTACTGCGGGTGAGAAACAACCAAAAGAATCTCGAATATCATAAGTTGAACGACCTGCCTGGGGGACGGAACTTGTTCGACCTGCTCCTGGAATATCTCGACCACCTCGAAGAAAGACCCGCCAACGACATCGACAATCAGTCCCTGCTGCGAGCCTCACACCTGCGCAGGAGCGGCCGCGCGCTGAGCGGGCTCCTGGAAAAAGGCGAGTACGGTATCAAGAGCTCACTGGTGAACATCCGAAAACGCGAGATCACCCACGAGCGATCGGTCAGTGAAGCGGAAATGCTGCCGTTCTATTTCCTGATGGTCGTTCCCAGTGAAGGGACCAAGGCTCTGGCCGCCTTCGAGATGGAAAGCAACACGGGCATCAACAGTCAGTTCGAGCGCGATTTCAGGAGCTTCCTCCGACGAAAATGTGGCGAATGCGACCTGGAACTCGATCGCCTGGTGCCCGAGCGGCTGATCAAGCAATACTTCTCCAAGGGACGGGTCACCAAGCTGCGCTTCGTGCGTTTCAAAGTTCCAACCGATATCGCAGACGCGGTCAAGATGGGAGTCGACGAACAGGGCAGCACCATCGAATTACAGGTCAAGGCCAAGCGCGGGGCGGCTTTCTCCATGGGCAAGGAGATCCAGGACGTGCTGCGCGGACAGATGAGCGCCAGGGAATTCGTCCAGGTCAAAGGGCTGGACTACGACACTGTCAAGATCGAATTTGACATGAACGGCAAACGCCGCACTATGGATCTGACCGAACCTGGCAGTTTCCGCGCCGATTACAACATCACGAACCGAATTGAGATGTATGGTGGTCACCCCACCTACGCCAGCATCGACCGCGTCGCCAGAGAGATTGTCAGGGAGATCCTGCCATCGATCGGCCTGGAGGCCAGGGATGTTTAGCAAGGTCAACATCTGGCAGATCGTCACCGACCACGTCCAAACGCTCCGCAATTTCGCCAACAACAAGGTCTCGATCGAGGACATCCTGCTGTTCCTGATTACGCCCGCCGCCGCTTCCCTGCTCCTGACCTTCTTCCTGCGCTTCACCCTTGACCTGGATTCCATCAACGCGCTCATCACTTCCCTCTCGGTCTTCTCGGCCCTGTTGTTCAACCTGCTGCTGCTCATCTACGATATCCTGCGCAAGGAAAGCGGCGCTCACGCACAAGCCACCCTGCGCAGGAAATTCCTCAGCCAGATCTACGCAAACATTTCCTTCTGCATCCTGGTGGCGGTCCTCTCCATTGCCCTGCTCCTGCTGCTCTTCGTCGAAGCGAATTGGCCGTACCTCACCCTCGCGCTTAACGTGGTAATCTACTTCCTGGTCATCAACTTCATCCTGACCCTGTTCATGATCTTGAAGCGGGTACACATCTTGTTGGCCAGCGAAATCAATCCCCCCAAGAATACCACGCAGTGAGCCTGCATACTTATCCTTTATAATCGCTGCATGAACCTCGCCCAGGCTCTGCGGATCATCCCTGCCGCGCCCATTACTGTGGCGGCGGTCGGCGCAGGCGGCAAGACCAGCGCCCTGTTTCAACTGGCGCGCGATTGGCTCTCCATGCCGCAAGGCCCAGTTGCCGTGATCCTCACCGCCACCTCGCACCTTGGCGAATGGCAGATTCCCCTGGCCGACCGCCATCTCATCGCACAAACCCCAGCCGACTTGGACGATCTGCCCGCGAACGGCTTGACCCTGGTCACGGGGCCGCTGGATGGGACGCGCACCCGTCCCCTGGACCCCGAGCCGCTTGCCCGTTTACGAGCGGAGTGCGCCGCCCGCGGCTGGCCCCTGCTGATCGAAGCCGACGGTTCGCGCGGGCATCCGCTCAAGGCGCCTGCCGGGCACGAACCGCCCCTGCCCGATTTCGCCGACCTGGTCCTGGTGGTCGCAGGGCTGACGGGGCTCGGCCATCCCCTGACGGATGAATTCATCCACCGCCCTGAATTCTTCTCCCGCCTGAGTGGACTTCCGCTTGGCGCGGCGGTCACCCTCGAAGCCCTGGTGCGCGTGTTGACTCATCCGCAGGGCGGATTGAAGAACCTCCCCACCTCCGCGCGCAAGGTGGCCCTGCTCAACCAGGCCGACACTCCCGAGTTGCAAGCCTTGGGCGGAAAGCTCGCCAACCTGCTCCTCCCCACCTTTGACTCCGTCATCGTCGGCGCGCTGCACTCCCCCACAACTTTCCAGACCTTCGAACCCATCGCAGGCATCGTCCTGGCGGCGGGCGCATCCACGCGCTACGGGCAGCCCAAGCAACTGCTCGACTGGCGCGGGACTCCCTTCGTGCGGGTCGTGGCGCAGACGGCCCTGTCCGCTGGCCTCGGTCCCGTGCTGGTCGTCACGGGCGCATACGCTGAGGAAGTGGAGGCTGCGCTGCAAGGCTTGCCCGTGCAGATCGTCCGCAATGAGGCCTGGGGGGAGGGACAGGCCAGTTCGATTCGCGCGGGGATTGCCTCGATCCTTCCTCCCCCATTTTCTTCAAAAATGGCGGAGCGGGTCGGAGGGGGCATCTTCCTGCTGGCCGATCAACCGCAGGTGACCGTCCCCGTGCTGCAGGCCCTGGTCGAACGTCACCGCCTGGACCTGCCGCCCGTGCTCGCGCCGATGGTGCAGGATGCGCGCGCCAATCCCGTGCTCTTCGACCGCGTCACCTTCCCCGATCTGCTCTCCCTGCAAGGCGACGTGGGCGGGCGCGGCCTCTTCCATAAATATCCGCCCGCGTACCTGCCCTGGCACGACAACCGTCTATTGCTGGACGTGGACACCCCCGAACAATATCGCAGGCTGGTGGAAGATGAGACGCCCTAACCTGGCCGCCCTGATTCTCGCCGCGGGACAATCGAAGCGCATGGGCCAGCCCAAGATGCTGCTGCCCTGGGGCGAAAGCACCGTGCTACAAACCGTCATCGCCGCCTTCCGTGCGGCGGATGTGGATGAGATCGTCGTCGTCACGGGCGCGCTGCACGATTCGATCACGGCCCTGGTCCACGACACAGCCCACACCGTTTTCAACCCCGAATACGCCAGCGGCGAAATGCTCTCGTCCATCCAATGCGGACTGTGTCACCTGCTTGCGGAAGCGCCCAAGGCGGAGGGAGTCCTCCTCGGTCTCGGCGACCAGCCCCAGGTCCAGGCGCGAAGCGTGGAAGCGGTGTGCGCGGCTTTCCGTCAGAGCGGGGCGAACCTGGTCGTGCCCTCCTTCCAAAAACGGCGCGGACATCCCTGGCTGGTGGCGCGTCCGCTGTGGGAGGCGCTGCTCGCGCTCGAACCGTCCCAAACCCCGCGCGATTTCCTCAACGCCCACGCGGACCAGATCCAATACGTGGACGTGGATACGCCCACCATCCTGGCGGACCTCGACACGCCCGAAGACTACTTGAAATCCAGACCCTGACGTGCTATTGTGAAGGTGGAACGGTTCGGTTCCAGGAAGGAGTTCGCCATGACTGACTGGGACATGATGACCGAGAACATCCGCCTTGCCATGCAGGCCATGGATGAGGCCCAGCGCGCCCGCGACGCGCTGCAGGCCCAGCCCACGCCCGATAAATTCGATGCGTTCCGCGCCCAGATGCAGGAATTGGTCGAACACCTTTCCAACCTCCAGACCGTGCTCGATGACGAAGAGAAGTTCGCTGTGGATGAACTGGCCGACTGGCTCAGTTCGGTCTTCACAGGCCACCGCGCCGACTACCGCCACACACCGCGCATGGGGCGTAAGGCCTGACTCGCCTGGAGGTAGAATTTTCACATTGGGCAGCATTGCCCCTCGGAGGGAAATATGTCTTACGTTGAATCGCATTTGCAGGCGGGAGAACGAATCCTCTACCACGCCGACCGCGGCCACGCCTGGTACGACATCCTGTGGGCCATCGTCTCCACCTTCCTGATCACGCCGCTGGTGCTGGCCTTCTACACCTTCGTGATGAGTTTGTTCCTGCGAGGCATTGCCGCCCTGCTGCCCGGCGGACCCGAAAGCCAGTTGTTCATGGCGGGGCTGGCGATCCTGATGATGGCAGTGATCCCGCTCATGGCGGTCTATACCCAGATCGTGGATTTCGTGGCCTTCTGGCAGACCGACCTGGCCCTCACCGACCGCCGTCTCTTCGGGCGCGCCCCGGGCAGGAATCGTTTCTGGGTGCATACCATCGATATCCCCATCCAGGATGTTGCGCACGTCCACCGTTATCGCTTGTCCTCGCTCGTGAGTGTGGACCGCAAATCCACCCGCCACCGGGAGATCTTCGGCCCGATCAAAGCCCTGGGCCGCTTCTTGGACGAATGTAAGCGCTGGGAATGAGATCCGCCGCAAAAGAGACAGCCGCTTTCCAGCGGCTGTCTCTTCATCTAGATAAGGCAGGGACAAAGTATGATAAACTCGCCCCAATCTATTTTTGGGAGTCTCCCCTGTGAAGTATCTCATCATCGTCAACCCCACCTCGGGACGCGGCCACGCCGAGAAGATGGTCCCGCAGATCGAGGAACTCTTGCATCGCCACCACCTGGACTTCGAGTTGGTCCGCACCGAGCGGCCCTGGCACGCCGCTGACCTGGCCGAGCGCGCCGCGCGCGAGAAGTTCGACGTGGTCGTCACCGCCAGCGGCGACGGCACCGCCAATGAGGCCCTCAACGGTCTGATGCGCGCCCGCGCGGCAGGCTTCAACCACACCGCCATGTACATCCTGCCCGTCGGCACGGGCAACGACGCCGCCTACGGGTTGGGCGTCCCTACCGATCTCGAAGGGGCGATCCAGGCCCTGGCAGCGGACAAGCGCCGCAGGGTGGACGTGGGCATCGTGCGCGGCGGGGAGTATCCCGAAGGACGTTACTTCGTCAACGGCGTGGGCATCGGCTTCGACGCGGCGGTCGGCTTCGTGGCCATCGAAGTCCGCTGGGCGCGCGGTTTGCTGGCTTATCTCATCGCGGTGCTGCAGACCGTCTTCCTGTATTACAAGGCGCCCACCGTGGAGATGACCTACAACAGCCAGACCCTCGTCCAGCCTTCGCTGATGATCTCGATCATGAACGGGAAACGCATGGGCGGCGGCTTTCATATGGCCCCCAAGGGGAATCCCTCCGACGGCAAACTGGACCTGTGCATTGCCTCCGAAGCGGGACGGCTGCGCATCTTCGGGCTGGTTCCGTACTTCATCAAGGGCACGCAGGAAGGCCAGCCCGAGATCCGCATGGAGCGCACCGACCGCATCGCGGTCAAGGCAGTCAAGGGCAGCCTGCCCGCCCATTGCGACGGCGAGACGCTCTGCCGCGAGGGCCAGGAACTGGCGGTGGAATTGATCCCCGCCGCGCTGGATTTCGTCACCGCGGAGAGCGCCTGAGATGGGTCCGCTTGGATTGTTCCTCGGCTACGCCTGCCGCCTCGGGCTGGAGGTGATGTGCCGCGTCGACAAATCGGACCTGCACAAAATCCCCCAAAAAGGACCCGTCATTGCCTACTCGAATCACACGGGTTCCATCGAGGTGCCGATCATCTTCACTGAATTGCTGCCGCGCCCCGTGACGGGCCTCGCCAAGGTCGAGACCTGGGACGGCTGGTTCCTGAACTTCATCTTCAACCAGTGGGAGATCATCCCCATCCATCGCGGCGAAGCGGACATGGCCGCCATGCGCAAGTCGCTGGAGGCGCTGGAGAAGGGGTACATCCTCGGCATTGCCCCCGAAGGTACGCGCAACAAGACGGGCGCGATGATCAAGGCTCAGCCTGGCATCGTCACCCTGGCCCAGCGCAGCAGCGCGACGTTGATCCCGCTCGGCAACTGGGGCGGCGAGAATTTCCTCAAGAACCTCAAGAGCTTCAAACGCACCGATTTCAACATCCGCGTGGGCGAGCCGTTCAAGGTCAACACCCGTGGCGAACGCGTCACGGGCGAACTGCGCCAGCGCATCACCGACGAGATGATGTACAAGGTGGCCGAGTTGCTGCCCGAGCGATATCGCGGCGTCTATGGGGATCTGGAGAACGCCACTTCGAACTACCTGGAAAAACCATGAACAAAACCGCCCGCAGTGACTGCGGGCGGTTTTCATCTACATGTGAAACGAACTCATCCGACCATCCACCTGCCCCCATCTTCCGACAGGAAAAGATCAAAGGGACGTCCTTGATATTTCAATTGCGCATGCAACCGTCCATCCGATGAAGTAAACAATTTCGCGATAGGGCACTCCCCCCCAAAGCCGGTCTGCTTTCGCCAGGATTGCCCCTGATCCTCTGAGATGTGGATGTCACCGTCCCGCAGTCCGCGGTAGATCCGCCCGTTGTATTCCACTTCCACAGGGGCCAGGGCCAACTCCGCCAATTTCCAAACAGGGAACGCCAAAGCGAAAGATGAGATGGCTGCAATCTTGAGAAAGTCACGGCGGTGCATAGGGCCTCCAAGCAGAAGATGGCAGAACTA
>CAZGFR010000143.1:0-6720 GCA_964524485.1 uncultured Anaerolineaceae bacterium | reverse complement strand
CATCGCCGCCCAGGATCATCATCCCCGGCACACCCTATTACGGGCACGTGGCGGCGGGTCCGAACGGAGAGCCCGTGATGCCCGCCCCATCCGACCTGCAATGGGTGGAGGCGGTCGACGACTCACACAGTTTCACGTTCGAGGGAAAGGCCTATCACGTGACGTTCGTCCACAACGACCGCATTTGGCTGCCGCCCAATGACGGGCAGGAATACGGCTGGCTCAAGGTCCATGGGCACAGCATGGACAAAGCCGAGCCCCTGCCCATGCAACCGGGCGACATGGTGCTGTTCCGGGTGGCGTGTGACCTGGAGGATTGTGTGGGGCAGATCGTGGTGGCCGTCCTGCCCGACGAGACGCAGGTGCCGCAACTGGTGGTCAAGCGCCTCGAGCGAATGGCCCCGTCATCGGCAAGCAGGCCCATGGTCTACGGGCTGTTTGCCGAATCCGCCTACAAGCAGGACCCCAAGACGGGGGCCAGTTACAACCCCATCGCGATCACGCGGAACGACCAGGTGCGCGGGCGCGTAGTGGCCGTGGCGGCCAGGAACCAGGACGGCGCGCATTGGGTGGGAGGGGATTAGTCCGCGCTTCCCTCCCGTAAATTCATCATTCATCAGGTGGGACCGAGCGCGCGCAGCGAAAACCTGTGCGTGGGTCGGCGATGGAGTGCGCCGAGCTGCGGGCGGAGCAGCGGCTCCAGGCCGGGACCCGCTCGACGGTCCCGGAGGGGTCGTACCAGGCGCTGCCGCGCACACAGTGATTCCACGGCGGCCCCAGGCTGACGGGGTTTTGCGTCGGCAGGCGGGAATAGTCGCTCCAGTTGTACCAGTCGAAGACCCATTCCGAGGCGTTGCCGACCAAATCCATGACGCCGTAGATGCTGGCCCCCTCGGGGTGCGAGCCGACGGGTTGCAGGCCCAATTGCCCCGCGGCGGGCGTGGATTGCAGCAGGTCCCAGGCCAGGGACCAGGCGGCGGTGGAGCCGTCCCGGGTCGGCTGGGGAGGAGAGGCAGGCACGTGGTCCACATTGCCGCGCCGGGGGTCCCAGGAATCGCCCCACGGGTAGAGATTCCCATCGGAGCCGCGGCAGGCCTTCTCCCATTCGGCCTCGGTGGGCAGGCGTTTCCCCGCCCAGGCGCAATAGGCGTCGGCGTCCTTCCAACTGACGCCCACCACGGGATAATCGGCTTGACCGCGGGGATATCTCCCGTCCCGCCAGTAGGCGGGCGCCTTTCTGCCCGTCGCCGCCAGAAAGCGGGAGTATTGGATGTTCGTGACTTCATATTGATCGATCTCGAAGGCGTCCAGGTAGATGAGTTGTTGCGGGCCCTCATTGACCTCTCCCGCATCGCTCCCACGGATAAAGTCCCCCGCGGGGACTTGCAGCATGCTTTCATCCAGCGTCTCCGCCAGGCTCGTGTCGTTGACTGCGGCCAGACTGCGGATGAGCTGCATCCGCGGGTCGAGCGGACCCATCCTCGGCTGCGCCCCCTTGAGCAGGAGCAGCCCAACCCCGACCAGGAGCAGCACGATCCATAACCACGCCCATCTGACGTTTCTCGGGTTCATTCGCACCTCCCGCGTGAGGCGATTCCATTGTACAACGCCCGGGCGGGAACACCGAATCAGAGAGGGGATGGCGGTTCAAAAGGATGTTCGATTGGCCCGCGGCGCCTCAGGGCTGGGTCTGCGCCCGCATCCCTTTCACTGCTGCGGACAGGCACTTCGCAAGGCCGCTTCTCTTCTCCTCCGAAGCAAAAGTGAAAAGAGCCAGGCGCTCCAAACCTGGCTCTTTCCATTTCAATTCACCCCTTTTCCCCGTGATCGCTCGGAACTTTTTCAAAAGCAGAACGTTTATATCGGGTAACTAAATACCTTATCAGCCATTTCTATTGAGAGGAAAAATGAAGAATTTAGCGTTTACTGCCTTGATATTGACATTCATTCTTGGCGCCTGTTCCCCGGTGCAGATCGCAAGCTCGGATGGGGAGCCCGCCACCCCCGTCCTTGTGACTGAGTATCCGTCAGTCGAAGAACCCGCCTCGGTGAGTCCGGATAGTGCTCCCACGAGCGGCTACCAGCCTGTGAAGGTGGTGGATGTCAATGTGGAAGTCGGCCAGGGTTCCCCCCTGCCTGTGTTCGTGGATGTCGGCGCGGACCTGCCGGATGCGTGCGCGCAGGTCGAGTATGTGAACATCGTGCAGGACGGAGATACGTTCAAGATCCAGGTCGGAACCGTTCCGTCCACAACGCAGGACTGTCTGCGCGATACCGTCCCCTTTCGCATGAAGATCCCGCTCAACGTGACCGACCTTCCGGTTGGTTCTTATGCGGCGGAGGTGAATGGCGTCCGCGGGGAGTTCGACATCACCGCCAGCGCTTCCACCGCCACCGACCTGCGCAACGCGCAGACGCCCATCGTGAAGCGTGATGTGCTGGTGGACAGCGTCAGTGTGGAAGTGGGACGCGGCTCACCCCTGCCCGTGCATGCCGTCGTTTCGGCGAACCTGCCGAACGGATGCTCACAGTTGACCGAGATCCAGATCCACAGGGATGGGAACATCTTCTACGTGCGTCTGGTCTCCAGCATGCCTGCCGAGACCGAGTGCAACCCGCATACCCCCCCGCTGCGCGTGGAGGTCCCGTTGAATATCATCCCGCTCACCGAAGGAACCTACGAAGTGATCGTCAACGGCACGACGACGAACTTCGACATCCCGATCCAGTAGGCTGCGACACAGATGGACCAGCCCCATCCCGAAACGCTCGTTTCAGGGTGGGGCCTCTTTTATGTCGAAACGAGTCGCTTGATCCTTCCCACCGCCGCGGACAAGTCTTTCATAATTTCATCATTTCTGAATCGGACAATACTCAACCTCATCTCACGTAACACCTTCTCCCGCCGTTCATCTTTCTCTTTCTGTAAATCGTGGATATCGTCATCGACTTCGATAACCAACCCCGCCTTGTCGAAGACCCTGTGTGATCTTTACGGGGTGACAGTAAAAAGCCCTTCCCCGAATCCTTCCCAAATCCAATGGATTTGGGGAGGGGGACCGAAGGTCGGGTGGGGCGAAAATGGACTCCCAGCTTATTTGCCCGCTGAGGATCCCCGAAGGGGGCAATTCCTCCCACACGCTTCGCAGTTTTCTCGGCGGGAGCCATGTCGCGGCGGAGCTCCTTGGCGCATTGAAGTTTTGCCTAACACCAGTACTGCCTTGTGCTCCTATCTCCATCGTCGCCATGTCCGTTGTACGATTGCTCACCGTAGTATTGAAAGGCGCAGAGGTTCGTTCGACAAACAGCACTACCGAAAGAGGATTATTGTTGAAAGGCTCATCAATCGTCTCAAGCAATTTCGGCGCATTGCGACCCGCTATGAAAAACGAGCCGCCAACTTTGCTGCCCTGGTTACTATTGCCTCAGTTTTCTTCTTTTCATATTTTGCATACAGGCTCTAGCGCCAAAGGTTATATGGTCCTGCTTATTTCAAAGTATGGATATAGGCGATGACTTGCCAGATTTGTTCATCGGTCAGGACGCCTTTCCAGGCAACCATCGCTGTTCCGTTCTTTCCCGTGGAAATGCGCCAGAATAGATAATCATCCGATGCGACCTTGCTCAGTTCAACCAAATTTTTCGGAGCAGGAACAAGTGATGCGCCGGCGGGTCCGTCTCCGTGACCCTGCGGTCCATGGCACACCGAGCAGTTGGTGTTGAATACGGTCTCGCCAACTGCTGCGGTATCCGCGCCGAGGGGATTAATCTTGCCCGCATATTCGGCCGGCACGGGCTCGAGTGCGACGGTTGCGTCAGGATAGGGGGTGGTGGTGGATGTTCCGCACCCTGTCAGCGTCAGTATCAAAAGCAACAAGAGAAGGTATGGAGTCTTTTTCATGATGTTCTAAAACGGCTTTGTCCATTACGCCAATTCATATTTTTTCAGGCCATCACGCAAAATCTCGAACATCTCTTTCATTGGATGGGCAAGCCCAAGCGCATAGAACACAAAGCCAATCCCATATAGGATTCCCTTGGCAGACGCTGGGGTGAAGATGCTGATCCAAATTAGAACGCTTCCGAGCGTGACAGCGGTTAGGCTGCCCCAGCATCCGCCCAGTTGCGGATTCTCATCCTTGAGGAAGTAGCGCCGGGCAATGTAGGGGATGAGGGCAATGCCGAATTGCAGCACCCAGCCATAGATCAGGGGTTGAGGCGCGGTCGATTCGACAGGTCCCGCCGCGATGACGTGAGTCAGAATCAGCGGGGCAATGAGCACGGGGAGCAAAATCCAAATGTATGAAGCCAGCAAGTGCCAGCCGCCCGCCGTCGAGAGATGACCACTCGCTTTGAGGGCGCGTCCCATCTGGACGACGAGCCAGACCGTCGAGCCGATGTGCAGGATCAACCCCGCGACGGTGACAGGCATGTTGCCGCCGATCCAGGGACCGAGCACGAGGAAGAACGCACCGAAAGTCATGCTCCAAAAAATGGTGGTGATGCTTTTCGGCGAGCCAAGCGGACGACCCGTGATCATCGGGATGAAGTCCACGAGCAGGCCCGCGAAGGTCAGCGACATGAAGCCCCAGGAGTTGGCGTGGATGTGCGCCTCGAGTGGGACTTTGATGTAGAGCGCGGCGCTCCAGTTGAGCCACAGGCCTGTGCCGATAATGATGCCGACCAGCAGGTAGAACAAGCCAGTGATGTAGAACTTAAGGGAGGCGGGAGCGTCGTTGCCGCGCACGCTCCAGAGTTGGAGGAAGAGCAGCATCGCGGCGATGAAAATGAGGGTGCCACCTGCGAAGATCATGGCGTGGTTGACGCCAGAAAATCCCGCGATGAGCGAGACAAAGCCCATGTTGAGAGTCAGCCAGATGTCCCAGCGCATGGCGGGTTTTGGCTTCTTTGCAAGCGAAGTGACCAATCCAGGCAAAAGCCCGAAGATGACCTGGGATAGAATCCCGAGCGTAACGAAATGGACGCGTATCCAGCGCAAGGCGGGGAATGCGGCGAGCAGATTCCAACTGACGAAGGATGCGTCTGCCGCAACGAGGATGGCGACGAAGGTGTAGAGCAGGGTGGTGATGAGGTAGGGAATGGGCATTATTGTTCTCCCTTGGAACCTAAAAAGATCATACTTGTTTTGGCATTCATGCCACGCTTCGCTCCACTGGATGCAATGACGGTGACTCCAGGTTTGATTTCGAAGGTTTCATTGTCAACAGTCATCAAGCCTTCGCCTTCGATGAAGTAGTACATCGCAGCTTCGCCAGGATGGACAGGGATTTGCTGCCCTGCGTTCAAGCCAACGACCAGCGCTTTGAATTGCGGTATGTCGATCAGAAATTGTGGCTTGGGTCCATCAGAGGCGAACACGGCTTTGGATTTCAGATCGGGAAAATAGTTGTTGGACATTGGATCTCCTTAATGGTATGCCCCACTCTACTCCTCACCCTCAACTCGCACCTCGACTTTTGTCGGGTATTTGGAAGATCTTTTGTACACGGATTTTTAAATTCACCTTCGGTATAATCCGTGTGTCGAATTTACTCACCCTTTGCCCGCGCCGATAACCCTGCACGATCCAAAATGCGGATGGATTGTCTGTCCATTTCGATGATTCCCGCCTTTGTCAACTCGCGGATAACGCGGCTCAGCACGTCGGGAACGGTGCCAAGGCGGGCGGCAAGTTCGGTCTGGTTCGTCCATCGGCGGCGCTCGATCACATCACCCTCGGCCTGGTCCAACAATAGTTTGGCGAAGCGCGCCTCGACGGTTTTCAACGACAAGTCCGCCGCGAGCGTGACCAGTTCGATGATCTTATCCGCCATGTTTTCGATGACCTGCATGGCGGTCTGCGGATGCATCAGCACGATCTCTCCAAGCGCGTGACGCGGAATCAGCCAGATGCCCGACTCTTCCAATGCAATCGCCGTGGCGGGATTGGGTCGCTTTGCCAATACACCCACCTCATTGAATATCTCGCCTGCTTCGATGAACTTCAATACTTGTTCGCGCCCATCGGACGAGGACTTCAACACCTTGAGCGAGCCATATTGCAAATAGAACAGATTTGACTCGACATCCCCTTCCCAAAACACCACCGTATTGGGCGGGAAGACTTTCCATAAGGATGCGTTTGCCAGGCGCGTCAGGGCATCTTTGTCCAACCCGCGCAGGAAGTCGAAGGATTGCAGGCGTTTCAAGAGGGCGCTGGCTTGAGGGAGATTTTCATTCATGATGAATCATTATTCATTTCATCGCGATATTGGATTCTACAACACCCCGTGAGGTTTGATGCGGCGCCAGGACCCAATGACAAAAAGAAGCCCTGCAATGATCTCAAGGATGCGCCCAATCAACAACACAACCGGGAACCAGAATTGAAGTATAGTGATCAAGATCCCAGTGTTGAGCAAGGCAAAAGAAAGCCAGACCAGGCCCACAGGTCCGCGCGGGGAGCCGCTGCTGAAGCGCGGAATGATCCAAAATGCGATACCCATCGCCAGTTGGATGAGCCAACCCACCAGGAGAAATTCCATGTGAAGGGGGAAGAGATTCCAGACGGGCGCGTAAAACGGAATCCCTTTCTGCACAAGAATCAGCGCGCCGAAGAAGAAGCCCACCGCAAGGTAGATCAGCGACGCACGCACGAACCAGGCACTTAAGCGTGGCATCTACTTTTCCTTGACTCTTGCCCATGTGTTGATCACGAAC
>CAZGFR010000142.1:0-6971 GCA_964524485.1 uncultured Anaerolineaceae bacterium | reverse complement strand
CCGCTCTTCGCCGACCTGGCTGACGCACAGCCGACCCTGTAGCTTGACTCACCCCTGGGCGTTTCGTATGAGACGCCCAGGGGAGAAAGCGAGAAAGAATGTTCAAGACCGTTCACGATGATATTCAGTCCGTCCTGGACCGCGACCCGGCTGCGCGCAACGTGCTGGAAGTGTTGCTATGCTACCCTGGCTTGCATGCCATTTGGGCGCATCGCGTATCACACCGCCTGTGGAAGGGCGGATTCAAATTACTGGCGCGCTGGGTCTCCCAGACCATGCGCGGCATCACCGGCATCGAGATCCATCCTGGCGCGACCATCGGCCAGAACTTCTTCATCGACCACGGCATGGGCGTGGTCATCGGCGAGACGGCCGAGATCGGCGACAACGTGACTTTGTATCACGGTGTAACCTTGGGCGGCACCAGCCTGAACAAGGTCAAGCGCCACCCAACCATCGAGGACCACGTCGTGATCGGCGCGGGCGCCAAGGTGCTGGGCGCCATCACCATCGGCGCGAACAGCCGCATCGGCGCGAACGCCGTGGTGGTCAAGTCGACGCCGCCTGATTCGGTCGTAGTCGGCGTGCCTGGACAGGTGGTGATGCGCGACCGTCCCACCCCGCTCCCCGAGGAGAAAGCGGACCTCGACCACGGCAAGCTGCCCGACACCATTGGCGAGACACTGGCAGCGTTGATCGCGCACGTCGAGACGTTGGAGAAGCGCGTCAACGGCGGGAATTACGGTCCCGCCCTGCACGCGCCCGACAAGGGCATCTGGCACTGGGGCGATTTTTCGATCTGAGATTTGATCGGTGTGATGTTTCTATGCTGGCCGTTGGTCAGTTCTGGATTTATTGGCCCTACTATATTCACCAGAGATGCACAGCGATAAACGGGGATTTTTAAGGCCCTCCAGTTGGAGGGCCTTTTGCTTTCGGTAGAAGCTAGATCGCCAGTCCCTTGAACTGGCTCATATACAGGTGGTGGAAGAATCCCTTTGCTTCGAGCAATTGCTGATGCGTACCCTGCTCGACGATCTCGCCATCCTTGATGGCAATGACCTTGTCGGCGTCGCGGATGGTGGACAGGCGATGGGCGATGACAAAGCTGGTGCGGCCTTCCATCAGGCGCAGCAGGGCTTTCTGGATTCTTGCCTCGGTGCGTGTGTCGACGCTGGAGGTGGCTTCGTCGAGGATCAGGATGCTCGGGTCGGACAGCACCGCGCGCGCGATGGACATGAGCTGACGCTGGCCCTGGCTCAGGTTGGATGCCCGTTCCGAGAGCTTGGTCTGGTAACCGTGCGGCAACTGGCGGATGAAGTGGTCTGCGTCGGCCAGTTTGGCGGCTTCGATGCATTCCTCGTCACTGGCGTCGAGGCGGCCGTAGCGGATGTTTTCCATAACGGTATCCGCAAACAGGAAGGTATCCTGCAAGACGATGCCCAACTTTTGGCGCAGGTCCGCTTTAGAGACGTCGCGGATATCGCGCCCGTCGATGGAAATGCTCCCGCCGTTGACCTCGTAGAAGCGTGTCAGCAGATTGATGATGGTGGTCTTGCCCGCGCCCGTCGGCCCGACCAGCGCGATGGTCTGCCCCGCCTTCGCTTCGAGGGTCATGTTCTTGATGATCGGCTGTTCGGGCAGGTAGCCGAAGGAAACGTCCGAGAAGTGGACCTCTCCTTTAACGGGAACAGGCAGCGGGGAGTCGGCGGCTTCATCCACTTCGGCGGGCGTATCGATGACTTCGAAGACCCGTTCCGCACCCGCCAGCGCCGCCTGGATCGAGTTGTACATGTTGGCCAGTTGGCGCAACGGCTGGATAAAGTTCTGGGCGTAGGCGATGAAGGTCGCAATCATACCGACGGTGACGAGTCCCTGCAGGGCGAGGTATCCGCCCAGCCCCACCAGCACGATGACGAAGAAATTGCCGAGCACGTTGGTCAGCGGCATGAGCATCAACGCGTAGGTATTGGCATACACGCCCGCCGCATAGACCTTCTGGTTGCTGACGCGAAATCGTTCGACGGACGCCTCGCTGCGCCGAAAGGCCTTGACCACGCGCTGCCCGCTGATGGATTCTTCCATCACACCGTTGATCTCGCCCAGTTCCTTTTGCAGGTCGCGGAAACCCTTGCGGGTGTACTTCGCGATGAACTGCGTGAACCAGAACATGATCGGCACCACCAGCAAAGCCGCCAGCGCCAGCCATGGGTTGAGCACGAACATGGCAATCAGGATGCCCAGCAGCGAAAGCACGCTCGCCACCAGCGAGACCACGTTCTGCGAGACGGCCTGGTTGATGGCCTCGATGTCGTTGGTCAGGCGGCTCATCAACTCGCCTGCGGTGTGACGGTCGAAGAACGCAATGGACAGTTTTTGCAGATGTTCGAACAGGTCGCGGCGCAGACGGCGCAGGGCGTCCTGTGAGATGCGCGCCATCGTCCAACTCGATACAGCCTGGAAGCCGTTATCGAACAGGTAGGCTGTCAGCAGCAACAGCGCCAGTTGTGGCAGGCCGTCGATCCGACGGGTTGAGATATACTTATCGATGGCCAGACCGATCAGGTAGGGTTCCAGCAAACCGAGCAGGATATACACCAGCACAAAGACCATCACCAGCGCAAGTGTGAACTTGTATGGGCTGAGATACAACGCCAGGCGTGTGAGCGCGCGGCGCGGGTCGCCTGCCTTCTCGATCCTGCCTGGCTGCATGGGACCGCGTCCCATGGCAGCGCGAATGGTGGAAGTAGTGCGCTGATTGGAAGAAGACATGCTCATGCCTGTTCCTCCAGTTTCACTCCATCGCCCAATTGCGAGTCATAGATCTCCTGATACACGGGGCTGCTTTGCATCAACTCGCCGTGCGTGCCCTGCGCTACCACGCGGCCTTCATCCACCACTAGAATTTTATCCGCATGCAGCACGGTGCTGATGCGCTGCGCCACCACGAAACTGGTACTTTCTTTCAACCAGGATTTCATCGCGTCCTGAATCTTCGTCTCGGTCTCCACATCCACCGAGCTGGTGCTATCGTCGAGGATCAAGATCTCGGGCCGCAACAACAACGCACGGGCAATCGCAATGCGCTGCTTCTGTCCGCCCGAAAGATTCACGCCGCGCTCTTCCACGCGCGTATCATATCCATCCGCGAGTTTCATGATGAAATCGTGCGCCTGCGCCGCCTTGGCCGCGGCGATGACCTCGTACTCACCCGCCTCGGGCTTGCCGTAGCGGATGTTATCGCGCACCGTACCCGAGAACAGGATCGTCTCCTGCGGCACGATGCCCACGCGCATCAGCAGGTCGCTCTGTCGCACCTCGCGCACGTCCACGCCGTTCCATGTGATTCGGCCTGCAGCCGCATCGTAGAAGCGCGGCGCCAGGTTGACGATGGACGACTTCCCCGCTCCCGTCGCACCTAGGATGGCGACCGTCTGGCCTGGTTCTGCGACCAGGTCCACGCCGTTCAGCACCAGCCCGTCATTGGTCCCGTTATAGTGGAAGTTTACATTCTCGAAGACCACCCGTTGCCCCCGCCCGTCGGGCAGAGACAGCGGATGAGCGGTATCCTGCACTTCGGGGGCTGTGTCCAGCACTTCATTGACGCGTTCCGCCGAGGCGGTGGCCGCCGCCACGACATTGGCCAGCATCACCATGATCCCCAGCGGGCCCATCGTGGTGTGCAGATAATTGATGAACGCCACGATCTGCCCCACCGACACGCCGCCGCCCACCGACTGAATGCCTCCCACCCAGATGACGATCACCATGCCGATGTTGACGAAGATGCTCATGGCGGGCGAAAGCGTGGACATGAAACGCATCACGCTGATGTTGCGGTTAGCGTAATCTTCGTTGGCAGCGGCAAAGCGTTCCGCCTCATGGTCCGCGCGCACGAAGGCTTTGACCAGGCGCACACCCGCGATGTTCTCCTGCAAGACCATGTTCAAACGGTCGAGCTTCTTCTGCACGGTCATGAACAATGGTCCCATGCGTGAGACGAAGAAGATGATGACAAGTGTGGTGGCCAGCAGCACAGGCATGACCATCAGCGCCAGGCGGCTATCCGTGACGAACATCAGGATCAGGCTGCCCAACATCAGCAGGGGCGCGCGTGTACCAATACGCAGCGAGACCTGGACCATGCGCTGAAAGGCGGTCGTATCGCTCGACAGGCGCACCATCAATTGGCCTGTGTTCAAATGGTCCAGATTTCCGAATGAGAAGGACTGGATCTTCAAGAAAAGCGCCTCGCGCAGGTCACGCGCCACACCCTCGCCTACCTGTATCGAAAACAGGTTGTTCGCCAATGCAAACAAAGTCTGCAACACCGAGATGACCAGCATGATGATCGTGGTCGTGAGGACCACCTGCATGTTCCCGCCGTTGATGCCCTGATCGATGATGCGTTGGATCAGCCGCGGAATGGTCAGGTCGATGACGATCACCAGGAGCAGAAAGACCAGCGAAACCAGGCTTCGCCGCCAATAAGGTTTCACAAAGTGTAGAAGTTTCTTTATGTGGTTCATCAAATTTCCTGATAATTTTTAGGTTAATGCAACTTTCCTACTTCAGGGACCTTCCACAAAATCAGCCGTGAAAGAAGCAACGAGCAGACCGCGAACAGCGACATGGCAATGCCAAGACCGATCTTTTCGCCGAGAAATCCGATCAACAGGTTGCCGAACGGAGCAAAGCCAAAGAAGGTAATGGTGTAAAGTCCCATGACGCGCCCACGGTATTCGTCAGCCACGCGGGTTTGCAGCAATGTGTTGATGGTGGCGAACTGCATCATGAAGCCAAGCCCCAGTCCGTACGCCAACAGCAGGGAAAGCGGATAGAAAGTGACGAGCGAGAAACCGATCAAAATGATTGGGAAAGCCAGGTTGGTCAGGACCAGCCACTGTCCGCGCCTGCCGTTGCTTACGCGGTGCGCCAACAGGAAGGCCCCTGTCACCGCGCCCAGGCCCGTGGCCGTGTTGACCCATCCATAGGCCATCGCGCCCTGATGCAAAGTCTTCTCGATAAAGGCGGGCAGGATGGTCGAATAGGAGATGCCAAATATGCTAAAAACCAGAGACAACAGGATCAGCGCCGAGATCTCGCGGATACGAGCCGCATACTGGATCCCACCCACCAGTTGCTGCCAGGGCGAAGCGATATGATGTCCCACCTGCCGCTTGGGGATCTCCATCAGCCACAGGCCAACCAGCACCGCTAGAAAGGAGATGCCGTTGATGGTAAAGCACCAGGCAGAGCCAACAGCCGCCAGCACCAGACCAGCGACGGCGGGGCCGATCACGCGCGCGCTGTTGAACATCATCGAGTTCAAAGCGATGGCGTTGGCCAGGTCTTCTTTGCCGACCAGTTCTGGAACAATCGCCTGACGGGCTGGCGCGTCGAAGGCGTTGACCACGCCCAGCAGGGCCGCCAGTACGATCACGTGCCATTCCTGCACAACGTTCGTAAAGGTCAATGCGGCAAGGATGAAGGCCAGCAGCATCGCGCCAGTCTGCGTGAGGAGGAGCAGGGTGCGGCGGGACATGCGGTCCACCACCACGCCGCCCCACGGGGAGATGATCAGCGTGGGAATGGCCGAGGCAAAGGCCACCAGTCCGAGGGCCAGCTCGGAGTGGCCGATCTGATACACCACCCAGGCCTGCGCGATGGATTGCATCCAAGTGCCGATATTGGAAATTAACTGTCCGCCAAAATAAAGCTGAAAATTGCGGTGCCGCATGGCCACAAAAGTGGAATTGCCACTGGCTGGCGGCGGGACATTGGCTGGCATTTCTAAAGTTTCACTGGATTCTTCGAGAATAGGATTTTTCATGATCTTTTACAGGGATAAGGTACTTGGAGAATTGCGGGATTGAAAACTTTAATTGGACGATGGCCGACTTCATTCCATGATCTTCTTCATCACTTCTGTCGCGTTCAAGATCAACTTCAGTTCCGTCGCTGTCAGGTTGCTCATGCGTTCCTTCATCCACTCACGGTTTTCTTTGAAGACGGCTTCCAGCAATGCGGACCCTTCATCGGTCAGCGCCAGGTCCACCACGCGGCGATCCTGCGTACTTTGTACGCGCGTCAACAATCCTTTTTTGACCAACACATCCACCGCCTGGCTAATGGCGGGACGGCTGATGTTCTTGGCCACGGCCAGGTCGCTCATCGACGTGACTCCGCGCCGCACGTAACGCAATACGTGGAACTGCTCCACCGTGATGTCAAAGTTGCTGGTAGCCGTGGCGCGGATGTGGGAGCGGATGAAGTTCCACAGCGGCGGCAACGTCTCCCAAAATCGATCGACAGCCTGGTCGCGTAATGGTTCGAAAGATGTCATGGTTGGCCTTTTCTAAATACTTAATCTTATTAATGGTTAAGTATTGAAACTATTTTATACCTCCCCCGCCAAATTCGTCAAGACAAAAACAAAAGACTCCCACGAAGGGAGTCTTTGCAGGCTGGGGATTATGGATTCGAACCACAAATTTCGCGTCCAGAGCGCGACGTGATGCCATTTCACCAATCCCCAAGGGGTCGCCAATAAACCAGCGGGCGGTATTTTAGCATACCCCCCATAAATAGGCAAGGGGATTATTTACGCGCGGCGCGGCGGGAGTTATCTTCCACGTCGAGCAGGATCTGCAAGACCGAGGCGATGCCCTGCAGGGTGAAGAAGTACAACACGGCAGGCAGAGGCTGGATCAGGTACGGGGTGAAATAATTCAGGATGTCCAGAAAAGTCATGCCCTTGATGGTAAACAAGCCTGTCGAGAACTGAATGAGGAATTGGCTGAAGGAAATGCCCCAGGCCAGCAGATAAAATCCCAGCCCCACCCAGGCCAGAATCTTGGCCCAATGGGCCGTCTTCAAAACGACATCGCGATCGAAATATGTGCCCAGAAAGCGAACCGAGGGATTCTTTTCGTCTGACATATGAGTCTCCTTGTTATGAAGACAATTAT
>CAZGFR010000141.1:0-7033 GCA_964524485.1 uncultured Anaerolineaceae bacterium | reverse complement strand
CAATCTTTGGCCCGCGCGCCCCAAATCTGTCCCTGCACGTTCGCTGTACCCATAAAATCTCTCCTTTTTAAAACCGCTATTTTCGTTCCATAACTCAATTATATTGAGCCAAAACCATCTACGGCCGCGTTCGGCGACGGCGCAGAAGCAAGATCAATCCTGGAACAACAATGAACAGACTCAACCATAAAAAATTATATGTCTCATCGGGCATCCTTGGTTCCTGCCCGGTGGAATTTCTAACGCTTGCCACAACAACATCTTGAACATCGAACCAGGTTCGAATTTGCAAGGGTTCTGTTGAGGAGGGATCTCCATTGACAAAGAATATGGCGCGGGAACCTTCACTAAACGCAAAGTTGGGCGCACAGATCCAAAAATATCCTGAAATCTTAACCGTTTTGGGGCCGTGTCCCTTCAAGTATCGCTCAACTTGTACAGTGAGGATACTGTTCGCGTCAGAATCAGGAACCCAGGTCTTCACGGTTCCTTCGAGCACGATTTGCGTGTCCTGGATGACACCGGCAACTTGCGTTCCAACTGGGATTGGAGTGGGCGGCACATAACCGGGCGGCACCAGTGTCGGCTCACACGCCAGTACTGACCGAGGTGTGGATCCAAAGATAAGCATGAACGCCAAAAGGGTGACGCCCAAAAAACAATACGCAATGATGTAACTCTTGGATTTCATAACAAATCAGGCTGCTCGCCACTTACTCAAAACCAGATGAGGTGTACGCTGTGTCAGACAGGCGATCTTCCAATGTGGAGATATCCAGGTAAGCATACTGAATATTTCAATGCAGATTATACATCTACCTTCCTGCGGACACCCTCCTCACAGCCGATATGGTTCCTCGCGCACCAGGTGACCGTAGATGATCTTGAGGAACAAGGCGGGGATCAGCCACTCGAATCCCCAAACAGGCGGCAGGACGTACTGGTTCAGCAGGAAGGCGATCAGGATAATGCCCAGGGCGGTGGGCCGCCGCAGGAAGAGCGGCATTTGTAGCAGCGTCCACGCGGAAAGCAGCAGGGCCAGGTACCAGAACAGGCCGTAGGTCCAGTTGCCGCCGAAGAGCAGGGCCGCCAGCAGCGGGTGGACATGCAGGGCCGTGAAGGCTAGATGATTCTTGGCCAGCCTCGTCAGCCCCGTCTCTTCAGGCTGGAGCGGCGCGTGGTAGAAGCGTTTGCAACTGTTGAGCGCGTTCGCCACCACCCCGCCGAACACATCCAGCGCCATCAGCCCCGCCACGAGGTACTGCCAGATCGTCCACGGGATGGACTTGGTCCACACCACCCAGGCCAGGATGCCCGTGGCGAACAGACCCACGGTCCACACCAGGGCGCGTTCGGCGGTCGTCGCACCCGTACCGAAGAATTCGTCGGCCTTGCCCGAGTAGTCCCAATCGATCACAACGCGGTCGGGTTTCATGGAGCCTCCTTGCAGATACAATGCACTTCGCTGCGCAAAGTATTATGCAATCATACAACAGTTTGATATACTCGCGGAAACTTTCCCCCGTCATCGTCAATCAAAACATAAAGGCTTACCCTGCTCCAGCCTTTGTGCCGATTGTGTCCTTTGTGTTAAGTCAGGATGCCCCCATGGACCTCTCTCAAAACATTCACCTGCTGGGCGACCTGCTCGGCCAAGTCATTTCGGAGCTCGAGTCGCCTGAGTTGTTCGAGACCGAGGAACGCATCCGCGCGCTGGCCAAGGCGCGGCGCGGCGGGGATTCGGCTGCCGCGGAAGGATTACAGGCGGAGGTCTCCTCGCTGCAGAATGGCGACGCGCGCGTGGTGGCGGCCGCCTTCGCCGCCTACTTCGACCTGGTCAACCTGGCCGAGGAGCAGCAGCGCGTGCGGCTGCTCCGTCAGCGGGAGGACGCCGCTTTCCCCGAGCCCATCCGCGAGTCGATTGGCGAGGCAGTGGCAACGCTCAAGGCAAACGGGGTCAGCCCCGGGCGGATGTCAGCCCTGCTGGAGACCCTGTCCATCGAACTGGTGCTGACGGCGCATCCCACCGAGGCGCGCCGTCGCACGATCCTCTCCAAGACCGAGTGCATCGCCGCGCTGCTGCGCCGCCTCAACGGCGACTCACTCTCGCAGCGCGAACGTCAGGATGCGGTCTCCGCCCTGCGGGCCGCCATCTCGGCCCTGTGGCTGACCGACCGCTCGCGCGCCGACAAACTGACCGTGGCCGACGAGGTGCGCACAGGCCTGTACTACGTCGACTCGTTCTTCTGGAACATCCTGCCCAGCCTGTACCGCGACCTCGAAGTTGCGCTCGAAACGTATTACCCCGGGCTGAAGCCTCCCGAGAACTGGCTGCGCCTGGCCTCGTGGATCGGCGGCGACCGCGACGGTAATCCCTTTGTGACCACCGCCGTGACGGCCGAGACGCTGCGCCTGCATCGCGGCCTGGCCGTGGAAAATCACCGCCGCGCCTTTCAAGAGTTGGGACGTGCCCTGAGCGTGAGCGTCAGCCGCATCCCGCCGCCGCCCGCCCTGCTCGAATGGATCGAGGCCCGCAGGCCCTTCCCACCGCACGTGGCCTATATCGAACAGCGCTACGCCAACGAACCCTACCGCCTGGTGCTGGCCCTGCTGGCCAATGACCTGGCCGAAGCCTCGCGCGACGACATGACCACCCACCTGCTCGGGCAATATCCACACCAGGCCTTGATCGATGCAAAACGGCTGCTCGAACCGCTGCTGCTGATCGCTTTGGCCATGCCGCCCAGCCTGGCGCAGGACGAGCTCAAGAACGTGATCTCCAAGATGCGCATCTTCGGCCTGCACGCCGCGCGGCTCGACATCCGTGAGGATTCGAGCCGACTGAACGCTGCGATGGGCGAGATCCTGCGCGCGTTGAAGATCGAAGCGGATTTCGAGAACCTGCCCGATGAGACCCGCGCCTCGCTGTTGATCCGCCTGTTGGCGAATCCCGCCCCAAGCCTGTCCAGCCGCCCGGGCGTGACCTCATCCGCCGCCGAGACCTGGTCGCTGTTCCAATTGATCGCGCGCGTGCAGGAGGTCTACGGCGACGAACTGCTCGGCCCGATCGTCATCTCGATGACCCATGCCGCCGCCGACGTGTTGACCGTCATGCTGCTGTCCAAATGGGCGGGCTGCAAGCGTATGCCGCCCATCGCGCCGCTCTTCGAGTCGATCCAGGACTTGCAAGACGCCTCCAAGATCCTGACCCTGCTGTTTGAGTCGTATCTGTACCGCGCCCATCTGGCCGCGCATGGCGATGAGCAGATGGTGATGATCGGCTACTCCGACAGCAACAAGGACGGCGGCTACCTGATGGCGAACTGGTCGCTGTATCAGGCGCAGGAGGCCATCACCGTCACCGCGCAGCAATACGGCATCAAGCTGACCATCTTCCACGGGCGCGGCGGGACGATTGCACGCGGCGGCGGGCCAGCCAACCAGGCTATCCGCGCCCAGCCTGCGGGCAGCGTCAACGGCCGCTTCCGCGTCACCGAACAGGGCGAGATCATCGCCTCGCGCTATGCCGACCCAGACCTGGCGCACCGTCACCTCGAACAGATCGCCAGCGCGGTCATCCTGGCTTCCGCGCCGCACAAGGGCGAACCCGTCCCTGCCAAGTGGCGCGAGTCACTGCGTTCCATGTCCGAGGTTGGGCTGAAGGTGTATCGCTCGCTGGTGTATGAGACGCCAGGCTTCATCCAGTTCTGGGAATCGGCCACCCCGCTGGATGAGATCAAACGGTTGCAGATCGGCTCGCGGCCCGTCTCGCGCGCCAAGGCGGGCGCGGTGAATCAGATCCGCGCCATCCCGTGGGTCTTCTCGTGGATGCAAAGCCGCTTCAACCTGCCGGGCTGGTACAGCCTCGGCTCGGGACTCGACTGCGAGCACAATGATCTGCCCATGCTGCAAGAGATGTACGACGGCTGGCCGTTCTTCAAGGCCTTGCTGGACAACACCGAACTGTCGCTGCTCAAAGCCGACATGGACATCTCCGCCCTGTACGTGAGCCTGGTCCCCGATAAAAAACTCGCGGATGGAATCTTCGACTCCATCCGCGCCGAATACGAACGCACCCGCGATTGCGTGCTGAGCATCACACGCCACTCCGCCCTGCTCGAAACGGAACCCGTCACCCGTCAGGCGATCCAGCTCCGCAATCCCTACGTCGACCCGTTGAACTACATTCAGGTCGAGACGCTGCGCCGCCTGCGCTCCCTGCCTGATCCCGACGGCGCGGAGGCCAGGCCCCTGCGCGAGATCATGGCGCTGACCATCAACGGCATCGCTTCAGGGTTGAGGAATACGGGATAGCTCATGTCGTTGCGAGGAGGAGCGCAGCGACGACGAAGCAACCTCCCCATGCCAAGGTTTCTCTTGATTTCAAGAGGTTGCTTCGCCTGCCACGCAGGCTCGCAACGACATTACCCAATCACCTCCCAGCCGCGTTCCAGCGCGACCGCCTTCAACTTCTTATCGGGGTACACCGCCACGGGATGTTCAGCGTGTTCGAGCAGTGGGATGTCCATCCACGTGTCGCCGTAGGCGTAGTCCACACGCGAGACGCCCAGTTTGGCCAGGATCTGCTCCAACTTCTTCTCGTCGGCTACCAGGCCGCCCGTCATGCGCAGACGTCCATCCCGAATCTCCACAGGCGTCCCGCTGACCTGCGCTCCAATGCGCCGCGCAAACGGCTCGATGAACGGCTCGACCACGCTGCTGGCAATGTAGACCTGCGCGCCCGCCTCGCGGTGCGCCGTCAGCCGCGCCACCACGTCCTCGCGGCGCTGCTTCCACAGGTTGTGCTCCACGATCCATTCGGAGGCGTGACGCACCTTGGCCTCATCCGCATCTTGGATGTAGGCCAGGCTGTCGACCATCAGCTTCTGTCCCCAGGCCTGCCAGTCGATGATGCCGTTCTTTGCCAGCAAATACGACGGCGTGATGGACGCCATGTAAAAATTGGCGCGCCATTTGCTCTGATTGTGCTTGACCCAATCCACCAGGCCCAGAAAAGGCGAGCCGGTGGTCAACGTGCCCATCATGTCTGAAACAACGATCATAGCTTCTCCCGTTTATGGATGTAAAACACAGGACCCATTCGAAGGTTCTCAACACAGACTGCACGAACTTCTGCCTGATCTGTGAATGTCTTTTGTTCTTTAACGAGTGCAGTCATAAAATATCAAGAGACCAGTCCCCAGACTGGTCTCTTTCCAAACTCGTCGAAACCGCGAACTACTTCTCTTCGGGCTGAACAGGTTTCTCCTGGGGTTTGACAGTCTTCTTGTTCAGCTTTTCCTTCAACTTCTCTTCCTTCTTTTTCTTCTTCGCGATCTCCCTCTGACGTTTCTCGTAGTTGTAATTTACCTTGGCCAACGGATCCTCCTTTTGGATCGTCTCCCCTGAAAACGGATGAAATATCTCCCCAGTCGACTTGGCCATTATAGCATCCCGGCGCGCCGCCTGTGACCAACATCCCATCGAAGGCCCCAACCGCGGTGATACAATCGCCGCATGGGCATCCTCTATCTCGTCGCCACCCCCATCGGGAATCTCGAAGACCTCTCTCCGCGCGCCGTGCGTATTCTGCGCGAATCCGTGCTGATCGCCGCCGAAGATACGCGTCACACGGGCAGCCTGCTCAAGCATTTCGGTATCGGCACGCCGCTGACCAGTTACTTCGAACACAACAAACTGACCAAGCAGGATTATGTGCTTGGCAAGCTGGCCGAAGGCGACGTGGCCCTCGTCTCGGATGCGGGCACGCCCGCCATCAACGACCCAGGCTACGAGTTGGTGCGCGCCGCCCTGGCGGCCGGCTTCGACGTTCGGCCTGTCCCCGGACCCTCGGCCCCCATCTCCGCCCTGACCGTCTCCGGCCTACCCACGGACGCATTTCTGTATCTCGGCTACCTTCCGCATAAATCGGGGGAGCGCCGCAAGGACCTGATCCAGGTCGTGGACCTGCGCTACACGCTGATCTTCCTTGAAACCCCGCACCGCCTGCTCGACTCCCTCGCGGACCTGCTGTCCGTGCTGGGCGACCGCCGCATCTCCATCTCTCGCGAACTGACCAAACTCTACGAAGAGACCTGGCGCGGGACGATCCGCGGCGCCATCGAATACTTTACGGCCAAAGAGCCGCGCGGAGAGTTTACATTGGTGGTCGAAGGCCAGCAGAGAGTGGACGGCGGACGGTGGACCGAGGAGCAGCTGCTGTCCGCGATTCAGGCGGAACTGCAAACTGGAAAGTCCGCGTCACAATTGGCGGGTGAATTGGCCGACCAATCGGGTTGGAAGAAGAAGGAAGTCTACAACCTGATCCTCAAAGTGTCATCCTGAGCAAAGCAAAGGATCTCGGGGATCTTCTTCAAGGACAAATTCATGGAAACTCCCATCATCTCGCCCGGACCTCAAGTCACACCTCCCCTGCCTATTCCTGAATCCTACTTCTGGCGTATTGCTCAGGGTTTCGTGGTCACACTCCTGACCCTGCTTGCCTTCATCGCCGTATCCATTCTCAAACCCGAATGGCAGGACGGGCAGTTTTCCTCCTACATCGCACTACTGCTTTCCCCCGAAGCCTCGTGGATCTTTGCGCCATTGATCATTTTTTCTGTCATATCCATGCTCACACTTTTGCTGGATAACTCGTCAAAGCAGGCTCAAGCTTTCTGGGTAAGATTGGGGATTTATACAGGCACATTACTGGCTTTGCAATTCACCATACTGGCTTTACTTGCTTTGGAAGACGTCTTCTGGTTGGCACTATTAGTCTGGATCGCCCCGCTGATCGCCTGGCCCATCCTGCGCTGGCTGGCGAGGAAGATCGATGTCAAATGGATAGTGGTAGGTATGTTGGCCGCTGCTACTGTGCTCTTTGCAGGCTACCTGTTGATTGCAGCGATTCGTGATCATTCATTTTTACCTGCATACGCCTTTACTGGTCCATTCATGTTCCTGCTTGGCTCCGCGATCGCCTCCGCCCCGTTCTGGGTCCTGCTCATCATGTCCACCACCAGTTATCGCC
>CAZGFR010000140.1:0-7211 GCA_964524485.1 uncultured Anaerolineaceae bacterium | reverse complement strand
TAATTTCTTCTCTGTGATCTTCGTGGTAAATCATTCTCAGCAGTTCAAAACAAAGGAGGTCGTACGAGCTACATTCTTCTCGAAGGCGGAGCGGAATTCGGCGGGCGTATGTCCGAGCCCGACCTGCGCGCCATTGAGTTGGCGGGCGGCTTCGATGCGCCCATCCGCATCCTGCCGACGGCCGCCGCGCCAGACCAAAACCACGTCCGCGCGGGGAATAACGGGCTAAGATGGTTTCGGTCATTGGGAGCGAAGGATGTAGAGGTGGTCTATGCAATCGACAAAACCAGTGCAAATGACAAAGCCATCGCTGGGAAGTTGCGCTCTGCAAAATTGATCTATCTGCTCGGCGGCTTTCCGCGTTACACGGGGGAGACCTTGATGAATAGCCTTGTGTGGCAGGTCGCATTGGAGGCGCATCGAAATGGCGCCGTCCTGGCAGGGTCGAGCGCGGGCGCGATGGTGATATGCGAACATTATTACGACCCGTATGAAGAAAAACTCCTCAGCGGACTGAACCTAGTCCCCAATGCCTGTGTTCTGCCGCATCACGACACCTTCGGTCGACGCTGGGCATCCATGCTGACGAAACAGATTCCCGCCGCCACGCTGATTGGCATCGACGAAGGGACAGGCATGCTCTTCGACGGGCACGGCTGGACAGTCCACGGGCGGGGGCAGGTCACCTTGTATCGCGGCGGGCAGGCCGAGGTTCAGAGAAAAAGCGGGACTTTCTTCCTATAAAGCTGGCCCCGGCTTGTGTCATAATGGGACAATCCAATGCCCAACTGACCTGCATCCCAAACCCCCATGCACATCCAGTTCCACCCTTATGCCGTGCCGCTTCTGGCCTCCGCCCTGTTCTCGGGAGCGGCGGCGGCTGCCACCTGGCGGAAACAGCAAACCCACAGGGCATCGGCGTTGGCCTTCAGTCTGAGCGTTTTTACTTTCTGGTCGGTCTGTTACGCGCTGGTCTGGCTCCACACAGATATCGACTCGCAGTTGTTCTGGCTGAAGGTCATGTATCTGGGCGTGCTCCTGACGCCCTTCAGTTTTTTCTTCCTCGTTCTCTATATAACCGAACACAAACACCGCATCACGCGCCCGTTGATGGCGTTGTTGTTGGCCGAGCCGTTGGTCATGCTGGTCATCATCTGGACCAATGACTCGCATCATTGGTTCCTGCGTTCATCCATTCATTACATGCTGGGGGACTATACCTACTTCCACTGGGTACGCGGCCCGGCCTACTGGTTCAACGTGTTTTATTCGTATGCGCTCCTCCTGTTCAGCACGATGCTGCTTGCCCGCAGCCTGTTCCATAGCGGGCCGTTGTTCCGCTCGCAGGCGGGGACCTTCCTGGCGGGGGCCAGTATCCCGTGGCTCATCAGCATCCTCAATCAGTTTCATTTCAGCCCGTTGCGTGACCTCGACCTGACGCCCGTGGCTTTCTCTATTTCGGGGCTGGCCTTCTACTTTGCCATCTTCCACCTCGGCATGTTCGACCTGCTGCCCGTGGCGCGCAGCCTGTTGGTGGAGCACATGAACGATGGCTTGATCGTGTCCGACGCTTCCCTGCGCATCCTCGATATGAATCCAGCGGCAGAGAGACTCCTGCGTATGAAAGCCCGCGACGTGATTGGCAGACCTGGGCTGGAGGTCTTCCCCGAGTGGCGCGACCTGACCATGCGCTTGAAGAGTCTCACACGTGAGTTTCGCGGCGAAATGCCAAGCCAGCGGCTGGACGGAGTCTATTTCGACATCAGCATCACCCCGCTCAAGAACCACTCCGCCCCGACAGGATTCCTCATCCTCTTCCACGATATCAGCGAACGCTGGAATGCCGAGCAGAAATTGCGCCAGACCAACCAGGAATTGCAGGCCCGCCTCGACGACATCCAACGGCTGCAAAAGAAACTGCGCAAACAGGCCACCCGCGATCCGCTCACCGACCTGTACAACCGTCGCTACCTGGAGGATGCCCTCGAGCAGGAACTGGCCCGCGCCGAGCGGAAAGACTACCCCGTCTCCGTCATCATGATGGATGCCGACAAGTTCAAACGGATCAACGACCGCTATGGGCACAAGGCCGGGGACCGCGCCTTGCAGTTGCTGGCGCGGCTGATCAAGGGGAGCATCCGCCGCGGCGACATCCCGTGCCGCTATGGCGGCGAGGAATTCGTCATCGTGCTGCCCGACACGACGGTAGCGGTGGCGTTCGAACGCGCAGAACAAATTCGGGCGGATTTCCTGGCGGAGGAGTTATTCGGCCAGGGGACGGCGGGGCAGACGTCGCTGTCCATTGGCGTGGCCGCCTACCCGTTCAATGGGCATCTCGGCGAGGACGTGCTGGACGCCGCCGACCAGGCCATGTACCGGGCCAAATCCCAGGGCGGGAACCGCACGAACATCCACCAGGGACATGCCGAGAAGAAGGTCAAACGGGGCAGGCCAAAGTCCAGGTGACGGCGCGATGGGGGAAACTATCATCTTCCTGTAAGGAAGATTTCCTATAATGGCTGCATCCATTTTTCATCCTTCCCATTTTAGAGGCAGTCATGGACAACCGATTTAAATCCGTTCCCGTTCTCCCTTCCGAGATCACCCCCAAATCGTCGTACCTCTCGCGTCGCGACTTCATCAAGGCGGCGGGACTGGCGGCTGGTTCGGCCCTGCTGGCGGCCTGCGCCCCGCAGGTGACCGCCACCCCGTCAGCGCCGGCGCCCCAGGCAAACGGCCAAACCGACGAGTTGGGCGACTCCGTCAACACCTTCGAGGATATCACCAACTACAACAACTACTACGAGTTCACCACCGATAAGCAGGGTGTCGCGCCTTTGTCGCAGAAGTTCGCCTCCAGCCCGTGGACCGTGGAGGTGGGCGGGCTGGTGAATAATCCCAAGACGTACAGCATCGAGGACCTGCTCAAGAAATTCACGCAGGAGGAACGCATCTACCGCCTGCGCTGCGTGGAGGCCTGGAGCATGGTCATCCCGTGGACAGGCTTCACCCTGGCCAGCCTGCTCAAGGAGGTCGAGCCGACCTCCGACGCGAAGTTCGTCCGCTTCGAAACGGTCTATCGTCCCGACGAGATGCCCGGGCAGAAATCGGGCTTCTACCCCTGGCCCTATCAGGAAGGCCTGCGTCTCGACGAAGCCATGAACGACCTGACCCTCCTCGCCACGGGCCTGTACGGCGAGCCGATGCCCAACCCGAACGGCGCACCCATCCGACTGGTGGTGCCGTGGAAGTACGGCTTCAAGTCGATCAAGTCCATCGTCAAGATCGAGTTGGTCGCCGAGCAGCCGTCCACCTTCTGGAATGACCTGGCTCCCGATGAATACGGTTTCTATTCCAACGTCAACCCTGCCCGTTCGCACCCGCGCTGGTCGCAGACCACCGAACGGCGTATCGGCGAATTCTCCCGCCGCGCCACCCTGCCTTTCAACGGCTACGGCGAGCAGGTCGCGCACCTATACGACGGCATGGATTTGATGGTAGATTATTAGTTGAGTATGGGCACGGCGGGCAATGGTCCAGATATGTCGCGCCCCAACCCGTCCACATGAAAAAACTGTTTCAACGCTACATCCCGCTCCAGCTCATCATCCACGTCGGCGCATGGTTTCCCCTCGCGCGCCTCGTCTTCGACTTCCTGACGGATAACCTGACGGCCAACCCCATCCAGGCCATGGAGCAACGCACGGGCCGCGCCGCCGTCACCCTGCTCCTGCTCTCGCTGGCCTGCACGCCGCTCAACACCCTCTTCGGCTGGAAGGAACCGCTCAAGCGCCGCCGCGCCCTGGGGTTGTACGCCTTCCTGTACGCCACCATCCACGTCCTCATCTTCCTCGACCTGGATTTTGGCCTGGCCTGGAGCCTCATCATCCAGACCGTGTTCCAAAAGCCATACATCCTCGTCGGGATGACGGCCTTCCTGTTGCTCATCCCGCTGGCTGCCACTTCCTTCGACGTGTGGAAGATGCGTCTGAAAAAGAACTGGAAGCGCCTGCATCAGGTCATCTACTTCATCGCTCCCCTGGTGATTCTGCATTACGGCTGGAGCAAGAAGGGCACCTTCCTTGCCCTGCAGGGCGACATTGTCCGCCCGCTGATCTACGGGCTGGTGCTCCTGCTCCTGCTGACCTTCCGCCTGCGGCCCGTCCGCCGCGCCCTGGCTTTGCTTCGGGACCGAATTCTGCTCCCGTTGCTCCGGCCGAAGTCTCAGCCCAAGCCCGCTTCCGAGTAGAAACCAGCGCGAGACAACGTCTCGCGCTGGTTGTTTTTCCCTTCTGAAATAAGGATGAATCACACATAGCCGATATGACCTGCGCGGCATAAAATGAAGTTAATCATTTTTTGGAGGTCATCATGGTTAGAATCATCGCGGACACTACTTGCGGCCTGCCGCGCCAGATGCTCGCCGAGCGTGGAGTCCCGCTCATCCCCCAGATCGTGGTCTTTGGAGACGATACCTACCACGACGATACCGAACTCGACACTGCTGCCTTCCTGAAGAAACTCAAGGCTTCAGCCGCCCTGCCCAAGACCTCGGCCCCCGAGCCGACGTTGTATCACCCTATCTTCCGCCAGGCCGCGGAAAAGGGCGAGTCGATCGTGGTGGTCGCGCCGACAGCCAAAGCCAGCGGCACTGTCCGCTCGGCACAGACCGCGTCTCAGGACTTCCCCGACGCCGATGTCCACATCGTGGACACGCAGACCATTTCCTGCAACCTCGGCTCGCTGGTGCTGGTGGCCGACGATATGGCCAAGGCGGGCAGGTCCGCAGACGAGATCGTGGCCAAACTGAACGACCTGATCCCCCGTGGGCGGTTGTACTTTTTGGTCGACACGCTCGAATACCTGGCCAAGGGCGGACGCATCGGCGGCGCGAAGAAATTGCTGGCCGAATTGCTGGAGATCAAACCCATCCTGCAGGTCAAGAACGGGCAGGTCGAGCCTTTCGAGCAGCAGCGCACCAAGAAGCGCGCCATGGCCCGCCTGATCGAGGTGGCTGTCGAACAGTGCAAGGGCGGCGAAGATGCCCACCTGTGCCTGCTCCAGGTTCACGCGGAGGAGGAGGCGAAGGCTCTGGCCGCCGAGTTGAAGACCCGCATCCCCGTCCAGGAAATCCCCATTTACGAGCTGCCGCCCGCCATCGTGGTCCACTCAGGGCCCGGGGCCCTGGGCGTGGGCTTCTTCGTCTAATGGTATAATTCCGCCGCTAATTTTCAAAAATCCCCACGTTTGTGGCGCAAGGAGATAGTCATGTCTGGTCATTCAAAATGGAAAACCATCAAGCGCAAGAAAGGCGCAGCCGACGCCAAGCGCGGCGCGATCTTCACGCGCCTGTCGCGCGAGATTGTCATGTCGGCCCGCGCGGGTGGCAGCGATATCGAATCCAATTTTCGTCTGCGTTTGGCCGTGGATAAAGCCCGCGCCGAGAACATGCCCAAGGACAACATCGAGCGCGCCATTAAACGCGGCGCCGGCGAAGACAAGGATGGAACAATCTTTGAAGAGTTGACTCTTGAAGGGTACGGTCCGCGCGGCTCCGCCATGATGGTCTCCTGCGTCACCGACAACCGCAACCGCACCGTGGCCGATCTGCGTCACGCCTTCAGCAAGGCGGGCGGGAACATGGCCGAAGCGGGCGCGGTGGGCTGGCAGTTCGACCGCAAGTCGTACTTCGCCTTCCCCGCCAGCCAGTTGGGTTTCGACAAGGCCTTCGAATTGGGCGTGGAAGCGGGCGCCGACGACGTGGTCGATGGCGGAGACACCATCGAGATCTACGGTCCCGTCGACGCTTTCAAGACCATCGCTGACGCGCTGCACAAGGTACACATCCAGCCCGACGAGGCGGGCCTGCGCATGATCGCCAAGCAGGAGGTCGAACTCGACGTGGACGGCACGCTCTCGGTCCTCAAGATGATCGAGGCCATCGAAGAACTCGACGACGTGCAGGACGTGTTCCACAACGTCAAGGTCTCCGAAGAAGCCCTGGCCGCGCTCGAAGCCGAGTAATGTGTAAATCAGACCTCGGAGGTTTCTAAAACCTCCGAGGTCTCTCTTTTTAAGCCCATGACCCTTGCCCTCGGAATTGACCCTGGCACCGCCACGACCGGTTTTGGCCTCGTCCGCCTCGAACGGAACGGGAGCCTGGTGGCCGTTAAATATGGCGTGATCCTCACCCCAAAGGACGCCTCCGCCCCCGCCCGCCTGGAGATGCTCTACGACCAGCTGCGCGACCTGCTGTTACAATATCACCCCGACACGGCCGCCGTGGAAAAATTATTCTTCCAGCGTAATGTCAGCACCGCCATCGCGGTGGGACAGGCGCGCGGCGTGGTGATGCTGGCCCTGCAGCAGGCGCACATCGAGCCTTTCGAGTACACCCCGAACGAAGTCAAGCAGGCCGTGGCAGGCTACGGCTCTGCCGACAAGCGCCAGGTCCAGGACATGGTCCGCGCCCTGCTGCAACTCGACTCCATCCCCAAACCCGATGACGCCGCCGACGCGCTGGCCATTGCCATCACGCATTTGAATACGAAGCGATATTAAACACAAAGGACACGAAGATCACAAAGGAAAACCTTGGTGCCCTTCGTGTCCTTCGTGTTTAAAAGGTAAAATAGTCCCATGATAGCAACTCTGCGTGGTGAAATTACCCAGATCGAAGACACCGCCCTTATCCTCGAAGTCGGCGGGGTGGGATTGCGCGTCTTTGCCCCTGCGCCGCTGCGGACCAGGCTCAAGGTGGGCGAGGTAGCGTTCCTCTACACTCATCTCGTCGTGCGTGAGGACGCGTTGACGCTGTACGGCTTCGAATCCCAGGCGGACCGTGACCTGTTCAACCTGCTGCTCGGCGTGGACGGCGTCGGCCCCAAAGTGGCACTCTCCGTGCTCTCCACGCTGACGCTGGATGCCGTACAACGTGCCATCTTCGCCGAGGAAGCCGACCTGCTGAGCCGCGTCCCGGGTGTGGGCAAGAAGACCGCCCAGAAGATCGCTCTACACCTCAAGGACAAACTCAAGCCGAGCGATGCGCTGGCCCATGTCGCCGCGATGACCGACTTCGACAGCGAAGTCCTCGCCGCGCTGACCGCCCTGGGCTACTCGGTGGTCGAGGCGCAGGCCGCCATCCAGTCCCTGCCCAAGGATGCGCCCACCGACGTGGAAGAACGTCTGCGTATGGCGCTGGGTTATTTCCA